>CAIWAN010000084.1 GCA_903910705.1 uncultured Candidatus Marinamargulisbacteria bacterium
GACCTAAACTGTTCAACAAGTTCCAACAGTCATCTTCTAAGCCCTTCGAAGTTGCTATCCGTTTTCAAAGGAACTTTCCCAAGCGGCTGAACGTCTCGAAACCCAGCCAGCTTCGCACTATTGCGCTCGCTGACTTAGGCTTTCCGTGGACGACTGGCTTCCCGTTTCCTGACACCGCCCTGCTCAGCGAGAGACCGCTTCGCAGACCTGCATTCCAACAAAGCCGCCAGCAACCCGACAACCTTCCGTCTTCGCAAAAGCTACGCCGAGACAAGCCCGCCAAGAGTGCCCGCCGAGTTGAGTTGAGCAGAGAAAAGACAGCTAAAACTCAGATGTAAACCCAATAAATTGTGAGCTGATTCCAGCACCAGCAACGGGAAATATTGCCGCAGCATCGAAGGTATTCCCTTCGCTTAATTCATAGCGCAGACCGACAAGACCGTTAATGTCCGCCCCAGCGACAGATAATTCGCCAACAGGCTCAATCGGTTCAAGTGTTTCCAGCTCTCCCGCAACCAAGAAAGTTAACGGGACGTTGGGTAAACACGAAACATTCCCATGCACGTTGAACGACTTGTTTTGAAGAGTTGCTATTCCCGTTAATCCTATGGTCTTCGTAGCGTTGCCATATTTAACCTTAAGGCCATAATCCAAACCAGCTAGCGACTTTTCCGCTAATGTTACCTTGGCATTGATTACCACTTGGTCAAATGCAAAAGACGTTCCGTTCGGAATGGCATACTCTGCTGATAGTTCAACATCTTTTAACGGTGCATGTTTTACAGAAAATGCTAGATTTTGATTATTATCAAAGCCCAACTCAAATCCGCTTTTCCCTTTTTCAAGGGTTGCGTAATCGTCGGCACCCAGAGGGCGTGCAGCAAAGCTTGCCACACATACAAACAAGATCGTTCCGGCAAGGATTATACTTCGATTCACCTATTTACCCCTTATTATTGAATGTGGTGACTTTTGTAAACAAGGCAAATACACTCAGAATAACCACAATCCCAATAAGACCCGCAACGGCTGTTGATATGGCCCCATTCCCAAGAATTGCAATCGAGTAATCTTTCATTATCGCTGAACCTGATACGCCTTTATGAAGGAAGCCTAGTTTCTCAGCAATGAACTCAAGTCCATCGGGAAATGATGAAGCAAAGAATGAAGCCGCAACAACAATAAGCGAAGCCAATACTCCAAATTTTACATTATTATTCATGACGATATTCCTCCCAGCCCAACATATTCTTCATAATTGAAACCAACATAAGAGTAATAAGCAGTTCCCCAATACCGATAACCGCATGAACAGAGATCATGGCGCTTAATGCATCGACAAGGGAGTATGTACCCGACATACCTAGTTCAAGCGCACAAGCCGACGAAGCAAATACTACTGACGCCCATGCGGCAATAGAAAGGCATATTTTGTCAGAAAGTCCTGTTTTCTTCAGCAGAACATAACCGAAATAACTAATAATGCACCCAAAGAACGCCATATTCATAATGTTGGCGCCCAGAACGATAAGTCCGCCGTCGGCATAAAGGGTGGCTTGGACAAGTAGCACCATCGTTATTGAGAGCGCACCGCCCCAAGGTCCAAGAAAGAGAGCCGCAAAAAGCCCCCCCAATAGATGCCCTGACGTTCCGTTAGCAATCGGGAAATTAAACATTTGTGTAGCAAAGACTAATGAGGTCACCATGGCCATTTTAGAAAGATAAGTCTTGCCTGCATGACCGACAAACCGCTGCGCTTTTCCGGTTAAAGATTTAATCCCGTTACCGGCTCCTGCCATGGCGGGAGCAAGCCCCAGTTCCGTAACCAATGCCCGAACCTTGCTTAGCGCAAGCCCAATGACCGTGGCCGCCGCTGCGCCCATACCTGCGGCTGTTTTTGAATCAAGAAAACCATCTGGAATATGCATACATTTCCTCCGCCATTAAAGATGGCATAATCGTAACACGATATAAGTATTCGTGTCACTATACGAAGAAAAATTAGTAAGCGATAGTCAGTTTTCCTGTTTTTACGCCTTTAACGACAGAAAGGCGGTTAGCGAGTTTCTCCAGCTTGGAGAGGACACCCTTAACCATAATCACTTCCATACAATTATGGTGGTCAATGTGAACGTGGGTAGACGCGATAATAATATCTTGGAAGTCGTGCTGAATTTCTGTAAGCTTTGAGGATAACTCATGAATGTGATGGTCATAAACGATGGAAATGGTTCCCATTCCTATTGAGGTCTTGTCCTCATGCCCCTCACTGATTAACTTCTCGCGGAACAAATCTCGAATGGCTTCAGATCGATTCTTATAGCCTTTCTTTTCCAGAAGGGCATCAACCTTATCTTGAAGCTCTTTATCAATAGATACACCATATCGAATGAGTTTAGTCATGCTGGATATAGTACCACTGCCAACCTAGCACCCACAACCGCCACCATCATTTGGCGTCTCCTCGGTGGGAACAGCCCCAAACGCGCCAAAGTGAACAGATTTATCACCAACCACTTTAAAGTGCGCTCCAAAACGGGTATCACCAACCATAGCAGCGGTGTTACCACATACGGGCATCGGCTTTCCAGTAAAGAACCGATGATGGTCATCGAGGTCAAAATAGTGGGGATGTCCTGAAATGGTTCCTTTATAGGTTGCTACTTGCCCGTAGTCTTCACAAATATCTTCTAAATCCAACTTAAATGCCCGAACGGTCATGGAATAAAAATCTACCATTCCAATTTTGGCTTCAATCTCTGGATTATTGATAGGACTACGAACACTTTCGGTTAAACGGTAATCAGCAAATCCTACTTCTGTCATCAATCGTCGAAAGTCCTCAACATACATGGCTCCAGAGAGACACTCTCCACGTAAAACAGGATCGGACTTCAAAGCATCAGGAACACGTCTTCCCGAAAAAATATCAGAGAAATAGAGTTCCCCTCCAGGTTTCAAAACACGGAATATCTCTTTAAATACAGACTTTTTATCTGGCGAAAGGTTAATCACACAGTTAGACGTGATTACATCGACGCTATTATCTGCTATTCCAATAGTCTTCAAGTCTTCAATATACCCGAGCTTAAATTCAACATTGGTTCGCTTGTATCCAAACTTATCCATTTGCGGCTTTACGTATTTATTAGCAACATCGAGTTGTTCCTTGGTCATATCAACACCAATCACATTGCCTGCTTCGCCGACAAGTTTTGAGAAGATATAGACATCGCGACCAGAACCACAGCCAAGGTCCAGAACCGTTTTACCATTGAGAGCCGATGGTATAGGTGAACCGCATCCATAGAATTTCTCAATAATCTCGTCATCTATCTCCGTTAATATTTCTTTAATCTCAGCAGGCAAGGAGTTCGCATCACATGAACAGGTGCTTGTTTTCAAATCATCCACACTCTTAATAACCTGCCCATAATACTCTTTTAGATCGTTTAACATGAACAGCTCCCTTTTCCAGTTTTCATCGTGGGTTCAATAACTCGGGTAAACAATAGCGCTGCCAAAGAGCCCCCTACAATGGGCCCCAACACGTAAACAATCAAACTCCCAGCTGGCATGGCTGACCAGCCCCACCCAGCTAGCATCGAGAATACTCTTGGCGCTAAATCTCTTGCGGGGTTCAGCCCAGCTTGAGTCAGTGGGGCAAAAACTGAAATAATAGCAGTTACGGTAAGTCCAATAAAAAATGGAACCAATGTATCGTCGGGGCGTCCTATATTACACCCTTCAGTTAAAGAAAAGATAAGGAATACAAGAACAAAGGTTCCAATAGCTTCCGCAAGAAATGCGGTTAACATGGTGACCACGATAACCCCACCTGTATTTTGAAAAAACTCGCCAAACATCTTCGCTGTTTGAATCGAGGCAGGAGTTCCCCGAACAATATGATTGAGAAGCTCAAATTGAGAAATTGAATCAGAGAATAACAGAAAGACAACCCCTGCCGCTAGAAATGCCCCCACAAATTGGGCCACAATGTATAGTGGTAATTGTCGAAGTTTCATTCTGCCTCCAACAACCATCGCGATACTAACAGCCGGATTCAAGTGCGCACAAGAAAGATGGCGTGTAGCATAGATGGCGAGGGCAACACCGATTCCCCAAATCATGGCTATTTGGAATAAGCCAACATGAGCCGAAAACAAGATCGTAACAGCCACCGACCCTATGCCAAATATAACTAATAGAAACGTGCCAATCATCTCGCCCAGAAAGTCTCTTACCATTAATTCACCTCATCAATATGATGCTGGAATATGTGAAATTGATACACCCGATTGTCATGCTATCAATTAAGCTATAAATTATATATATGACCAAAAAGCACATCGACTGCGACCACCTCATTGGCTACCTCGGTATGGACGACGATAACGCTCAGATCATCCGTGAGTCTGGCGATGTCACGTTTGATGACCTTGTTGCTGAGGGTGTGAAGTTCGAATACTGTCCTTTTTGTGGTGAACGCTTTACTTGGAAGCACCCAGAAGCGGAATAGTTCATGGCCACCGCATTCGGAACATACTCTATAAACGCCAAGAACCAACTCGTTGTGAATAAGAATGTCGTCCTCGACGGCACATGGTCGCTTACCAAGGATCACGAGCTTTGCCTGACCTTCGACGGCACTCAAGACACCGATTTTGGTGACAAGGTCATTCTTGAAGGAACCATAAAAGGTGTCGCCGCAAATGAGCTTTCTTTTGAAGTAACCAACCGAACTGACCCTGATAAAATAAAGACAGAAACCGTTGCTCTCTCGGGTGTATGGGAAGCTGATGAAAACAATAAACTAATTTTCAAGGTAAAAAGGGAATCCGGTCGTCATGATGTCCTGACCTTCAACAATACGTGGGTCATCGATGATAAGAACCGAATTATTTATAACTATGAAAAAGCCAGCCTCATTTTCAAAAAGAAAGAAAAGACCCAACTAATTTTCAAAGGAACATGGGATATCACCAAAGAGAACCGCCTGTACTATGAACTCGGCGAGTCGTCTGATTCAGGCTTTGCCTTCAAGGTCGGAACCTCTGTACTTGAAAAGAACCAAATCAAAGGCAAGATCATGGTCGGAAAAGAAGAGAACGACATTACCATTACCGGACAGTGGAAGGTCTCGAAAGACCTTGGGCTTACGTTTGAAGTAAATTATGACAACAACCAGTTCAAGCCCATTATCTTCGGTGGGGATATCCAGCTCAATGACAAAGACAAGCTTTCCATCAAGTGTGGAAACGGCGTGGATGTGAAGCTAACCCAAGATATTCTGAACGGGAAAGCTGATTTTTTTACGGCGGTTCATTCAGGAAAAGATGAAGACCGGGCCGAGTGGGGCGTTGGGATTAGGTTCTAAGGCGAGAGCTATGATTTGCTTAGAATTGCGGTAATTTCCGAGAATCTCTGAATTCGAAATACTTCGCCCTGTTTAATAATTGATTGTAATGTTTTATCAGAGTATGGATGCGCGGCAAGTTTTGGGGATGGATGCCCGATCTCCGTGAAAACACCCTGAGGGGAGATAAGTTGTTCTTTCTTGCCAATTATTACAGCGCCCTTAATAGCTCCTTGGTCGCATGAACACATATAGAAATCATCGCTAACAAGAAGAATTGCGAGGGCTTCAAGTTCTCCAGCATCGGGGACCACATCACAACCACAGGCAGCCAATACTTTTCTTGAGTTTGCAAGGTCGGCCTGGAGCTTTTTTACCTTGCCTGACTGACTGAGATCAATAGGACATTCGTTTCCCAAATCATCTGAATAAAATCGGCATTCATGGAAAATTGTTTCGGACATATACAAACAGGAAACACGATCAAGAAGAGTGGACCATAAATTCAATTCATGTAAGTGAATAACTACATCCGCATCAAGCAGGAATAAGTTGAACTTCTTTGGTTGAGGAGGCATAGTATTCCAATCCTATACTTGCAATATATTGACTAACCTGATGACGTGAAATACCAACCAACTCACATAGTTTCCCAGATGAAATCTTGCCCTCAATATAACATTTGGCTGCGAGCCTTGCATATCGACTCGAAAATTCGGCTACCTTCTGTGATTTCTTTTCGTATTCATCATACCGATTCCTTTTTAGCGCACTGGTTTTGCAGCCACTCATAAGGCTGTTCCTTGTTGAACTGCTTATTATTTTCATATTGTTTAGCTTGTTTATGAGTGCTTCAAAAGACACATCGAATTCAATCGCTAAGTCAATTAAATCAATTGTTGTAATAGCTGACTTCTGGCGTAGATGGTTAATTTCTTCTTTAATTATTGCTGTTGGCAAAAGGAGGCAGGAGGCAAACATCTCTGCGAATTTTTCATTTTCTTCCATAGAGATAGTCGATTGCTTATTCCACGTTATTACGTGATATAGCTCGTGAGCAAGACTAAAGTTTCGTCTCCAAATTTTTTCCTGTGCATTTAGCGCAATCATAAAATTATTCTGATACGAAATTGTTGCTCCAGAAAAGGCTGCGTCACCTGAATTAATTTCAAAAATTTTAAGACCATAATCATCCTCAAGAACTTGCTTAAGAACCTTGGCTGGACGCGCACCAAGGCCAAGCGCCTCTATGTAGTCATCAGCGAGTTTTTTGCACTCATTTAGCGAGCGCACCTCATTGTTGTTGTCTAATGACTTATAGCTTTGAACCTGCAAAAGGGTTTCTATAAGTTTGTAATTGTCGCCTAATCGACGAATTCTGGCTTGAGTCGCTGGAGTTTGCTCCTCGTTCGGCTCATTTCTCCATTTTATCGACATCTCCTGAAGTACTGGAGCATTGTCGTTGAGAAAATAGGAAATATCTTGGTGCAGTATATCGGCCAATTGCTTCAGATCATAAATACTTGGCTCACGTGCCGCCGTTTCGAAATAATGAATCTGCTGGTAGTTCTTATAGCCCAGTTTATTTGCAACATCAGTTTGTGAAAGTTTTAGAAGCTCACGCGAATATTTTATTTTTTCAGATAACATTGTCATAGCAGACGACCCCTTTGGATATGTTTATTATATGCCCACACATATACAAATGAAACATGCTGTTTAATATTTATACTTATTTTGTTATATTTTTTCAATACGGTTCGTGTAATATATAACAAAATGGAATGTCTATCAAATAAATAATTTAGTAAATAATTTGGTAAATTTGATATCCTTGTTCTTTTGCCATGTTGTTTCTCTTCTCAACTCAACTGAGGCGGGCACTCTTGGCGGGCTTGTCTCGGCGTAGCTTTTGCGAAGACGGAAGGTTGTCGGGTTGCTGGCAGCTTTGTTGAAAAGCAGGTCTGCGAAGCGATTTCTCGCTGAGCAGGGCGGTGTCAGGAAACAGGAAGCGGGTCATCCACGGAAAGCCTAAGTCAGCGAGCGCGCAGTGCGAAGCTGGCTGGGTTTCGAGACGTTCAGCCGCTTGGGAAAGTTCCTTTGAAAACGGATAGCAACTTCGAAGGGCTTAGAAGATGACTGTTGGAACTTGTTGAACAGTTTAGGTC
>CAIWAN010000085.1 GCA_903910705.1 uncultured Candidatus Marinamargulisbacteria bacterium
AGATATCCTCCGGTTAGAACTATTTCTTGAGGAAATAGATCATATTGAAAATAAAGAATATGATGAAAAAGTTGATACTTTGCCCAGCAATGACCGATATTTTAATGAATACGTTGCACACGATGTGCCTATATATGTCATTCAAAATCAAAAATTTGTGAAATTTTATGGTAACTTCAAGCGATATATTTATTATGTACTACTATAAATTAATTAGCCTCAACCAAAGTCAATCTCAGCAAGGACTATCATTTAACTTAGCCACAGGCAATTTAATTGAACTTAATGGTAAACGTGTATCGTTAGGAGTGGTTCCAAATCAAACAAAATCTAATTTGGCTTCCAACGAACTTCCAGATATTGTTGTGATCCCTGAGTACTTTATAGGCAATATTAGTCTCATGGGAGTTTTCTTTTTGGCAGTGATGTCGAGTGCTCAAAAAAAGACTCCTATGACAATTGTAGTTACCGACAAAATTATGAAGGAGCGGTTAATAACTTATATGGAAGAAGGATTCCGTCCAAATATTATGAAACATTTAGATACGCTTAATATTTCAGAGGAGGATCGTGTTTTTTTAAAAAATGAGTATGAATATTTTGATCAAGCAGAACGGTCTGTGGATGAAATGATGACAATCATAACGATGGAAGATTGTGACCTCGATATAAAAAGGGAGGGTGCCGATTATTATATCGGAGGGAGAAAATACTTCACAAGCGACATCAAACCAATAGATATTGGCGGGCTCAAACCGTTACCTCCTTGGACGCCGACATTTGGAGTTCTGACTGTTGGGAATACATCGGGAGCTTATGGACATGCTCCTGCAACAAATCTCATTGTTAGATATAATGCAGAAGAAACCTCAAGGTCGCTATGGATAGACTGCGGTCCACAAATGAGAGAACTTGCTATGTCTGCTGGAGAAAATATTGAGTCTATCGATTTAGTTCTCACACATGGACACGAAGATCACGACGTTGGAATTTGGGACTTATTACTAGATCAACGGTGTAAACGTATAAACCTTATTACTCATCTGATTTATGCCGATTCATTTTTTAAAAAAGCTAAAGCCCTTAATTTATTAGATAGAGCAAAAGAAAAAGTGATATTAACTGAACTATCCCCTCGGAATGCAACATCATCACAAAGAACGACACTTCAAATTCATGGGTTAAACATACAAGCAGAATGGGCTGTTCATGGAATGCCCACTATTTCTCTAAAAATTCAAAAAGACGGGAAAACCTTTATTTATACTTCTGATACAGCCGTTTCCAGCGAAAGAATATCAACCTTATTAAAATCAGGTGCAATGACTGATAAGCGAGTCCATCAACTTCAAGATTTTTTTATGATTCCTCATTGTGATCTTTTCATCGAAGAAATGGGCGCTATGCTTCTTGACGGAGAGCATCGAGGGGGCGTTAACCATAATAATTCCCTTGATACCATTAAGCCGAATCATATCGGAATCCATCGTGTTGTCCATTGGAACGCTGCAAACAAAGATATGATTCCCCCAACAATCAAGGCACCCTATATGGAACCAATTACAATCATTCACTAATCATTTCACTCACTACTCTTAAAAGTGGCTCACTTTTACATGAGCATATGGCTCAAATTTGTGCGGACAAAATTACCAAATGTATTAATTTCACATATTTTATATGTTAAGAGTCTGATATATCACAAAATCCATATAGTCTAAGGTTGCTGAGCCGTGTATAATTACGGTCGAAAAACAAACCCCGCATTCACCACAATTTGCAATAGTGAAGGACGGGTTAAGGAGGAAAAGAATGGGTAAGCAGGTATATTTTTTTGGTAATGGAAAGGCAGACGGTCACGGAACAATGAAGGATCTTCTCGGCGGTAAAGGGGCAGGCCTTGCAGAGATGACGAATTCTGGCGTTGCTGTCCCCGCAGGGTTTACCATCACAACAGAAGTTTGCGATGCGTTCTATAAAAATGACAAAAAGATGCCTGCTTCACTGAATGACGAAGTCGAAGAGCATATCACCAAGCTTGAAGCGTCAATGGGCATGAAGCTCGGCGATGCAACGAATCCGCTTCTCGTTTCAGTTCGTTCAGGGGCTCGTGATTCGATGCCCGGTATGATGGACACGGTGCTTAACTTGGGAATCAATGACCTCGTGGTTGAAGGACTTATCAAAAAGACAGGCAATGCTCGTTTCGCATGGGACTCCTATCGTCGTTTTATCCAAATGTTCTCGGATGTTGCGATGGACGTCAGCAAGCACCTTTTCGAGGAAGCGCTTACCGAAGAAAAACACAAACTCGCTGCCAAATTAGGCCGAGATAAAAGTGATGTAAAGGATACGGATCTTTCAGCGAATGACCTTAAAGAGCTTGTCACTACATATAAAGCTATTTACAAAAAAGCCAAAGGCGAAGATTTTCCTCAAGACCCTCGCGTTCAGCTTTGGGCCTCGATCGGTGCCGTGTTCAATAGCTGGAACAATGAGCGCGCGATCGTTTATCGTCAAAAGTACAGCATTAAAGGTCTTCTAGGGACAGCTGTTAATGTTCAAGCGATGGTTTTTGGTAACATGGGTGACACCTCGGCTACTGGGGTTTGTTTCTCTCGTAACCCAGCCAATGGCGAGAATCTGTTCTATGGTGAATTCCTTGTTAATGCACAAGGCGAAGACGTGGTTGCGGGTATTCGTACCCCACAAAAGATATCGCTAGAGTCGTCGATCGAGTGGGCTGAGACCAATGGTATCAGTGAGGCCGATCGTTCTGCTCAGTATCCTTCTCTCGAAGAAGTGATGCCCGCGGCTTACAAGCAGCTGATCGCTTACAAAAACAATCTTGAAAAGCATTACCGTGATATGCAAGATATGGAGTTCACCATTCAAGAAGGTAACCTCTACATGCTTCAAACCCGTAATGCTAAGCGCACCGGCTTTGCAGCCATTAAGTGTGCCGTTGATATGGTTAAAGAAGGCATGATCTCTGAGAAGGAAGCGGTGCTTCGTGTTAACGCTGATCAACTCAATGAGATCCTTCGTCCTGTTTTTGAACTCAAGGACAAAGAACAGGCCAAAGCAGATGGCAATGTCATTGCTCGTGGTCTCAATGCAGGTCCAGGTGCCGCATGTGGTCAAGTTTATTTCAGTGCAGCGGATGCCGTTGAAGCAGCCGAGAAGCGTAATGAAAAAGTTATTTTGGTTCGTATCGAAACAACGCCTGAAGATATTAAAGGTATGATCGCAGCCGAAGGTATTCTGACGGCTATGGGTGGGGCGACCTCGCATGCGGCTGTTGTGGCTCGTCAGCTCGGCACGGTTTGCGTTGCCGGTTGCGGAAAGCTCAACATCGATTATGCAAAACAGCAATTGTCGGTGGGTAACGTTGTCGTGAAAAAAGGTGAATTCCTTTCTATCGATGGATTTACGGGTGAAGTGATCGTCGGTAAGATCAAAACGATCCCTTCCGAAGTTCTTCAAGTTCTGCTTGAGAAAACCCTTAAGGCGTCCGAATCAGAGCTTTATCAAGAATATGAACTCATTATGAAATGGGCCGATGGGTTCCGCACGATGGTAGTTCGTACCAATGCCGATCAACCCGATCAAGCTGAGGTCGCGCGTATTTTTGGTGCTGAGGGTATTGGTCTTTGCCGTACCGAGCACATGTTCTTCGGTGGTGACCGCATTAAATCTGTTCGTGAGATGATCCTTGCCAGTGATACCGCCGGACGTGAAAAGGCCTTGGCTAAACTCCTTCCGATGCAGAAAGAAGACTTCGTTGGGCTTTTCGAAGCGATGGATGGACTTCCTGTGACGATCCGTTTACTGGACCCCCCGCTTCATGAGTTCCTTCCTCACCAAGTGACCGAAATGGCCGAACTAGCTAATGAGATGGGCGTTTCGCTCGATATCGTTAAAGCAAAAGTTCAGTCCTTGCACGAATTTAATCCGATGCTCGGTCACCGCGGTTGCCGCCTAGGGATCACGTACCCCGAGATCTATGACATGCAATTCCGCGCCATTATTTTGGCCGCGATCGACATTAAGAAGAGTGGCAAGGATATCGTTCCTGAGATCATGATCCCCTTGGTGGGTGACGTGAAAGAGTACACGATCCTTCGCGACAATTGTGTTGCGATCATCAAAGAAGAGCTCGCTAGAGCGGGTGTGGCGATCGAATACAAGATCGGGACGATGATCGAGGTTCCTCGTGCGGCACTGACTGCAGACGCGATCGGTGCAGAGGCCGAGTTCTTCTCCTTCGGAACAAATGATCTCACGCAGATGACGTGCGGTTTTAGCCGTGACGATTCGGGTAGTTTCCTTGGTGAATACGTTGAAAAAGGTATTTACGATCAAGACCCCTTCCAAGTCCTCGACCAAGTGGGCGTGGGCGGTTTGATGCAGATCGCCATCGAAAAAGGGAAGAGTGTTCGTAAAGATATTAAGCTTGGCATCTGTGGTGAGCATGGTGGAGAACCGACAACGGTCGAATTCTGTCACCGTATTGGCCTCAGCTATGTCAGTTGTTCTCCTTATCGTGTTCCGATCGCTCGTTTAGCAGCGGCTCACGCAGCGATAAAAGACCTCAAATAAGCTCCTCAGTTACCATTCACCCTCTCCATGAAAATGGAGGGGGTGCCCTGAGCGGAGTCGAAGGGCGGGTGAGTCATGGTTGAAGAAGCGATCATTCACCAGATCAAAGAGCGGACCGATATCGCAGACACCATCGGTCAGTATGTCACGCTAAAACGACGCGGCGGCAACCTTCTCGGCCTGTGTCCCTTTCATAACGAAAAATCCCCTTCCTTTACGGTCAATACAGCCAAAAATATTTGGCATTGTTTTGGTTGTGGAGAAGGCGGAAATATTTTCCAATTTATCATGAAGATCGAAAATCTTTCCTTTCCCGAGACCCTTAAAATGCTCGGAGAGCGAGCGGGTATTGCTATGGCCGACCTGATGGGCGGCAAAGAACACCGAAAAGAAGAGGGGTTATTTCAAATCCTGCTTGAGGCTCAAGGGATTTACCGAGAGCTTTTGTCGCATGCTCGTGCTCAAGAGTATATCAAAAAACGAGACCTTAACGAGGTGTCCATCAAAACGTGGAACATCGGGTATACGGGGCCCAAAGGGCAATTTATCGCTAGTCGATTTAAAGGACGTTACTCCGAAGACCTGTTGGTTTCATCCGGTTTGTTTATCAGTACGCCGAATGGGTTGATAGATCGGTTCCAAGATCGGTTAATGTTTCCTATTCTTGACCTGCAAAGCCGAGTGGTGGGGTTCGGAGGCCGTACACTAGGGGATGACTCTGCCAAGTATATCAACTCTCCCGAAACACCCGTTTATCATAAAAGCAATTTTTTATACGGGCTCGCCCAGACGAAGCAAGATGTAAAGACCGAGGGTTGTTTGATCCTTGTCGAGGGTTATATGGATGCCGTTGGCCTTCATCAAGCGGGTATCAAGCCTGTAGCCGCGGTATTGGGGACAGCGCTGACGATCCCTCAAATTAAACTTGCCGAGCGGTTTACTGATAAAGTATTCCTTTGCTTTGACGCGGACGAGGCGGGGCGAAAAGCTGCGCGACGAGCGGCTGAAGTCGTGCCTCATACCAAAGTCGAACTCCGAGTGATTCGCTTGAAAGACGCGAAGGACCCCGATGAGTTCGTTAAAAAGTTTGGCGCAGCGGCCTTTGATCTAGCCAAGGAAGATTCGTTGCCTTTGCTTCGATTCTTGGTTGAAAGTGCGTTAGAGCAGATCGGCCCTATCGAGAAAGCGTTCTCGTGGTCGGGTGAAGACAAAGCCCATGTGGTCAAAGAGGTCAAAGCACTGCTTGCTGGTCAAGATGAGATCGTGAAGTCCGAATATGTGACATGGCTCGCTAATACGCTGCACGTGGATGCTGACTTGATCAAAAATCGATTTTTTTCTTACGGGTCGCTTCGGGTGAATGTCGGCACCTCGTACACGGGAACCCCCAAACAGGATAAATATCATAAATTGGAGCGGGGGATACTTGGGATTCTATTATCGGAAGTCACGTTACGAGCGGATTACCTCGATCAATTGCCAGAGGATGATATCGAGGATGTTGACCATAAGAAGATCATCCATATTTTACGCTCACAGCCGACCGCCTTATTGGAAGACTTAATGAATACCGTTGAGGCTGATTTGTCAAAAAAAATGGCAGATTTGGTCATGATCCTCCATGTCGCTGACCGAAAACTATTCTTGGAAGAGTCCTTAAACGCCCTGAGGAAGCGGATTAGAGACCGAAAGATCGACGCGATCAAACAAACAATAAAACAGCTTGAAAAACTGGGCGATTTTGATAAACTAACACAAGCCCAGAATGAACTCTCCAAATTGAAAAAAATCCTATGAGACCCCAACTATGACCGATGATGTAATTCTCGTTTCTGACCCCATCCCTAATGATGCTGATTTGATCGATATTCTGGATAAAACCGATGTTGGTCTTGATGATATTGAGGTCGAAGTGACCGAAGAGATCGAGGTCACGGCTGAGGAGATCGAAGAGATCGAGGAAGAGATCGCCGAAGGGCCGTCGGGAGACCGTTTCGATTCGATCAAGGTTTACCTTAAAGAGATCGGTCGGATCAAGCTGCTTACCACCGCTGAAGAGCTTGAAGTCGCTCGCAAAGTCCAAGACGAGCACGATGAAGAAGCGAAAAAGGTTCTCATTCGCGCCAACCTGCGTCTCGTTGTCAGTATCGCCAAACGCTATAATGGTCGCGGTCTTTCTTTTCTTGATCTTATCCAAGAGGGTAATATCGGCCTCATGAAGGCCACCGATAAATATGACTATACCAAAGGGTATAAATTCTCGACGTACGCGACGTGGTGGATCAGGCAAGCCATTACTCGCGCTATAGCCGATCAATCTCGATCGATACGACTTCCGGTTCATGTGGTTGAGACGATCAATAAAATGAAAAAGATCACCAAAATGTTCGTTCAAGACAATAAGCGAAAGCCCACCGAGGAAGAACTTGCCGAGCTGAGTGAATACCCCATCAGCAAGATCCGTGAATTGGTCAAGATCAGTCTGCTGCCCATTTCGCTAGAAAGCCCTATCGGGGACGATGATAGCAATAATCTGTCTGATATCGTCGAGGGTGATTCGTCAAAGAACCCCGAAGAAAAGGTGCTCGCTGATCTATTGCGGGAGGATCTCGAAAAAGTGCTCAATACCTATCTTACCGAACGGGAGCAAATGGTCATTCGTCTTCGGTTCGGTATGCATGACGGGATGCCTCGGACACTTGAAGAAGTCGGGCATGTTTACAATGTAACCCGAGAGCGGATCCGCCAAATCGAATCCAAAGCGCTCGAGAAACTTCGCCTGCATACCAAAAACAGCCACATGGCGTCGTATATCCTCTAAACTCATTAAAAAAATTAGGTAAATATAAGTGGAATCTCACGAAAATTCCACCGATAGATTGGATGTGTGAGCAATCATGAATACCAAACAAGAAAGAGGCGTTGACGATATGAATAAGAAAATCATTGCAGATGTGGCTGATGCGCGAGAAGTAGTTGCAATAAAAACTTATAATGAAATTTGCTCAGCATACGATGTAGGGTTAACTGAAACCGCTAAGCTTATAATCGAAAAAAAACTCCCTAGCCTCGAAGAATCAGTAAAATATTTAATAGATATGTATCACGATAAGAATGTTAATCCAGAGAATTTTAGCCAACCTGAAATGAGTGAAATTCTTGTTAATGGTAAAGTCATTCTATCTCAAGAAAGGCGGCTTGAAATTATTGATTTATTCTCAAATATTCAAGACGTCTATTGTAATGACGAGCACAAGCTATCACAACATGAGAATATTGCTTTTCAAATCCTTTCTGTATTAAAATTGTCTGCTTTTGCTGCAGCGAATGAAATATACGAGAGAATCAAAAGTGGAAGTATTGACCCTTGGAGTAAAATTAAGAAAATAATTAATTTTGCCGGAACCGCCAACCCTCTCCATTGGGCACATCTGGTGTCTATGCTTCAATCAGTGGCATATTCAATAGAGGCGAATAGAATTGATGTTGTTGCTCATATATACGATTTTAGAAAAATTGACCCAGAAAACCCGAATGACATGGCAGCCTTTATTAATCGATACTATGTTGCTAAAGAAACGCTAAAGCCTTTTGGATCAATCTATGGGTTTAATGATCTGGATACAAAAATATATAATCGACTATGCGAATTAGCCGACCAAGGACTCGAGGTAATAAACTATGTCTTGGATCCTTCTGGTTATTTTGCAACTGATATTGTTGTAAAAGATCGAAACGGTAATACTTCTCAATTGCCTACGACAGAAGCGAATGAAGTTCTTCGCTATGCACCAGCTGATGGTGAATCAAAGTTAGCTTATATGGTTGCTCAATTCGAAGCGGGTGTGCCAGCTTATTTAGCCCATTTTGCTGGAGATGATCACTATAATATATGTGACACGCACAAGAACCTATTACGATTAATGATGGATTCGATTGGTAAAGTCGCTTTTATTGTTAAGCGTTCCAAAACGGAGCTAAATTCGGTCTTCAATTCCGGAATTCATCAGGTTGCAGCCCTCTTCAATGTTCGCAACAAGAAAAATATTGATAATATTAAATTGTTGAGACAGTTTGGCTATTTTGTTTTGGGTTTGGAAGAAGCCTTAATGGATCCAAAGAAAATAAAGAAAGCATATTCTGCGAATAACTCACACGGCCTTACCGTCCTTGAGAAACAACGAATTGAAGATCGTCGTGGTTTTATTGAAAGGAATATGGATTTATTAACTTTCAGATTGAAAGATAGTTATATTTTATCAATGCTTAACGATATCAATGAGGATGAAATAGCTGAAAGAGCTGTTTTAAGAAATGTCGATGATTCAACTGATATTTTGCAATTTACTATTAACGATTTTATCGATTCTTCAGGAGTAGATATTCAGGATGTGAAAGATCAAATTATTAACATAAAGGGTGAACTTATTACTGCGTTAAATGTAAGTCGGGATGAATTCGATAAACTGATCCCTGTTAAAGCAAGGGAGATAATGCAGGTGATATTGGATATTGAAAATACGAGTAGCCATGAAATAGTCATCAAAGCAATATGTAACGCACTCGGAATAGAGCTTACTACTAATTTTGCCACCGTTCAGCATTCGTCAACATTTGGTCGAAATTTTTTCAAAGGCATTCCAACGGAACCATGGGCTGCTTTATTCATCCCTGTTTCAACGCTTAAGATTATATTTAATGACTTACTGTCAAAATCTGGGGATGCTCCTTATGATCAATTAGCCAGAGAAACCTATGACATTAATAAAGGAATCAATGAGCAAGGTTCAGCCATTGCTAAAATTGCAGAAAAGCTTGGGATTCGTATAAACTAGTCGGGGTATGCCCCCCCCAATCTAGCACCGTTTATCGTTGACGACTATTGGGGTGGATGGTAATATACCGCCATCAAATTCTCCACCGAGGTGACCTTATGAATAAGTGGCTCCGTTATGGTATTCTTGCGCTCAGTTTGATGACATTCCTCGTTTTTTCAGGTTGTTCGAAAGCAAGTAAAGCCGGTGCCTCTAGCAAAACCACCGAAGTGACCCTGTGGGTTATGCCCAATTCCTTAGAGCCCGTGAATGATCTCGAAAAGGTGCTTGAAGGGTTCTACAAAACACATCCCAATATTAAAATTAAAATTACATCCCTTGATTGGGGCGCAGCTTGGGTTCGCATCACAACGGCCGCGGTTTCGGGTGATGCGCCTGACATCGTTCAGCTTGGAACAACATGGGTTGCGGCTATTAGTTCGATGGGTGCGCTTAGTGATCTAACGGCTCAGGTCAACACGATCGGTGGAGCGTCACATTTCCTTCCGTCCATCTGGAAAACCTCTAGCATTGAGGGCACAAACACTGTAACGGCCATTCCATGGTTTGTTGATGCTCGCGCTATGTATTACCGTACCGATGTCTTTAATAAATTAGGCCTTACGAAAGCTGATCTTTCTACTTGGGCTGGATTCCAAGCCGCGCTTGAAAAGATCAAAAAGGCTGACCTGACGATCGATGGTAAGAAAGTGTCTCCTCTGGGTATCCCTGGTAAGAATGACTGGAATGTAGTTCACAATTTAGCACCTTGGATATGGAACGCAGGTGGGGATTTCCTCAGCAGTGATTACAAGAAGAGTTTCTTAAATACCTCTGAAACGGCTGAAGGCCTTGCTTATTATATTAGCCTCGTAACGAAAGGTTTTGTGACACGTGCTTGTTTAGAGAAAAATACCGCTCAAATTGAGAACGATTTTAATAATGGGACATTCGCGATTATATTTGATGGTTCCAATGAGCTTCGTGGTTTGACAACGTCACCAGAACAGGGGGGGGCCGCGGACACTTATGTAGCGAAGCGTTTTGATATCGCTCCTTATCCACAAGGCCCCAAGGGTAAATCGACGTTTGTCGGTGGCAGTAATCTCGCTATTTTCAAAGGATCGAAGAACAAAGAAGCCGCGTGGGAAGTCCTAAAGTATCTCACGAGCAAAGAAGCTCAGGTTGAATACTGCAAACGAAGTGGGTTTATGCCGGCAGCCGTCGAGGCCTTTGATGATCCTTACTTTACCGAAGACAGTCGTCGAGCCATTTACAAAGAAGCAGTTAAAGATGGCCGTGCGTACCCCAGCGTTCCTTCATGGGGTCTTATTGAACCTATCTTGGCTCGTCGTTTTGGGATCATGTGGGATTATGTTCTCGAAGCCAAGAATGGTTTCGGGGTTGTCGAGATCAAAAAGCTCCTTGCGCTTGCGGATAAAGAAGTTGTGTCAATTTTAGAAAAGAATAAGTAGCTCGATACATTATGGCGACAATCGAGCAACGACCGCGTAATTATTATTACAAAAAGTATCGCATTGCGTATGCATTCATAGCCCCCACCTTGATAGGGATGATCATCATGCATTTCATCCCTATTTTGCAGGGGATCTATATGTCCTTTTTGAGCCTGAATAATTATACGCTTAGTCAATATTTGGGTGCGCCAATGGTTTGGTTCCAAAATTACTATGATGTTTTGCTTAATCCCAGTAGTCCGATCCGTATCGGGTTATTGCAGTCCGTTCGAAATACCATTATTTACACGGTTCTCGTTACAACAGGGCAAATCGGCCTTGGAATGATCGTTGCGTTGATGTTGAATCTTGAGTTCCCCGGACGATCATTTGTCCGTACGCTCTTCTTATTCTCATGGATCGTTCCGACCTACGTAACCGGTATTTTGTGGGGCTTTATGTGGCAACAAAGCATCGGGATCATCAATATCATCTTAGTTGACTGGCTGCATCTGCTCCCAACGAAGCCTTTTTGGCTGGTCGGCCCTAATACGATTTGGGCTATCATTGTTCCGACTATTTGGCGTTATTGGCCGATGTCGATGATCATGTTGTTAGCCGGACTTCAGAATATTTCCGCCGAACTTTACGATGCGGTGAAAATTGATGGGGCTAATCGTTGGACAGCTTTCTGGAAGATCACATGGCCGCTTCTTCGTCCTGTCTGGATGATCCAAGTGTTGTTCGGTATGATCTACAATGTCTACTCGTTTAACATTGTCATCATGATGTTTGGTAATGGGGCAGGGTTCCCTGGTGAATGGGGCGACTTGATGATGACCAATATTTTTAGAAATTCCTTTATGCGATGGGATTTTGGTGTGGGCGCCGCGACCTCGGTCATTTTGTTGATGTTCATGATCATGGCTGTCAATATTTGGTTTAGATTCTATAAGAAAGCCGAGGAAAGCGTCTAATGACTCCAAAACGCTGGTTAACCTATTATCAGGCAGAGCGAATAAAAAAAGTCGGCTTCATTGCTTTCATGTTGGTTCTCTTGGTGATCAATTGTTTTCCCATTTTCTGGATGGTTTTTAGCTCCTTAAAAAATAATAACGATATTCTTAGTGGTAATGTCGGGTTTAGTCGTGTCCAGAAAGATGTTTATTCTTTCTTTACGGACAAAAATGGCATTTATGTTTTCTCCATCGATGGGTCCATTTCAAAGTATAACCCTAACGATAAAAAGTTATTGGCTCATGTCACGGTCAAAGGGCAGGATGTTAATTATGCAAAAGACTCACACTATTTTTACCTAGCGAATTCTAATACAGGCATAGCCAAGATCGATCGAAATTCGTTAAAAGTTGTCCTTCAAACCCCTGCGCCGGTTAAGGGGTATGATACCAATAAATTTGGAAATGTGTCCGTTGAGGCTAGTGATAACAATCTTTACTACAGCGTCGAAATGGCGGGAATTCGTAATATCTATGTCTACGATAAGGACGCTCTTAAGTTAAAGCGCATCATTCAGTTACCGATCAATGAAGACAGCATGATCCGATCGTTTAGCTTAAAGGCGGGGCAGCTTTACATCGGTACCGATACCGCCTTATTACAATTTGACCTCGCTAAAGACAAGATCGTTCGCAAGGTCGATCTGGGTAAAGACTTTTATCCGTCCGGTATAGAGAAGGTTGTTTCTATCGAAGGGACTAAATTACAACTTCTGACCCAATATAGTTTATTCGTTATCGATCTATCGGTCCAAAAGATCTCTCAAAAACTCAATTTTGGCATGAATCGTTTTGACGATGGATTCATCAAAGACGGTAATCTATGGATCGCTAATCCTGATGGGATCACCATTGTTGATATAAAGACCCAGAAAATATTGTCTCAGCAGGGTGGGCTTATTCGTGAATTAAAAGATGGCGTGAAGATTGATCCTCAAGCCGGTTACACCAGCCATGAGGTCAGTTCGGTGGCTTTGTATGGTAATGAACTATTGCTGGGCGCCTCTTACGGACGCGTTTCGTTCCTTCGTATTGGCGACAAGGCGCCTTATTACGATTTTCAGCTTCCCAAGGGTTACCGATTAGTGAAATGGTCTAATTATAGCGACCTCTGGAAGAATATCGACTTCGGACTGTATCTTCGAAACAGTATTATTATCAGTGGGTTTACGATGTTGTTTGCGATGATCTTAGCGACATTCGCTGCCTATGCGTTGGTTCGATATAATTTTAAAGGAAATCGTGAGTTTGGTATCGCCATTCTATCGACGCAAATGATCCCTCAAATTATGTATCTGATCCCCTTGTTTATCATGTTCAAATGGGTAACGGATGTGACGGGCATTCAGATCAAGGGAACGTTTACGGGGTTAGTGTTCATTTATACCGCTTTTTTTGTTCCGTTCTCTATTTGGATCCTTCGAAGTTTTTTTGCAACCATTCCCGTTGAGCTTGAAGAGTCGGCCCGTATAGATGGGTGTAACGGATTTCAAGTATTCTGGAAAGTGAGTCTACCCTTAGCTATCCCAGGTATTATTGCTACGGGGATCTATGTTTTTCTGTCAGCATGGGATGAGTTAATGTTTGCGTGGGTGCTTACCAATGGACAAACCATGACCATTCCTATCGGTATTCGTTTGTTTGTCGGTAATTTTCAGAATCGATATGATCTGATGATGGCAGCGGCTACGGTTGCCACTGTGCCGGTATTAGTGTTATTCTTTTTGTTGCAAAAGCACATTGTAAAGGGGTTAACAGCTGGGGCCGTGAAAGGATAGGGTTGTCCCTTGATTAAAATTAGACGTATTTTAATTGCTGCAACAACGGCAATGGTTGTTATCCTTATTCTTCTCTCCTTGCATTCATGTTCAACCTTTTCTGAGACTAAAAAGCAAATCGAACAGTCTCGAAAAGAAACAATAAGTATCCTTCGTTCTTCTTGGAACCATTTCAAAAATCGTCAAGGATTTCAAGGTGACTGGTGGTCTGAAAAATTTAAGCACCCTAAAATGATTATGGATGATGGTCGTCCTAACGCCTTTATGGATAGTGGGGACCAAGATCTAGATGGTGTCGCGGATATCAATTGGTCTGACCCTAAACAACCCTTTGAGTTAGCAGCTGTGAGTGAATCAGCGTCCTATGCCATGCTTCGAGCTATTTGGATGAAGGATAAGAAAACCTTCGACAAAATATGGCGATGGACAAAAGACAATCTTCAGCATAGTCAGATCCAATGGGTCTATTATTTCAAAGATATAAAGAGTCTCGAGAATGGTTGGAAAAAAGTCGATGACCTAGGCATAGAGCGTGACCATTTATTTGCCTGGCGCTGGACTCCAACGATTGCCGAACGTGATCGAAAAGGGGTTAGAGAAGATGGGATTATGTATTACCGATGGCAGCAACCAACAAAGGGGCATAATCCAAATGAACCTTGGCGTGATGGTTGGGATGCTGCATCTGATGCTGATCAAGATATTGCGTTAGCCTTGATATATGCGGATGCCTTGTGGGGAAGCAAGCCTAAAGATATTCATTTTGATTATGCTTCTAATGCCAAGCAAATATTGAAAGATATTTGGAAGAAAGAAACCTATATTAAAAATAATTATCGCTATTTAGCAGGTGGGCCCGGTATGCAATCGATCGAACCTGGATACTTGTCCCCGTTTAGTTATCGTGTTTTCGACGATTTTGATCCTGACCATAGTTGGTTAGACCTAGTCGATTCATCCTATCGAGTCTTTAATGATGCCTCTATTGCTAAACTTTCAAATATTACCTACAAAACGGGCCAAGTCCAGAGTGAGAATCCGTTCAAACATCAACGATGGCCACGAGCAAATTTGATGCCTGATTGGGTGGCGATCAACAAACAGGGCAAGGTGGTGGATGGAGTCGAACGTCAAGAACCCGAGTTCGGAACCGATGCCTTCAGGGCCTTGTGGCGTATCGCGGTTGATTATGAATGGAACAAAGATCCTCGCGCCGAGACCTATCTAAAGCCCAAAAGTCCCTACGGTCCTTTTGATTTTCTTCATTTCCGCATGAATGATCGTCGAGGGGACTGGAAGCTAACCAAGAGTTACAACGAATCCAAACGTTTAGCCTCTGTTTATGAGCATAATGGAGCCTATAATTTATACGAAACGAATTATGAGCCTTCGATTAAGGTCAAAAATCGAATTGAAGATGCGAATAATTCTCGAGCGAATGCGGCACAGTATGGCGTCTATTTGTCTTTTTTTTGGTCCTCCTATCTTGCCGATCCCAATCAAAAATCTGCATCGATGGTGCAAAAGTTAGTGAGACCACTGATCACACCTGAGTTAAATGGATTTAGTCAGCGCGCCTATGTCGTCCCTCCAGATAAATTGAAAACGGAGTCACCTCAGAATATTGCTAGGCAAACCCCTCTTGATAAACGAAATCCTCGAGCGGAGATAGGTTTGCCCTATAATGAAACGGATGGTTGGTTATGTGAAGATTCTGCTGGTACCTATTGGACATTGTTCGATCATTCCGAGTGGAATAGTCAAATGGACTATTTTAGTAATACGTGGGCTTGGTTCGGGCTTGCCCAGTTTGCGGGGGTCATTAAAAACTTTTATACAACCAAAAACTTAAAACCTATAGTGAAGGGTTTGGATGTCTATTTGGATCGAGATTGTGATTTTAAGGCACTGGATTCGATCAGCTCTGAAGCATTTTATATTCTTGCTTGGGGAAAAGATCGCAATCCAAAACACCGTGATTATTTTTATATGAAGATCGACTCCACGCAAAAAGGAGCAACGCCCATTTATGTAAAAATGGTGGAGACGTCGCAGTCATCAGGTAAATTCAAAGGAACCGTGTTTGTGGGGCTTGATAGCAGTGATGTGGATGATCGTATTGCAGGAAGTGTCGGAAAATACGTGGGAATTCAAGTCGTTCATCAACCCAATTACAAGAAACGTTATCGTATTGGGCAGATTATGTTAAATAAAATAATTGAAGATTTTGAGGATGGTTCGCCGTTTGACTCAAATCCTATGGCGTGGTGGACGGATGCATTAAAACCCAATTCAGGAAAACCCAATTTCACGGTTGGGAAAGATAAAGGTATTTATATTTGGCGTGACGAGAAATGGCATATACGATTCTTAGGGATTAAGCCGGATGACGTTTTTTCGGGGATGATCTTGACGGATGGACTTGTTCAGTCAGCTCAGTCAGTTGGGGTTCATACGGCAGATCAATTCCAACCTTTAAAAAAGTCCATTAACTTTACTTATGTTGAGAATAAAACGATGTCAGGTATTGACTTTACGATCCAAGGGAAATACGTCATTTTTGATATAAAGTATAATGGGAATTATCAACCCGATGCTTTTATGATTGGGAGCCACGGGGATTCTGCCTTTGGAGCCCCCCTTATTTTAAAGAATCAAGGCGAAACGGGAACCTATAAACTAAGTATCAATAAACAAAAAGCGGTTAATTCTCGATATTCACTTCAAATTGATAAGACCTATATCGGCAAACCCTATCCCTATTTGGGGGGCGTATTGATCAATCAAGACCACATGGATTGGACAAAATATGATGAGATGTCTTTTGATCTATATCTTGAGAAAGATGTCGGTCCGATCCGTTGTGATATTCAGGATGCCAAGGGGACCGTTGCCATTCTGAATGAATATAATCCTTGGAGTGAGCTTAAAGGCCCCGGATGGTATAAATGGCGCTCCAATACGCCATTAGGTTTGGCGGTGAATGCAAATTTAGTCCAACCTTTCTCCATTCGTGATCGAGGTTGGTGGAAAGGATGGTCTTTTGATGAGAGTCGAAATGTTGATCGAACAAAAGAAATTGACCTCTCAAACATCCGAAATGTTATGTTTTGTGTTCATGGAGGAGCCGAGGATTCGTCTAAGATCCTGATTGATAATTTGACCTTGGATCGGATCAATTATAATTATGGGGTTCATCCTCCTTGGTCGATAAAAAAAATCAATCTTTACGGTGATGACAATTATTTAAACCGTCTCGACCCGAGATTGCCTATTCGTCAAGAAATGGTGTACGTAGAGATTGCCGGCATTGACCGATCCCCCTCTACGATAGATAAGTTTCGGCTCAAACTTGAAACGAGCGATCAATTTCCTGGCTGTCGTCCTATTGTGATCGATGTTGTGGAAACTTCAGAGCGCTCTGGAATTTATCGGGGGTACTTTAAGGTTGGTATTCAAAGTGACCCAGCCCATAACGTTGTTGGCGCAGCAGAAGGACAATCGATAACGATAAAGCCTTTGATGACAACCGTTACGAGCAAAACACTTAAAGTGGGTTCATTTAAGATCTCAACGGTCATTGATCGTTTTGATGATCTCTCTGCTGGGCAATATCCAGGGTCATGGTGGGTAGATACCCTTGATCCTGCGTCCGGAAGACCCATTTACCCCGCTGGATTTAAATTGGGCTACTTTATATGGAAAGAAGACGGTGTTTGGCGAATTCGATTTAGTTCCGATCAAAAGCAACATCGATTTTCGGGGGTATTGAAATCTGATGGTGATATAAGCCTCACGAATCAACTTAAACAAAAAGGGGATGAGATCTCTCAGGTTTCCCCGACCGAAATAAAGTTTAATACGGTTGAAACTTCAGCTGAAGATGGGTTTGATTTTAAAACATCTGCAAAATATGTCGAGTTTGATATCCTCATCGATGGCATGAAATATCCCTACCTTGTTTATGTGGGTGCCAATGATTGGAATAAGGCCTATTCCCTTCCTTTTACGATAATGAATGTCGGGAAAACGAAGTCGTATGAACTCAATGTCGTGGACAAGCTTTCTGTGTCTCCGCCCAATTCAATGCAGATAAAAAAGAACTATTTTTCGAAACTCTTTCCCTATGTTGGAAAGTGGGGGCTGAGTGGAGAGTTAATGCGTTGGAATGAGCAAGACGAGTTTTCTATGTGGGTTTATCTTCGTGAGGATGTTGGAAATATTCGCGTGGATATTGAAGATGTAAATCGTCAATCGGCGGCTATTCATGAATATGATCCATGGGATCCTAAGCGTGGCGCTGGTTGGTATAAATGGACCTCCGCTCATCCTTCAGGTATTGCTCTCGCCGAGAGAAAAATTGATTTCAAGAACCTTAAAGATCGTCAATTCTGGACGGCGTATAATACCCATTTAGAACGAAATGAAGATGTGTCACGACGTATTAAGCTGGACAAGATCCTCAATATTGAGGTCTGTGTCGGATCAGGTGAGAAACGAGATGCTCTTATCAATGTCGATGATCTGTGTTTGCTTCGTCCCAATCGTCATATTGGAGGAACCAGTCCAAAACGAGTTGAGAAGGTTGTGCTTTTTAGTGACCCCCCATATAAGAAAAAGATTACCAAGGAGATAAGGGATCAAGACGTTTACGTCGAATTGGTCGGCATTGATGGGGATCGAAATGCCCAAGATAATGTTTTTTTAGAGGTGAAGACCAATGATAAATCGGCCATTATCAATAAAATTACAGTTCCGCTAAAAGAAACGGGGGTTAGTACGGGGATCTATCGGGGTGTTTTTCATATTGGTTTAGATTCAGATGAGCAAGACGATATTATCGCGGCCCCTTGGCATAGCCAAATCATCCTCTCATCTGTAACGGATATCCCTTTTGAACGAACGTTTGACGTGGGTTTGATCAATTTGGTGCATCTTGTGGATGATTTTAAAGATGGCAAGATCGATGATAAGTTCCCCGTTTCGTGGTGGGTCGCTGGCGATACGCCAGAAGCCCGATCTTACAAGCTCTCAACCACAAAGGTCGGGACTCAGTATGCTATGAGAGTCAATAAAAGGGTTAATTGCGACCTTTACCCCTATTTTGGAGCATGGGGACTTCGAGGTGAAGTGGCTAACTGGCGTGAAATGGAAGATTTTATGATGACGGTCTATCTAGATAAAGATCCTGGAGAGATCCGTGTTGATATTCAAGATGATAAGGGGCATATGGCAGTCCTGAGTGGCTATAATCCTTGGGATGCGGCGAAAGGGGCTGGGTGGTATACCTATAATTCGAGTACAGGGATCGGTCGGGATTATAAGAATGGTTTGTTGGATCTGACCCAAATTCGAAAACGATCGTTTTGGATGGGCTGGGATCCGACTGTCCAGCAGTACGGCGATGTGACAAAGACCTTTGATTTCAGTCATGTCCAAAATGTCCAATTTCTGGTTGATGCTGAAGGTCAAACGAATAAATCTTTTGTAGTGGGGCGCGTTTATGTGACGAATTGGAATTATCATTTGGGAAAATCAGCGCCGCGATCCATTTCTCGACTGGCTCTGTATTATGATCCGAATTATTCGATCGAGATCCCCAAAAAGGGCTCAATATTCTTTAAAGAAAATTTTGCCCAGATCATCGGCATTGATAAAGATCCCACACGGGTTGATGTTTTTCCTGCTGCTATAGCTATTTCAAATGGTCGGGGGCATTATCAAGTAAAGACTCAGTTTAAAGAGACCGATATCAACAGTGGCGTGTATCGCGCAGGATTTGATCTGAATGCTTTTTTTAATCCCTCTGATGGAACCACTCCAACAGCAGGCAATACGGTCCAAGTCATCGTGACTGCGAAAGATCATTCGGGAACATATATCATCAATTCACTCCAGCCATTTGAGCTGAAACGTTTAAAACAACTTCAGCATGAAAAGGGGCTAAATACCGCGGGTCGTAAACTTCATTGGCCATGGATCATTATTGTGGTCGCATTACTTTCCTCGATGACGTTCTATTTGTATGGAAAAAATGATGAGCAAGACGAGGAAGCCGCTTAATCCTTAATGGAAATCCTTCAAAATGATTCGATACAAGTAGGGGTATGCCCCGAAAAAGGGGGGCGGATATTTTCTCTGTCCTTTTGTGGTGGGGATGACCGATTCTACCATGCTGCCCACGTTGAGACCTCAACCGGTTGGAATAACTGGGGGGGGGATGTTTTGTGGGTTGCACCCCAATCAACCTGGGGATGGCCACCGCCTCAAGAATGGGAAACGGTTCTTTGGGATATGTTGCCCGATGATGAGGGCGTATTGCTTTTATCAGGACTTTTTCGTGGGACTCAACTGCAACGACATATCGATTTCGAAGGGACAAATACTGTTCGGGTAGTGAATACGCTGCGTGCGATCAGTGAACCCTGTGATTGGGGGCTTTGGAATGTGACACAGCTCCCTGTAGAAGGAGTAACCGTATCGACAGCGTGTGATAGCGCCATTCATGTTTTTGAATATCCACCCGATATTGATCTAGCGACCTTAAGACAAGCTGGTTGCCTGTCAGGTGAGAGTTCGATTGTTTTATCCTCGATCATCGACGCCCCTGATTATAAAGTGGGCTGGTATGATCCTGTTGGGCAGACGACGATCCACTATCCAGATGGGGTAAAGCTCATCAAACAGTTCGAATTGCAACCCAAAGCGGCTAATTATCCTCATGGGGGAAATGTGGAGTTCTATCGCTGCAAACAGTATCAAGAGGCTGAGATTGGTTGGTCTCGGGTCAAACTAAAGCCCGGTGAGTCGGTCTCTGTGACACAACGTTTTACCTTGGTCAAAGAATGAGCTTTGGTTTTATTCCCTTAGCCAGTAGCAGTAAGGGCAATGTGACCTTGATCGAAACGCCCCAAACACGGGTCGTGGTTGATATGGGAATCTCCTTTAAACGTTTTCGAAAAGAATTAGATGCTCACCATATCAGTTTAGCAACGATCGACCGGCTCTATATTACCCATGCCCATGCTGACCATATGTCAGGGCTAGAACAGTTTATGCGTCAAACCAACATCCCTGTGTTTACTCGTCGCAAGACCCTTGAAGTCCTACGACGAAAATTTTCTGCATGGTCGTTTGATCTGGATCGAGTCGAATTGATTGCTGACCCTGTTCACCAACTCAACGACTTGGTGATCCGCTATTTTAGATTGCCCCATGAAGGGTGGAGCGACAAAACAGATGATGATACCGGCGACCATATTGGGTTTGTGTTTGAGTGGAAGGGGCAGAAACTTTCATTTATGACAGATTGTGGTCATCTTACCGAGGGAGTTAAACAGCTCATTAAAGCCAGTGATGCCTATCTCATCGAGAGTAACTATGATGAAGATCTGCAAATGGCATCGAGTCGGGCGTGGATGCTTAAAAAACGAATTATGGGGGCTCACGGGCATCTGAGTAACAAACAAACCGCACAGTATTTGGCGGAATTGATCGACCCGACGCTTACAAAACGAGTTTTTCTTGCCCATTTGAGCGCAGAGTGTAATACGCATGAACTCGCCAAACAAACGGTTTTACAGGCCTTAACGGGGCATTATAAAGATACGGCGATGCCGATTGAAATTCACACCCTGTTGGGGCAGCGCTACCCAGTGGTATAATACGCATTATGGCAGAACTCGATCGAAAGATACCCCCACAAAATATTGAAGCTGAGCAGTCTGTCCTAGGCGCCATTCTCATCGATGCCGATGCGATGCATCGGGTGGTGTCCATGCTTCATCCCGAGTATTTTTATAAAGATGCCCATCGCCTTGTATTTGTGACTATGCTTGAGTTAGCAGAGCGCGGTGAGCCGATCGATCTGGTCACCTTGACCGAAAAATTGCGAACAAAATCAGAGATCGAACGAGTAGGGGGCGCCTCCTATTTAGCCGACCTTGCCGATTCCGTTAGCACCTCAGCGAATATCGAGTACTATGCCAAAATTGTTGAAGAGAAAGCGTTACTGCGTAAACTTATTTCGGCGGGGTCCGAGATCGTCGAAAGTGCATTCAGCGAGACTCAAGAAACGGAGCAGATCCTCGATCAAGCCGAACGTAAACTGTTTGAGATCACTGGAAGTCGTCATCAAAAAGGGTTCACTCATATCAAAAATATTCTCGAAGATGTAATGGCTGACATCGAACGGATGTCGGATACAGAAAGTGGATTGTTGGGTATCTCGTCAGGCTATGTCGATTTAGATCGTTTTACCTCAGGGTTCCAGCCGTCAGACCTCATTATTGTTGCGGCCCGACCGAGCATGGGAAAAACAGCCTTATGCTTGAACTTTGCGGCCGACATCGCTATTCGTCAAAAAAAGACAGTCGCCATATTTAGTTTAGAAATGTCCAAGGAGTCCTTGGTTCAACGTCTGCTTTGTGCCGATTCGGAGGTCAATTCGAACCGGATCCGAACGGGCAACTTAAAAGATCAAGACCTCAAACGGATCACTCGCTCGCTCGGTCGGCTTGATGAGGCCAATATCTATATCGATGACACTCCCTCCATTTCGGCTATGGAGCTTCGGGCTAAAGCCAGACGAATTAAAATGGACAAAGGGCTCGATATTATCATCATCGATTATTTGCAGCTAATGACCGGATCGCGTTCGAAAGACGGGAACCGAAACCAAGAGATCTCCGAGATCAGTCGTTTATTGAAGTCCATTTCTCGTGAATTGAATGTTCCGCTTATCGCGTTGTCACAACTGAGTCGTGCCGTCGAACAACGCACGGAGAAGAAGCCCAAACTGAGTGACCTTCGGGAATCGGGTGAAATCGAGCAAACCGCCGATTTGGTCATTTTCGTTCATCGAGAAGATTACTATGAAATGCAGAATGTCCCCACCAGTTTAACCGAACTCATTATCGCCAAACATCGAAATGGGCCTACAGGTATGGCCGAAGTGCTTTTCCTTAAGGAGTTTACGAAGTTTGTTCCCAAAGAGAACAAGCTCGATGCTTAGAGCGCTTATCCTTCTCTTGGTTTTGTCGCTCTCATGGGCAGCCTATGATGTGACGTCAAATGCGTTTGATCTCGATATCTCCACCAATATCTTAGTTCTTTCGGGGGATGTCTTAATGGGGACGACTGGTTATGTATTTTCGGCGCCGATCTCTCGGATCGATATCGACAATCAGTGCATCTTTATCTCTGAATCCTTTAAGATAAAAAATAAGGTTCAAACCATCAAAGGGACCTGCCTTGAAATTGACAATAAGGCATCCGTGTTAACCGCCAATGAGCTGAATATGAGTTTTCAAAAATACAAAGTGAGTGGACGTAATGTCCGTGCAGGCAGCAGCTCGATCAGAATGAATAAGGTATTCATTACTTCTTGTAAAGGAACCCCCCCCGTCATTTTATTAGACAGTGATGAAGTCGTGCTCTATCCTCAATGGGGTTTTTTGGTCGCCTTTAATTCGATCTTAAACGTGAAGGGCATCCCCATCTTTTATTTCCCTGCTTATTTTATGGGGGATAGACGTCAGGATCTTTTCGCGCAGAACCACTTGATCCCCGAGTTCGGGTCAAGCCCCCGAGAGGGTGGTTTTGTTAAAGAAGATGTTCCTTATTATATTAATGAATCAAATCATGGGGCTGTTCGTATTGCCTATATAGAGGCGCTTGGAATGCAAATCGGGGCGACTCACTATATGATGTTCCAAGATGGGCAGTCTCACGCATCAGTTGCGGCCTATTACTCGCCAAAAAGATGGCAGGGGCATGTCAGCTATCGAACGGCTCTTTTTAATGACTTCCAACGCGAGCAGGATGCCTTAGGATATTTGTTCAATTCGGGGATCGTATCCATTCGTCAGAGCAATGCTTATTTGACGGTTGGTTGGCACGAGAGTGAGCTGATCAATAATCAATATGTTACGCAAAAGCCTCGAATCGCGCTAGAAACCGTTCTGGGTATCACCGATCAAGATAATATTAACGTAAGTGTCGAACAATCCAATGTTTGCGAGAATCAGTTAACGGACAATCAGAAAACAGCATGGACAGCCTCTTGGCAAAGCGCTTATCCCACCGGATGGGGCGTTCTCAGTCAACAGTTGAGTTGGGTCTCAAATGTTTACGGTTCCACATTCCACCATCAGCGACTGGCTCAAAACTGGGCACTTACCCTTCCGTTCGAGGGCTGGTCTGTGGCAACGGACTATGAACATCTGTACGCCTATTCGGGGGAATCTCCGTTCCTTTTCGACCAATATCAGGTTGATCCCTATGATAAGATCGGACTCGCTCTCAAGATTGAATTGGGGCTGTTTGATCTCGAAACGAAATGGCGACGTCGAGTTGGGCAGGACTATGACTATTCGCGTCGGTTCCAATTATCGTTGCCTTATGAAAAATGTCTTGAGTTTTCTGTGTTTTGGGAAGATGTGGATAAGGTCATGGGCGTTGAGGTTCGACTATGAGTGCTAAAACGCATTTACGTTTGGTTCAAGCCGACCAACTTATTCGGTCGGGGGCTTTCCCCAACTGTCAGGACTTGATGCGCCACTTAAATGCGTCGGAACGAACGGTCCTTCGTGATATTGATGCCCTAAAGGAAACCTATCAGGCTCCGATAAAATATTCCAAACACAAAAATGGGTATTATTACACCGATCCCCATTATTCCCTTGATAATGTGCCGTTGACGGAAGGTGAGTGGGTCGCTTTGTTGATGGTTCGTCCTCTATTAGAAGCCTATCGTCACACGCCCTTTTATTCTGATCTAGAGAGTGTATTCCTTAAGCTAAGGCAAGTGTTACCCGATTTTGTAGAGTTAAAGGGCAAAGACCCCATGTCCGTATCGATCGATATGTATGAATCGCTTCATGTTAATCAGCGTGAGGTCAGGGTGTTTAGCCATTTGGCGGGTATTTTGTCTGGCATGAAAAAGGCCAAGATCGATTATAAAGAAAGTACCGATAAAGTGAGCGTATTAACCGGTAGCCCTCATAAGCTAACATTTATGAATGGCGTTTGGTATCTCGTTTTTACGATGGACGAGAGTCCCATTCCCCGTTTTCTTCAAATTCGACGGATTCACAAGGTTCGTCAACTCAAAGAGACAGCGGTTCCGATGGTTGACGCCCCCAATGCCCCCGCTGCTTCTTTGTGGGTGTCTCCGTTACCCCAAACACCTGACGGCATTAAAGTCCGTGCCCGTTTTATTCCCAAGATAGCACAGCAGGTTGCCGAGCGATTAGAGGGAAGCACGATCAATATGGAATTCGGCCCCAAGAACGAGTTGCTCGTTGAGTGGCTGACGCAGGATCCCGATAGTCTCTATCATTGGCTACTTTCCTTTGGCCCACAGGTCGAAGTCCTTGAACCGCTTGCTTTTCGCTCACGGATGAGAAAAGACCTCGTGGCCATGGTCACCGTTTATTAATTCGAAACGAGTATAAAAAAAGCGAGGGATTAACCTCGCTTTTTTAAAATCATAATGGGGAAAGGAACTAAGCTTATTTCTTAGGGGTTGTCTTTTTAACCGCTGTCGCTTTTTTCGCAACGACTTTCTTTTCTTTGACAGGAGCAACAACCGCAACAGCGGCTTTGTTGATCTTTTTAGCTAAACGGCTTTTGAGACGCGCCGCTTTGTTTGCATGAATGACGCCTTTTTGCTCGACCGTGTCGATAGCCTTGTAAGCAACGGAAAGTGCTGCAGGAGCAAGCGTTGCATCTTCGGTTAGGGTGACATGGACTTTCTTGATAAGGGTCTTCATTTTGGACTTTTGACCCACATTACGATCATGGGCTGTTTGGGACTTTTTGATTCTTTTAATGGCGGATTTAATATTTGCCACGGACTACACCTCTTTCATCATATTCAGAAAACAAGCGGTATCATAGCAGAAACCGCGCCGCTCAGCAATCACAAAACTGAGCCTTCTCCATCCTCATCGACCGTATCTTCGATCGAATAATTATCATAATGAGGGTGTTTTAGTTTTCGAATATCGCCGGTAACGAGATAATTGACGCGTTCGCCGATATTTTCGACATGGTCCCCGATGCGCTCCAAGAAGCGTGTGATGAATAGCAGATAGATGCCCGAGCTTATGGTGCCCTCATTGGGGTCTGTTTTCATGTCCTCAATGTAGCGTTGAAAGAGGTTGCGTTGTAGGTCGTTGATCTGTTCGTCGATGGCGAGCGTTGACTTAACAAGGCGAATATTGCGTTCTTTTAAAGCCACCATAATTTGATCGATCATTTGTCGTAGCAGCAGCGTCATTTCGGTAAGCGGGACAAAATGCGTGAACTGTTTTAGGGTGATGACCTTTCGGGTCTTTCGGATGATCTTTCGAATATGGTCGCCAATCCGTTCTAAGTCCATGCTCATTTTAAGGATGCAGATAATGGTGCGCAGATCAACGGCCATGGGTTGTTGAAGCGCGAGCTGCTCCATACTCAATTTTTCGATTGAATACTCAAGATGGTCTAGCTTGGCTTCTTCTCGAAGCAGCTTATCCATGATATCGGCGGATAGTTCGTGGGTTCGATAGACCGCAATCAGTTGGGTCATGAGATCATAAATAATCGTCCCCATTTCTTGAACCATGGCTTCCGCTTCATCTAACTTGGCGTGAAAATTATCGCGTGTCATTGTGTGCTCCTTTCTATCCGAACCGACCGGTAATATAGTCGGTTGTTTGCTTATGTTTGGGGTTGGTAAAAATATTCTTCGTGATACCGAACTCGATGAGCTCGCCAACACGACTTTCATCGGTGTTAAAGAATGCCGTGTAGTCAGAGATCCGAGCGGCTTGTTGCATATTATGGGTCACAATAATGATCGTGATCTCTTTTTCCAACTCGCGCATCAAGTCCTCGATCTTAAGGGTAGCGATCGGGTCAAGGGCCGAACACGGCTCGTCCATCAGGAGAACATCGGGTTTAACCGATAAGGCTCTGGCGATACACAGACGTTGCTGTTGTCCCCCTGATAGAGAGAAGGCGCTTTGGTCAAGCTTGTCCTTTACTTCTTCCCACAGGGCGACTTTCTTTAGGTAATGTTCGACGAGATCGGTAAGGGTCGATTTGCTTTTCTCGCCATGGATCTTGGGGCCGAATTTAATGTTCTCCGCGATCGATTTGGGGAAAGGATTCGGCTTTTGAAACACCATGCCTACCTGTTTTCGAAGCGATACAAGGTCAATATCGGCTGCATAAATATCCTTGCCCTTGAGAGTGATCTGTCCTTCATGTTTCGTTTTGGCAAGCAGCTCATTCATTCGATTGAACGCGCGGATATAGGTCGATTTGCCGCATCCCGACGGGCCAATGATGGCGGTAATGTGGTTTTTGTGGATAGGCAGCGAAATGTGTCGAATGGCCCATTTTAGTCCATAGGCCAAACTAAAGTCCCTCGATTCCATTAAGATGGGGATGGTCATGTTTGTTGTCCTTTCTGGTAGGTGTAGCGAATAAGGGAGGCAATGATGTTCAGCCCCAGACTGAGCATAATGAGAACGGCTGCCGTCGAATAGGCGATGCCTCGAACGCCGTCTATATCATGGTGTTGTGTCGACATGATGTAGAGATGGTAGGGGAGTGCCATAAACTGACTGTTAAGCGATAGGCTTGTTTCGGGTAGAAAGAAGGCTACACCCGTAAACAGGATCGGTGCGGTCTCTCCCATGGCGCGAGAGATGCCCAAGATGACCCCTGTCAGAATGCCGGGCATCGCGACCGGAATGACATTCTTTCGAAGCACCTGCCATTGGGTCAGCCCCAAGGCAAACGCTCCATCGCGATAGCTCGCCGGAACGTTGCGAAGCGCCTCTTCGGACGCAGCGATAATGACGGGAAGCGACAATAATCCCAACGTAAGTCCTGCGCTCAGAACACTGGTGCCAAAGTTCATGGTTTTGACAAAGATGGCCAGTCCGAACAAACCATAAACGATCGAGGGAACGGCGGCTAGATTGCGGATAGAGAGGCGAATAAGGCGGGTGTAGGCATTATCCGAGGCGTATTCATTTAAATAGATGGCGGTGAAGACGCCAAAGGGTACGGACATGACCGCCGAAATAAGGGTGACATAGATCGTTCCGACCATGATGGGGAAAATGCCGCCTTTGGTCATCCCATCGGTGGGATTTTGAAGGAGGAAGGACAACGATAACGTGCCCGCACTGTTATAAAAGACGATGCCGAGAATGACCATAAGGCAAAGGAACACGAATCCAAAGGAACCCCCCAGAAGGCCGTAGGTTAGTTTCTCAATAAGCGGTTTTCGAAGCGAACTCATGCCCCTGCCTTTCGTTTGGCTGCGCGAACCATTTTGTCAGCGACGAGATTAATAGAAAAGGATATCAGGAATAAATAGAGTCCTAAGGTGAATAGGGCGTAATAGGGCGTTGTATCATAGGCGACTTCGCCCATCTCGATGGCGATCGTTGAGGTGATCGTTCGCACAGGGTCAAAGATGGAGTGAGCGATCTCGGGGACATTCCCGCACGCCATGAGTACCGCCATTGTTTCCCCAATAGCCCGTCCCATGCCGAGCATGATCGCTGAGAAAATGCCGGAACGAGCGGCGGGTAGCACCACTTTAAAAATGGTTTCGAGTCGGGTGGCACCGACTGCGAGCGAGGCGAATCGGAAGTCCTTGGGAACAGCGGCAATAGCGTCCTCGGAAAGACTAATGATCGTGGGCAGCACCATGATCGAGAGCATAAGGCTGCCGTTGAGGACATTCAGCCCATTATTGAGATGGAATATTTTCGCTAACAACGGCCCCACCATGACGAGACCAATGAATCCGATGACCACGGAGGGGATGCCCGCCAATAATTCCACCGCTGGTTTAAGCAACACGCGAAGGGGGCGGGGGGCGATCTCGGAAAGGAATAGGGCACATAAAAGACCGATAGGGACCGAGATGAGCAGCGTCAGTCCCGTGACAAAGAACGAGCCCCATAGGATAGACAGAATGCCGTAATATTCGCCATCCCAGCCCGTTGGGTTCCAGTTAGCTGAGAGCCAAAAATCCTTCCACGAGACGTCTTGATAAACGGGCAAACTCTCTTTGAGTAAGAAGATGCCCATGAAGAGTACCGTGACAATAGCCAACCCACCGGTCAGTTGAAAGACCTTTCGCATGGTTTTGTCGGCTAAATGGTTTAGTTTGATCATACCGAGCTAACTTTACTGACTTTGCATAACGGTATCATGTTCAGAATATGACGATTATATTACAAATAACTCTTTAATGTTTCATAAATCGGATGTTTTCGAATGCGCCCAAGTGCTTGTTCGCGGAGCTGTCGAACGCGCTCTCGACTGATCCCTAAGTTGCGACCGATCTCGGCGAGAGGAACATCCGTTTCGTTAGTGAACCCGAAGCTTTGTTCAATAATGAATCGTTCTTTGACGGGCAGAATGCGCAGTGCCACTTCAAGGGCTTCGCTTTTGCCTTCCTCATCGATCTCGGTTTGATAGTCAAGCGCCTTGTGGTCTTCGATATTAAGGGGAAGGTCATCACTGGCAACGATGGCATCGAGCGAAAGGGTCTGTTTTTCAAGTTGTTGGTAATAGTCGATCTTATTTTGCGCAATGCCGGTCGCCACCGCAATTTCACGATTAGAGGGGGCCCGATGTTCCTCGGTCATGAACTGGGTAATCATCTTCTTGATCTTTCGGATACATTCAAGGGCGGTGGAAGGGATACGAACCGGACGGTTGAGTTTGTTGAATCCTTGTTGGGTGGCTTGGTTGATCCAGAAGGCGGCGTAGGACGAAAACTTTGTCCCCCGATTGGCTTCAAATTTTTGTGCCGCACGTAAAAGACCGATGCAGCCATCCTGAACAATATCTTGAAAATAGGCATAATCGTAACGGCGTGCGTAGGAACAGATCAGCCCCATATTTTCACGGACCAAAACGTCGGTTGTTCTTGTATTCATAGCGAGTCCCCCTTATTCGAGAATAGTGAATAAAGAGATGGCGATACTTAAAGAAAGGGGATTTTCCGACAAGCGGTCCAAATCTCCGGCCATCTCGTTTCTATCGAGCTTTTCACCTCCATGACGAATGTCTTATGGAGTTAGTGTGCCCACTTTATGGAGAGTTAAACATCGACAGAAACGGGTTTACCCTAACGTGACCTCAACGAGATGTTCTTTTTTGTCATTAAAGAAGGGCGCGATGTTGCCAACGATCGGCTTTCCATCGACGTCCATTGATTTAACACCTTGATTGACACCGTTTGGGTTCTTGACGTTGATGATGTAGGTCGCCCCACGAAACACGCGTTTGACCGAGAATCCGCTCCACTCTTTGGGAATACAGGGATTAACCGCAAGGCCTGTATAGGTAGGTTGAACGCCAAGAATGTGTTTGGTCGCTGCTTGATACGTCCAAGACGCTGTCCCCGAGAGCCAACTATTGCGACCGAGCCCGAACTGTGGATGCTCGTTGCCTAAAATGTTTTGAGGGTAAGAGTAGGGCTCACATTCGAAAATATCGATGATATCATTTTTGGTCGCTGGGTTGATCTGTTGATAATACTCAAACGCACGATTCCCGTGACCGAGTAAGGTTTCCGCGATCATGCACCAAGGGTTGGTGTGCAAGAACACGCCGCCGTTTTCTTTGGCACCGGGTGGGTATGTCGTGATGCCGCCTTTGCGACAATCAAACCCGTTAAAGCCCGGCCAGCTGAGTTTGATACCATACTGGGTGTTGAGGTGTTTGTTGACAGAGTTCATGGCTTTCTCTGCTTTATCTTGTGGGGCAACCCCAGACAAGACGGCCCATGACTGGCTATTCACATAGATCTTGCCTTGCTCATTTTTAGCCGACCCTAACGGGGTGCCATCTTCTTCAAAGTAACGGACATACCAGTCGCCGTCCCACGCACTGGTGTTGACCGCGTCTTTCATCTCGTTGAAATGTAGGCGATAGACCTCGGCTTGTTGGGTGTCTCCGAGCGTATCCATCAATTCGATGACATCACTAAGGGCCTTCGCATATTGATTCGCAACAAAGAGGCTCTCGGCGTTACCTTTTAAATTAACGGTATCATTCCAGTCCGCAAATCCGAGCAAGGGGAGTCCATGACTGCCTTTATGGGTATGGGTGAATTCAAGTGCGCGTTTGAGATGGTCAAGAACCGTCCCTTTTTCGCGCTTATCGAGGTCGACATTCTTTTCATAGTAGGTAATCTCTTTTTTCAGGAGATCAAGGTCGCCGGTCTCTTTTAAATACGTGCAAACCGCAAGGACAATCCAAAGATGGTCATCGCCATAAAACTTGTGTCCATGCTCTTCACGAGAATCACCTTCGTTGGCCTCAAGGGTCGATGCGAAGAATTGGTGCATGGCCGAACCGTCAGCTTTTTGGACGCTGAGGATCTTTTCCATCAGTTCAAGCCCTTCCGCTGGCATATGGGCCATCGTTCCCATCACATCTTGCGAACTATCTCGAAAGCCAAGTCCGCGGCCGCCAAATCCCAATTGGTAAAGGGAAAGATCTCTTGACCAGTTTTTGGTGGTGTGACATTGACGAGGATTATGAATATTGACCATCGAGTTGAACGAGGCATCCGGTGTTTCGACTTGAAGGGTAGCCAGATACTCATCCCAGAAAGCTTTCAGGGCATCAAACGCCTTGTCGACTTTTTGCGGGTCTCGGAAAGAGTTAATGGACTTCATGGCTTCATCGAGGGTGGCTTCTTGGCCAAGTTGCGTAATGATGCGCTTGGTCTCACCGGGGCGAAGCGTTCCAAGGGCATGGAGCAGAGCGCTAATATTATCCGCGCGACGTGCTTCATAGTTGGAGAGATGCGCCTTTTGGAGAGCTAACGGGTTTTTCCACGTGCCATATTCATTGTCACCCAAGAACTGTTTCCGGTCGGTTTCCCAAGAATCCACAGGGGTATTCGAGGTGAAATAATTAACAGCGGTATCTCGCTTCATGAAGGCGTATTGCTTGTGAATGACCTGTCCATGTTTGTCGGTTATCGCATCAACCGTCATGGTTTGAGGCACCCAATCCGCGTTAGTGAATTGCTTTAACGCATCAAAGTGGCTGTATTCAACAACAGGGATAACGTCGAGGGTAACGGGCTCTTTGCTGATATTGGTGATCTCGATATCGCGAATGACCACGTTGCTGTTATGGGGGACAAAAATCGTGACTTGGGTGCGGATGCCATAGAACTCAGAAATGATGCGTTGATACGAAAGCCCAACATGGCATTCGTATTTGGTGTACTTGTCGAGGGTCGGGACGAAAAAGGGAGAGAACACTTTGTAGCCCGTTTTCTGATGAATACGGATATAGAGTGTTTCGCCTTTAAAGTCAGAGCTAGGGAGCTGAGGAATATATTTGGTGATGCGATTGAGAGCAGGGTCGCCCTTGCAAATAATGGAGCCACCCGTATGGTCGACGATCCCCCCAAACTTGAGGGTGCCGACATAGTTTACCCATTTGACCGGAGTCTTTGGGTCGGTAATGACATATTCACGGTTCGCATCATCAAAATATCCATATTTTCCCATTACGTGTTCTCCTTATTTGTTTTACCAGCTTGGTTCGATACAGGTCGCACCGAACTTGCTTTGTCCATCTTTGGCACCCTTCATAAAACTAGCGTTCGTCGCATGACGAATACGCGCATACGTGAAGAACTTTGAAAGCGGCTTTAAGGTCAACACCGGCCAGAAATATCGGGCTGTAAAGACCACGAAAATGAGCGCGAATAATTCGAAAGCAAGCGTCAAAAAGGCGGCGTCAACGACACCCACCGATACATTCGCCAGACTAAACATCACCAGCAATAGCAATGTAATCCACATGCTCCAGAAGGAAGAATGCATGACATGGTAGTTGCCGATATGGATGATGCCTTTGCGGTACCAAGGGATATTGAAGCAAATGCCAGGTTTCTTTCCGGCTTGAATAACAAATTCGAGGACTTTTTTGTCGCTGTGTTTAGAAATAAGGAGCGGATGACCGTAGCCATAACCGTACCATTGCTTTTTAAAGCTCTTCATATCGACGCGGTGCATGTGTTTGATGACGGATTCTTTGGAGAAATAAAGCACAAATCCGGCGCGCATAATGCGAAGCGAGAAATCCACATCTTCACCGGTGGGCTCGTCCCAGAACTCGCCACCAATGGCATCGATGGCTTTCTTGCTGACGCAGAAATTAGCGGTGGCGAAGAAGGGGCTGTAATCGCCACCATTCACTTCATGAGGCAACCATTTGCTGACGGTAGGCATATAGCCAGACTCGGTCAACCCGCAGCGTCCGACAGGGGACAAGAAGCGAACTTGCTCGCAGTAGTTCTCGGTAAAATTATCGGGTTCGACACGAAGGGTCAGCACTTCGCCACCTACGCCACCGATTTTGGCATCCTTTTCAAACGGAGCGACGATCTGGTATGCCCAGTCTTTATTCGGAGCGCAGTCACCATCAGTAAAGAGCACATAGTCGCCGGTGACGATCTTGATGGCCGCATTGCGTGCATGACCCGGTGATTTACAGTTGGGCACTTCGACTAATTTGATGAAATCGTGTTTCTTTTGGAAGTCCTTAATGATCTCAACGGTTTTGTCGGTACTGCCACCATCGCCGAGGATGATCTCCATCTTGTCGAGCGGGTAGTCAATGTTGAGAAGGTACTCGAATGTCGTCTTTAGGGTGCGATCTGCATTGCGGACCGGTACGATAATCGAGATCTTGGGTTCAAACTTAGCCATAAAAAAACTCCTTTTTCTGTGAGATTTGCAAACCATGTCACTATACGAAACAAGCCTTTTATCGTCAAGGCGTTGAAAAGTGCGACGAGGTCAATTTTGGGCACGTGCCCAAAATCTTTAGGTCTTTCCAATGGCCGCTCATTGTAGCTACCTCATGTGTTAGAAAATATGGATACAAAATGGGCTGTACAAGGTGCCACGGGCACTCTCACCAATATGGACGAGATGCGACAAAACAAACTCATCCGTACCCACTCTGATGAGGTTTTCTTTGAATAAATAGACGTGAGTTTGTTTAGAACTTCCTTTTCCGCTTGGATAAGTTTCAAATGCTCGTCACACACCTTACGAGAGATATGAAGTCTTGCATATGACTCTGCATCCAAAACAGAAGCGGGGGCAATGATTGGAGATTTGTTTAGTTGAATACCTTTGACACGAATTCGCTTCTCATACGTCTAATGATTCATCGGTTCGGATGCACGCGAATTGAGCAATGCGATCTAACTGGGGATTGATGCCGAAGGTCTCCAGATCGTAGAAGAGGAAGGTATTTGTCATGTTTTGGGTTTCTTCAGCTTTTTAATATCGGATTCTAACTCATTTAGGTTTTGTGATTTTTCAAACGTCCTTTGAGCTATCCGATACCGCTCTAACTCTGCTTCTGATTTTTCTAGAGCCATTGTATGGCTCACATTACCAGCGTGATTTAATAACTCTCTACCGTTCAGTTGTAAAATAGTATCCAAACGCTTTATCCAATCGCTCATGTACATGGGGGTTTGTTGAAGAGCCATTGTCTCAGCAAAGGCTAAATACTGCTCGACCAATAATCCCAAGAGCTTTATCTCTTCTTCATTTAAGTAGTTTTTTGCAATACTCACGTCCGATTTCTTGATTGAAACGACATTCTTTTTATCGAACGATTGCATCCCCAATAAGGGCAAACTCGCATCAACTCGGCGGTAGACTAATTCGGCCGCCGTTTGCTGACTAATGGCCCACAGCAATTTATTCTGTACCACCTTAAAGAATTCGAGGGTCTTTTCAGCTTTGGGGTCATAGTCAATGCTTGTGGTATAAATGTCTTTTATTTTCTGATAGAAGAATCGCTCCGAAAGACGGATTTCACGAATACGTTCCTGTAATTCGGTGAAGTAATTCATTGAACTACCTGACTTAAAGCGCTCATCATTCAGAGAAAAGCCTTTGATAATATATTCTTTAAGCCGTTGGGTGGCCCAAATACGAAACTGTGTGCCTTGAGCTGACTTTACACGATATCCGACAGATATAATGACATCCAGATTATAGTAATGATGGGCTTTTTGTTGAAATTCGGAATTTCCGAATTTCTTCATGGTTGCGTCTTCTCGCAACTCGTTTTCTTCGTAGATATTTTTGATATGCTCGTTTATGGTTGATTTTGCTTTCCCAAACAATAATGCCAGTTGGTCTTGGGTTAGCCATACGGTTTCTTCTTCTAAGCGGACATCAATTTTGATATTGCCGTCAGGGTTTTGGTAGATGAGAATTTCGCTATTATTCATTTTTTAGTTTTCTCCGATTGGGTTTATTTTTACCATACCCAGTCTTCATGCAGGAAAACTGGGCAATCCGGTCTAGTTGGGGATTAATGCCAAAGGTAGTGTTCACTCCCTCAACCCCAACACTGGCTTATAAAACTGTCCAATCCACACTTTGGAAGTAGCAATTATTCCTTGTGCAATAAGCGAATCGATTTGTTCACAGACATCCTCCTGAGTATCGCCTCGCAAGGCTCCGTAACTCTTAAGTTGGTTGTGCTTATTCTCAAAGATTTTTTTGTTCTTACTACCCATTAAGATACCAGAAATATAGAGTTTTCCGTAAGGAATGCTCAGCTCATTGATACAGGCAACAACAGACGTAGCATATTTATCGATTGTTGGTTTGCCACTATCCAGATTATCTTCATGAATGATTTTGTCTTTGACTAGCTCCCAAAAAACATCCAGTTCTTTGTTGATGATAATCTCATGTTGGGCAATAGCATTGAGCATAAAGATACCCTCATACGTTCTGCATCGACTGAGGGCGACATAGAGTTGCCCAGGTGCAAAGGCTGAAACGGCCGTATCTAAAAGGACTCGGTCATAGGTCTGACCTTGGCTTTTGTGAATGGTAATTGCCCAGCCAAGCCGAACGGGCAACTGCTTAAATTCACCAGTGACGTCCTCTTTAATGGCCTCGTCGACCACTTCATATTTGAGTCGCTGCCACGTTTGATAGGCCACTTGGAGTTCGGCATCCTTGCAAAGAACAACGAGGTGTTTCGCTTCGATTGCTTTAATAATTCCGATATCCCCATTCACCCATTGCCTCGCTTCATCGTTCTTAATAAAAAGGACTTGAGCACCCACTTTTAACCTCAATACTTTTTCGGTGGGATAGTCTCCCTCTGGGAAGTCGCCACTGATCTCAGCGGTAAACTCATGTTCCGAGGAAGGGAGCTTGGCGAGACGCTCCTCATTGTGTTTGGTTGCCAGTTTATTGGTGGTGGTTAGCGTGATATACGGTTCGGGAATGGATGCTTTTGAGGCGACAATCCGCTTATCGAGCACCTCGCCTATCTTGTCACCATACTCATAGACACGAATGTTGTTCAGCGACTCAACCCATGCTTCGTCCTTTTGGCGATAAACCGTTGAGAGCTCAATGACGTTAAGTTGATCTGACTCTGTTATTTCCTTAAACACCCGTGAGTTAAAAAAATAGTGCCCTTTGTAGTTGTTTTGCTTAAAAACGATTTCTTCTTCTCGTCTCACCACCGGAGGAAGTTGATAAATATCCCCAACCATCATGACTTTGACGCCACCAAACGCAACATCAGACCGGTTTCTGTTTATGCGTAAGGACCTATCAATCCCATCGAGAATGTCTGCGCGAACCATCGAGATTTCATCAATGATGAGCAGGTCGATCTTTTTATAAACCCCTGTTTTCTTTGCTTTTGAAATATGGGTAACATCAATAAATCGTGGCGGAAATTTGAAGAAGGAATGTATCGTCTGTCCACCGACATTGATAGCAGCGATCCCCGTTGGCGCGACCACAACCCATTTGTTTTTGTAATGTCGCTTCAGGTAGGCGATAAACGTCGATTTTCCTGTGCCGGCTTTACCATGGATAATGATCGACTTGTTGGATTGCTCAAGGATTTTAACAATCTTTTCAAACGAAGTGGTGTCAATATTTGTCTGAACCACAGGCTTTTGTTCAAACATTAGGGTTATGAAACCTTGTCGAAGTTAATGGGGGGCAACGCCTTTACAATATCGACGGTTTGAACACTGAGATGGATGACGCTGAGCAGTAAATCCAAAATATAGCGGGGCTTTTCGACTTCCTTAGCCCAATCGTTAGGGTCATTCTTGATGCCACTGTCTTTGTCGGTTGTGATTTGATAGCGTTCCATAATCCAGTCAATCGCACTTTTTCCATTGACGATGTATTCATAGGCTTTGTCAGGGATATGGCTAATGGTGATGTGGCTGTTATAAAAGATGGTGTCCTTTTGGCCTTTTTTTGGATAGCGCATCTTTTCAACCCAGTAATTACCCGATTCATCGTCATCGACAACCACCTCGGGGTACGGGGCAACAGATTCATAATTAAGATGAAGATCGGCGAGTTTGCGGCCTGCTTTGCTAAACGCCCAAAAGTCTCGGACATCCTCAACAAGCGGAAGACGTGGCAGCATTTTCTTTAAATCATTGGCAAAGGTTTCACGATAATCAGGGCTATGGAGGATGCCATAAACATAATAGAAAATATCCTCTTTGCTAATTTGGGTGCCATAGGTCTTATGGGCACGTTCAAAGATAAAATCCGAAACACCATCCCGCCGAATATAACCACTCTCACTGGGTTTATCAAATAAAGTGAGTATTTGGGAGGGCTGTTCCTCATAGTAGTAAAGAGGAAAGCATTGCCCATTGAATTGAAGCTGAACATCTGGGATACAACTTGTTAATATCACGGAGAAATCTTTACTTCCGCCAATGCCTGATACACAAATGACAAAATTCTTTGTAGTGACTGTTGGAAAAAACTCTTTCATTTGTCCCCGACGATGAATCATTTTATCTCCAGAATATAAGTTCTGCTTAAAAAATGGACGATAAACACCAGTCAAAATACTGTTAGGTTCAAACTTTACAATATTTCCCCTCTCCAAATTTGAAATTAGACTACTGGTCCAGCTAATTATTTTTGAATCAGTATTAACAAAGTCCTTTGTATCAAGTTTTGAACTTTTTAATTTCGTTTCCTTATAATCAGCCACTTGTTGATTGAAAAAAGAAACCATATTCTCCATGTTTTTCTTAAGGGTATTCTTTAAAGAGTTATAAACCCATACGTCTCGACCCGTTTCGTTTCCTCTTGAATTAACTACAAAGAATGACGAAGTCTTGGCATCAAACTTCTTTTCAGATTCAATAGGTATAAACATTTCAAAAGAGCTATTTCGGAGGCTTATCCAATCGCCCTCATTATTCGGTTCCAGCACTTTCCACGACAAACCACTATTATTAACGGATCTTGTTTTTTTTATGATTTCGAGTTTTTCTTCTCGGCTTAGGTAATCCCCGATATCATGATAGTGAATCGTTGCCTTTGTGTTTGTTTTATGGGGATTCTTGACCAATAAGGTTATCGAAATAGGGGTTCTTGAGCCTCCACCAAACACATTCCCTGCCTCTTTTTGCCTAAGAGCACCGCTTGTTCTTGCATTCCCACGCAAATTAAACACCCAAATACTACTAAATTCTGTTTCAAGACACTTTCGAAAACCATCCGCACTATTTCCATCCAACCACGCCCCATTCGAAACGAAACAAATAATGCCGCCATCTTTATCTAGGCGGTCCGTACTCCAACGAAAGGCTTTAATGTATGCATCATAGAGTGATTTATTAAGCCCAGCTTTTGATTCTTTTGCATAAGTTTCAGCAATTCTACTACCTAATTTAGGGTAAGATTGATTCTGTGCATTATCATTCGCACTTTTTTGACCAATAGAATACGGGGGATTGCCCATAATGACGCGAATAGGTGCCTTCTTTTGTGCGACCACCCGCTCCGAATTTTGTGGAAATATTTCCGACATCAACGCATCGGTGCCATCGGTTTCACCCAGTTGAAAGGTATCCGTTAAACATATCCCATCAAAGCTCTTGTATTCACTATCTGAACCCATGATGTCATGGTAGGCATTCTCAATATTGACGGCAGCAATATAATACGCGAGCAACACGATTTCATTCGCATGAAGCTCATGGGTATATTTTCGTTGCAGGTCTTTTTTATCGATCAACCCACTTTGAAGCAACCGCGTAATAAACGTCCCCGTCCCAGTAAACGGATCAAGAATATGAACATTCTCATCACTGATACTGCGCCCAAACTCTTGCTTTAGGACATCATTCACCGAATGAACGATAAAATCGACCACCTCAACCGGCGTATAAACAATGCCCAACTGCTCCACCATTTTTGGAAAGGCGGTTTTGAAAAACTTATTATAGAGCTCGATAATAATGTGTTGCTTGCCTTCCGCATTATCAATGCCTTCGGCACGCTTACGGACCGAATCATAAAACTTATCCAAAGTCTCGGTGTCTTTTTCAACAACCTGCGCTTCGAGTTTATCAAGGATGGTCTGCATACTAATTGAAATGGGATTGTTCTTTACAAAGGAATACCCCTCGAACAACGCCTCAAATACGGGTTTGGTAATGATATGCTGGCCTAACATTTCGATGGCCTGTTGCTGCGTTATGGAGGGATTGATATTTTGTTGCAACCCTTTCAAGAACAAGCTGAACGCGTGTTTATGCTCTCCCTCATTTTCTACTATATGTTGAATCCGTTCGATTTGCCGCTCGGCAATCTCGGCAACGCTTTTGGCCCATTGTTCCCAATACAGTCGATCGCCCACCTTTTGAACCATCTTGGCATAAACAACGCTTTGCAGTTCTTCAAATTCAAGGCGCATTTGTTTAGTCACTTCTTTTTGTTTATGCTCTTCGCTCGGATTAACCGGAACCGCGTCGCCATTCTCATCAAAGGTATAATCGGGCCTGCCGACTAGGATATTGTCGGGCTTCTTGTGATTGAGTTCGATCTTATTCACGGTGGCATTAAAGCGGTCATCATGGGCACGTAACGCGTTCAGGACCGTCCAAACGACACGATATCGCTCATTGTTATCCAATGCTTTGTTAGCCTCGACTTCGTTTGAGACCAAAACCGGAATGATGATATAGCCATACTTTTTATTCGGCGATCGTCTCATGACACGCCCGACGGATTGAACCACATCCACTTGAGAATTTCTGGCGGACAGGAACAGAACCGCATCAAGGGAAGGAACATCAACACCTTCACTTAAACAACGGACATTGGTAAGGACTCGGCATTCCTGGCTGTCCTCTTTTAACCAACCCATGAGCTCGTCCCGTTGGGGAGCCGACATCGTCCCATCAATGTGCTTTGAGCCGACATGCACCATTTTCTCTTGCTTTTCAGGTGGCAACTCGTTGATATAGAGGGTGCTCGTTTCGTTAAAGCTATCTGTAATGTTTTTACTGCTCGCAATGCTTTGGCAGAAGGCAACGGCTCGCTTCATCGGGTCAGGGTCGCTGTCCTTTATTATTCCTTCATCGCCTAAGATTTGCTTTGATAAGGCATTGATGCAGCCAATCAATTTAGAGGCATCATCGGCATTAATTTCTTGATTGTCTTTATTCGCAATCATCCGTTGAATCGAGGGGGGAACGTCTTTATCGCTAAGGGTCAGAATCAGGACTTTGTAGTCGGCAAGCAAGTCTTTTTCGACCGCTTCACCAAACCCAATTCGATAAATCTCTTCGCCATAAATACCAACATCATCCATTGAGCAAAGGATGGCCTCATTCATCGCCGCTTTGCTTTTGCTGTCATCGCTGTATAGTCGTGGCGTTGCGGTCATATATAATCGCTTCTTGGCTTTAATAAAGCTATCATCATGGACTTTGATAAACGCCGACTCATCATCTCCCGATAGGGTCACGCCTGTTGTACGATGGGCTTCATCGCAGATAATGAGGTCAAAAATACCGTCCATTTCTTGTGAGGCTGTCATTCGCTTTTGTGTTCGAGAAATAACCTCGATACTTTGATAGGTAGAAAAGACGACGGTTAACCCTTTTCTTCCCTTACTTTTGATATGCCGAAATTGGGAAATAATATTTTCGACACTGGTACTCGCGGGCAACGCCAAATCAATTACACTAAAGGCATCGATATCGGGGTTTTTGTGTTTCTTTCGAGACACCTCGGAGTCGGAGCATATGCAGATCGCATTAATGGGGTCGTGGGCATCCGCACACCATTCCCGAAGCGTTTGGCCCAAAAGCGAGATCGAGGGAACCAGAAAAAGAATGAGGCCCTTTCCATCGGTTTCATTCTCTGCGATCCGAAGTGACGTGAAGGTTTTTCCTGTTCCACACGCCATAATCAGTTTTCCGCGGTTCGACGTGTTGAAGTGTTTATTGGCTTCGTTCAAGGCCGTAAGCTGGTGAGGTCGCAATTGCTTCTTAGCAACCCGAGATGGTTCACCAAAGATTCCGGCGTCTAGCTTCTCCCAATCAACCGATGCATCCTGTAAATTGTGGAGGTTAATTCTATTGAAGGGAGGGTTTTGATTAATGATTGCTTCAGCCGCATTCGCCCCCCAGTTATTGGTGGTGGAGATCCATAGCCGACACGCAAATCGTGTTCGCTCTCCCTGCTCATTCTTAAATTCTCGGCTCGATGTAGCAAGGAAAGAATCTAAACTTCGTTTATCAATCGTTGAATCGGCTTGGTAACACTTGCATTGCACCGCCCAGTACTCACCATCAAACGTAAGTGCAACTAAATCGATCCCCGTATCTTGCCCGCCGAGTTCACTTCTTGCAGGGAATTCACTCCACAGCCAAACGGTTTTGATAAGAGGGGTATACGTTGGGTCTGTCAGCAGGAAACCCTGCATTAACCTTTCGAATCGATCCCCTTTGTCAGCCTGTGAAAAAGAAAGTTTGCGATGCTTGTCTAGGATTTGGTTAAAGCTCATGAATACCAAGTATAAGGGAAAATACTTATTTAAAGAAGCAACAGCATTTAAGACGTAAGAACAAGTCCTTTAATTTATGTTCCTCTAACCCAACACAAAAACGACATCATTTCAGACTGGACGGCCTCCCGTTTTTCTGGTTTTCCCGTGGGCCCATATTTCAACGTGGTTTAGAGCCTATGGCTCTAGGCTCAAGGAGGCAAAATATGGGCAGTAGTTCAGTTCGACAAGCTCACTGCAAGCTTGGCTCACTACGAGCAAAAAGCAGTGCGTGTGTAGCAGTGGCGTCATCGGTGACGCAAAAGTTTATTGGCGTTATCGGTTCTCGCTCGCTCCCGCTTGAGTGGGCGGCACAGTTCGCGGTACATTAATTTCAGTCTCTCTCCGTCACCGCAAATGTTTGAGACGAGACTGAGCCTAGAAAACCACTCTTACCAAAACCAAAAAAGCCTCCCCTCGATCAGGGGAGGTGCCGAAGGCGGAGGGGTTCCGTGTCGCCCTCTATATCCGTGTCTCAACGGAACGTCAGGCCAACGAGGGCGATGCCGAAACAAGCCTTTTATCGTCAAGGCGTTGAAAAGTGCGACGAGGTCAATTGTGGGCACGTGCCCACAATTGTTTTAGATATTTCGGCCCTGTCAATTGTAGAGACGTCTCTACAATCTTTAAGGTCTTTCCAATGGTCGCTAATCGCTTGCTGCCGCGCGCGCTCGCTTGGCTTCGAGCCCCAGTCATCATCAGAGTTTTGGTGTTGAAAGAGAAGTTGAACGTCTTCGTGGTGGGCGGTGGGGGGCTCGAACCCTCGACCCCGTGCGTGTGAAGCACGTACTCTAGCCAGCTGAGCTAACCGCCCTTGAAAGTCGCATCATTATACAGTCCTTCCCTCACCAAGGGAAGGCTCATGCCTCCGCAATGACCGCCAAAAGAAACTCCGTTGCTTTGACCATATCGGATATGTTGATCGTCTCCTCGAGAGTGTGAACCTTATTCATCCCGCTCGCGATGACAGCGGTGGGGATGCCAAAGACGTTGAAATAGTTGGCGTCACTTCCACCGCCTGTGGCTTTTAATAACAGAGGGACATCGGTTCGCTTGGCCGCGCGGGTACAGAGGTCAATAAGAGTTGTGTTTTGGCTAATGTCAAAGCGATTATACTCGCGTGTCGAGGTAAAGATCACGTCGGCTCCAACGGAACGAACCTCTCTGTAGAAAATGGCTCTAATTTTTTCGACCAGATAGGTCAGCTTGTCCTCATCGTGACTTCGGGCTTCCCCTTGAACGGTCACTTCGGCGGGGATGATATTGGTGGCGACGCCTCCGCTGATGATACCAACATTCGAGACCGTCTCGTCGTCGATGCGCCCGAGGGGCAGGGCGGCGATGGCTTTACTCGCTGCCACGATGGCATTGATGCCCTTTTCGGGTTCGATCCCTGCATGGGCGGCCTTACCTTTGATAGTGGCCGTAAACTTTTCATGAGAAGGCGCTTGTGTGACCACCGTGCCGATGGCTCCATCGGTATCAAGGACAAACCCAAAGTCTGCTTTTAGCGAGGATAGCGCCCGCACGCCTTGAACGCCGATCTCTTCCTCAACAGAAAAAGCGAGGATCAATGGGGGGTGAGGAAGCGCGGTTTCTTTTATAATATGGATGCCTTCGAGGATCTCGGCAATACCCGATTTATCATCGCCGCCAAGGATCGTCGTCCCATCTGAAGTAATGACGTCACCGTTCACCACGGGTACAACGCCACGCCCAGGTTTGACAGTATCCATGTGTGCGGATAATAGCAGGGTCGGCCCTTGCTTCGTCCCGTCGATGCGGACGATGAGATTCCCTTTGGGGTCGATCTGGGACGCAAACCCAAACGGGGCGAGCTGGTCGAGGATGTAGGCTCGGACGCCGTCCTCATTACCCGATTCGCTGTCGATTTTAACGAGATCAAGGAAACGATTGACCAGTCGGGTGTTGTTGATGGACATGATTAAAACCTCCTTAAACGCGCAAGTCGCAGCGAATTAAGAATGACACTGACCGAGCTTAGGCTCATGGCTAGACTCGAAAAGCTGGGTGGGAGGAGGCCGAGCATCGCCAACGGGACGCCGATCAAATTATACGCAAAGGCCCATGCCAGATTTTGTCGAATGATCTTTAACGTGCGACGTGCTTGGGTTAGGGCGATGATGACGCCTTTGGGGTCGTTATTTAACAAGACCATATCGCCGGTCTCTAGGCTGACTTGACTCCCCGAGGCCATCGCGATCCCCAGATCTGCTTGAGCAAGTGCCGCGCTATCATTGAGACCATCTCCTACAAAGACAACCCGTTTGCCGGTCGCTTGTATCGCTTTGATATGGTCCGCTTTTTCGGTGGGAAGAATATCCGCAATAACATGACGAATACCCGCCAGATCGGCGACTCGTTTGGCAGCGTCAGGATGGTCACCGGTTAGGAGCGTCGAATCGATGTGATGCTTTTTAAGCCACGACACGGTTGAGGCAGCACTGGGTTTGATGGGGTCGTCAAGAATAAAACAGCCCATGATGGTATGTTGACTCGAAAACCATAGTGGTGTCCCTGTTTCGAGTGGTTCGGACAAAAGGGTCACTTTTAACTCAGCAAGGAGTTTGGTGTTACCTAGCCCAATGGCTTCTTGGTTATAAACCCCCGTCAACCCTTTGCCACCGAATTCTTTGATCGATTCCACTGAGGCGATGGGGATATCGTGGGGTTGGGCATAGTCGATAACTCCTTTCGAGTAAGGATGATGAGAGGCTATCGCAAGACCAGCCGCCAGCGAGATCCAGTTGTCGTCACCGGACATGGAGTGGACATGAACGACGCGAGGCTTTCCCGTGGTGAGGGTTCCGGTTTTATCCCAAACAACGGTGTCGATCGTCTCGGCGCGTTGCAAGGCCTGCGCAGACTTGATCAAGACGCCCTGTTTGGCAGCCGTTCCCGTTCCGACCATCACCGCGATAGGGGTGGCTAGTCCCATGGCGCAAGGGCAAGCGATCACCAACACCGAGACAGCATGCAGCAGCGCGGTGGAAACCGATGCACCCAAGAGAACCCATAATCCCCCCGTCAAAACACTCAGGACGATAATGGTCGGGACAAAGACCGCCGACACCTTGTCGACGAGGTCTTGGATCGGGGCACGGCTAGACTGAGCCTCATCGACGGCCTGAATGATACGTGAGGTCAGACTTTCATTCATAGCTTTTTCGACGACAAGATCAATGGTTCCATCAAGAACGATCGACGATGACCACACCGTGTCGCCCTTGCTGACGGAGACGGGGACACTTTCACCTGTAATGCCTGACACATCCAGATGGACGCTGCCCGCCGAAACATGCCCGTCGAGTGGGACTTTATCGCCGGCTTTTAGGCGAATGATCTGCCCGATTTTGATTTCATCTAAGCGTCGCGACGTGACGTTATCTGGCTCTACGACTAGCGCCTCTTTGGGCATCCCCTCAAACAACATCGACAAAGCTCGACTAGCCACTGCTTTCGAGCGGGACTCTAAATATTTGCCGAGCAGGATAAAGGTAATGATCGTATTGGCCCCCTCCAAAAAGGAATGAAACGGTTGGCCCACGGCAAACAGCACCAAGCTCGTGACCAGAGCGGTCAGTGACCCAATAGAAATAAGACTGTCCATATTGAACTGCCCATGAAGGAGCTTCTTGATAAAGTTCAAGTGGAACGAATAGCCCGCCCCGAGAACGACGAGCCCTGCAAGGCTCAGCATCAACGCATCGACAAGCATGGCAAAGGAAGCAGGGATAGCGGCATGCCATGGCACGATCATCATTGATAGAATCGGTAAACTCAGGATAAACGCGATCCAAAATCGTCGAAGCAACGGTATTGATGATGAGGCGAGGGTGTCAGTGTTGTCAGCAGCTACGCCATAGCCAATGCTTTTAAGGGTAGAGATGATCTGCTCTCTGGTGAGGGTGTCGGGCTCGTAGGTGAGGCTTGCTTTTTGGGTGGCGAGATTGACCCTAACGTCCGCGACCCCCGCTAATTTTTGAAGCGTCCGCGTAACATTCGCCGAGCAACTGGCACAGTGCATGCCCTCGATAGAAAGCGTCTCATGAGTCAACATTCCGTTCCTCCACGGTTATTTTAACATGGATGCTATAATTCAGTACGAGCTGTCGGGGCAGTGGGTTATGAAGCGCGCCCGCCGCCAAGCGTGGATTGACAACGATCTTTCACGGGTATAATTTAGTTGATAAGAGGTGTTCTGATGAAAGGGATTCAATACGTTATTTCAAATCAAGGTAAACGAAAAGCCGTTCAAATTGATCTATCGGTTTGGGGACAGCTTTGGGAAGATTTTCAAGATGTCGCCGTTAGCAAGTCAAGAGAAACTGAACCCCGAGTAAGTTGGGATTTGTTGAAAAATTCAAAGTAATAAATAAGTGTTTAATATCGAATTTGTAAAATCAGCGGGGAAAGAATATCTTGCGCTTCCAAAGATAGTCCAGTCAAGGATCGAAAAAGGGATCGATGCTTTGCGGTTTGATCCCCATCCAGTTGGATCGAAAAAACTCCAAGGTCATACCCATCTATTTAGAGTGCGAGTTAGTGATTATCGTATCGTTTACTCGTTAGACGAGACAGCGCAACTCGTAACCGTGACTCGAATTCGTCATCGAAAAGATGTTTACCAATAAATCGCGTTTCGAGCTATTTAGGTGTCCGATCTGTCGTTAAAATTGTGGCAAGTTGTATTGCTTCTCCCGCTAATAATCCTTCCATCGCATATTCATAAGCAAGTTTATAGGCCCTAATAACAGATTCAATATCCCAAAAGGCATTCGTTGTTCATCGAAATATTGTGGTATAATTTCGCGCACATCATGATAAACTTGATTTCCCTCTTTAACCCCTCACTCCTTCCCCCAAATGAAAAATTCGTGATGGCTTTTTCGGGTGGGGTGGACTCGACGGTATGCCTTGATGTGCTGTGCCAAAACCGCCCCGACCTTAATATTTTTGCCTACTACCTCGACCATAGCATTCGTCCCGATGTGCAGGTAGATATCGACCATGTGACTACGTTTTGTGCGCAAAGAAACATCCCTATTTTGATCGACCATGCTGATATTCCTGCCATCGCCAAAGCGCAGAAACAAAGCCTCGAAGAAGCGGGGCGACATGTTCGATATGAACGCTTGCTAGCCCATGCTTTGCATTGTGGGGCAACCTCGATTGTGACGGCGCATCATGCCGGCGACCAAACCGAGTCGATTTTGATGCAACTCTTAACGGGGGCGTCTGGCCTTCGCATCGGGATCAATGAGGTCGCGGATATGTCAAAAGGGATACGACTTGTTCGCCCGATGCTAGGGGTGACGAAGAACGATATTTTGCTCTATGCGGACGAGCATCGATTGATGTTTGTCGATGACAGTACGAATGAAAGTCTTGATTTTGTGCGCAACAAACTGCGAAACGTCCTCTTGCCGATGATCGAGCAAATGATCAATCCTCGTGTCGACAAGGCCCTCGCTCGCTTCAAACAACATAGCGACGACATGACGGGACTTCTCGATGCTCGATTAGATGAAAGTTGGCCGCAAGTGGTGGTCGAGGGTCGGCTGCGCGTTCGTCGATTACTGATAGAGTCGCGTTTCCTTCAAACCGAGATCCTGAAACGATATCTTCGCGAGTCGTGTCCCGAGTATCGACTGACCTACGACCGCGTGCAAGAATTGCTCGACTTTGTTATCGCGGATCGCCCCCCTGCACAGTACGAGCTGTCGGGGCAGTGGGTGATGAAGCGCGCCCGCCGCCAAGCGTGGATCGAAAATATCCTTCCCTTAATAAGGGAAGGTGGCTCGCGAACAGCGAGACGGAAGGGTTTTCAATAATGGCTATGCTTGCCGATCGGCTCAAAAAACGGTTTCAACATCTCAAAAAATGGGCGCGTCGCTCAGACGTGACGTGCTTTCGCGTGTACGAGCGCGATATCAATGAATATCCGCTCATTATCGACTGGTATGCGGGCGATGTCATTGTCTGGTTCTATGACCGATATATCGACACTAGCGAAGCGGATCGAACGCTCTACATCGAAGAGGTTGTGGCCGAGATATTTAATGGGCTGGGTGTCACGACGGATAACATCTACCAAAAGTATCGTTTCCGTCAAAAAGGCGAACGAAAGTATCAACGCCTCGAACGTTCTCACGTCATCAAAACGATCGAAGAACAGGGCCTCAAGTTTGAGGTCAACCTCTCGGATTTCCTCGACACGGGACTCTTCCTCGACCACCGTCCTTTACGGGCCAAGGTGCGAAGCCTTTCAGCGGGCAAGCGGGTCCTCAATCTGTTTAGCTACTCGGGTTCCTTTTCGGTTTACGCTAGGGCAGGGGGGGCAAAAAGTACCATTACCGTCGACTTAAGCACCTCCTATCTCGATTGGGCTAAACGCAATTTCGCCCTCAACGGGTTTGCCTCTTCCGTTGACGACCAGTTTATTCAGGGCGATGTTCTCCGATACCTAGAGCGAGCTGTTGCCCATAGTGTGCGGGTGGATATTATTGTTTGTGACCCGCCGACGTTCAGCAATTCCAAGCGAATGGATGATGCCTCGTTTGTGGTCGACCGAGATTACCCTGCTTTGATCGCCCAATGTGAGCATTTGCTTTCACCGGGCGGCATCCTGTTTTTTAGTAACAATTCTCGTCAATTCCAACTCGATGTGTCGCTGCTTCCCACCAACATGACGGTCACGGATATTTCACCCAGCACCATCCCCGAGGATTTCCGCAATCAAAAAATCCATCGTTGTTGGCAAATGGTAAAGGCTCTATAATGACGGCCATGGCTATCGATTTTGCCGAAGGGCTTATTCCTGTTGTGGTTCAGAGTGCGAATACCGGCAAGGTCTTAATGCTCGCGTACGCTAATGAGGCCGCGCTTGAAGCGACAAAGAAAACGGGTTTCGCGACCTTCTATTCTCGTTCTCGCAAAGAGCTTTGGGAAAAGGGTGCCACCTCGGGCAATCGTCAAAAGATCGTCGATATTCGCTTTGACTGTGATGAAGACTCGCTGCTTTACCTCGTCGACGAAGCCGGTCCTGCCTGTCATACCAATAACGAAACCTGTTTTTATCGAAGCCTTTTAGGTGACGATATTTCAAAGCCCGCCCGCTTCGAGGTTTTCTCTGCTCTCTATAAAAAGATCGAAGGCCGCAAGAACGCCGACCCGAACGAGTCGTATGTCGCCCGCTTATTCCAAAAGGGCACCGATAAAGTGGTCCAAAAAATTGGAGAAGAAGCGACCGAAACCGTCATTGCACTCAAAAACGATGACCATGGTGAAAAGGTGCTCGAATCCAGTGACCTCATTTTCCACCTCCTCGTCGGCCTCGTCGACCAAAACGTCCCGCTTTCCGACATCGAAGACGAGTTACTGAAGCGGTATAAATAGTCATGCGCACCATTGCCGATTGTCATATCCATACCGTTGCTAGTCAGCACGCGTATTCAACCATTACCGAGTATTGCCGCCATGCGTTTAAGACCGGACTCAAAATTGTCGGGGTAACCGACCACGGCCCTGCGATGGTGGATGGACCGCACGAGTATTATTTTCTCAACCTTCGCATTTTGCCTCGCCAACTCGAAGGCGTAACCCTCCTACGGGGTGCCGAGCTTAATATCATCGATGATTCCGGCACGCTCGATCTTCGCAGTCACATTCTGACCGATCTCGACTATGCCATTGCCAGTTACCATAACGGGGTTTTTCCTTACTATTATACCTCGCAGCAACTCACGCAAGGCTTCCTCAAAGCGATGGACGAACCCAAGGTCAAGATTTTGGGACATCCCGACAATCCCCGCGTTCCTATCGACCAAGAAGCGGTTCTCCTTAAAGCCAAAGAAAAGGGCATTCTCATCGAGGTCAACAACGCATCCTACGGCTATATTCGCCCAGGGTCTTACGAAGAGGGCACCAAACTCTTGACCCTCGCCAAAAAGATCGGCAATTCCATTATCATCAACTCCGACGCCCATTTCCATGAGGATGTCGGCAAGGTTCCACGAGCCCTGCAGTTGGTTAAAGACGTTGATTATCCCGAAGCATTGATCGCCAACTTAAGTGTTGAACGAATGAGGGAGTTTTTCGCCGATGTTTGACGTCTTTATTACCACGAATGGCCCAGGTGAGATCGCCACATGGGTCACACCGGTCGTAAAAGAATTAAAAAGTCGCCGTGATGATATTCGTATTTCCCTATTCATTCAGCCGTGCCGATTTGCTACGGGCACCGAAGAAGAGATCGCCCATAACATTCCCGAGATCGACTATGTTTTTAGGACGACGGACTTTAAAAAGCGCTTGATCCATCTGCCTTTTCATCATTCCAAAAAGGGTGTCGTTATTTTTCTGGGTGGCGACTTGTTCTCCGCATTGCTTCTAAAGCTCCGTTATGGATATAAAGCCATTGCCTATACCGAGGGCGACCAAAGCTGGAAGTTTGCCTACGACGCTTTTTTGACCCGAGATGTTGACGGGGACTTGATGTATGCCTACTTTGAACACACCGATATCGACGAGGCTATGGTTCGCACGCTTCGTCGAAACACCAACATCGTTTTCTTTCCGGGTAGTCGCCCCGAACAGTTCAAGTATTTGTTCCCGCTTTTTCAGCGCGTTGCACGGTTTATCCCGCCGGAGTATACCTGCTTGTTTAATGTCTCTTCCTTTATCCCTGATGCGATGATCGAAGAGTATACGCTTGACCATCAAGCTCCCCTCAAGCTTTACAAAGGGAAAAGCCCCGAGTTGATGAAGTCGGCCGAGCTGGCGGTGACGATTCCAGGGACGAATAATATCCAACTCGCTTATTTAAATATCCCCTCCTTGATCGTCTTCCCCTTTAACTATCCCGAAGTCGTTCAGTTCAAGGGACTGCTTGGGGCGATCATGAATCTCCCTTTCCTTAAGACCACCGGAAAAAAGTGGTTGCTTGGTTATCTCGACAAAAAAGTCAAATTCACTTCGCTCGTGAATGTTAAAGAAAAGAAACTCATCTTTCCTGAGCTTCGAGGAACGCTGAGCGAAGAACAGATCGCGACCGAGATCACCGCGCAAATAAAGAATTATTCACAACTTAGAGAAATCCAAAAAACCTTGTCAGCACTGAATAAAAAATCAAGCGCTCTCGATTTGATCTGCTATAAAGTAAAGGAATTCTTGGATTGAAAAAATGCACCCTTTCGTCACCGCTACTTGCGGTGCCACCCTCCCTTGGTAAGGGAAGGATGTTCTGGTTGAATCTATTTTTCCTTCCCTTGCTAAGGGAAGGTGCCCTAAAAGGGCGGAAGGGTGCATCCCATGAAACTCGTTTTTGACATTGACGGCGTCCTTATCGATACCCAAAAGTCCTACCGCCATGCCATCAAGCAAACCGCACAGCATGTCTTGAGGCATGCTGTCCCCATGAAGCTCATCGACGAGATCAAGAGCCTTGAGGGCATGAATAACGACTGGGTCGCCACGCATGCGTTGATCAATCGATTGCTCCCGCCAACCATGAAGCCGATTGCTTTTGCGGTGATAAAAGATTACTTTCAGTCTATCTATCTCGGGCCCAAGGGCTTATGGAAAAAAGAAACGCTGATCTTTTCTCGCGAGCAATTGCAACGACTCTTCGATTCGACAGGGCCGCTTTCTATCATCACCGGTCGCACCTTTGATGAAGCCGATTTTGCCTTGCACCACTTTGGTATCCGTGAGCTTTTTGATTCGATAACCTCGGTTGAGTCGCAGCCAGAGCCGATGGATAAAAGTGACATTCGCCTCTTGGCGCAGGTTCCGAACATTCAGACCTTTGAAAAAATACTCTACTTCGGCGATAATGTCAGCGATCTGCAATTGGTTCAAAATGCTCGGCGTCATTATCCCATTGAGTCGGTGTGGTTTACAAAAACACTCGGTTCAATGAGCGGAAGGTATGTTAAACAGATCAAACAAACCTATGCGCCAGACTATATCGTAAAAACCTCACAAGAGGCCTTAAGCCTCGTGATCAATTATTAAAGGAGTCAGACTGTGAAATTAACCCAAACCCGCGAATGGAAATCTTTGGAATTAGACGCCAAACAATGGATAGACGGACATCAACGCATCGAATCGTTATTTGTTTCGCAGCCGGAGCGACTCGCGCACTTTTCGTTTGAGTTAGACGGCCTCTTTGTTGACCTCTCCAAAAATTCAATCACAGCCTCGACACAGACCCACCTCAATCAATTAGCCGCTGCGAGCGGGGTAGAGGCTTATCGAGATAAGATGTTCAAAGGTGAAAAGATCAACCTCACCGAAGGACGTTCCGTTCTACATATCGCGCTTCGAAACATTGCCTACAGCAAAGGTGTTTATCGTGCTGTATCGCCGATTGTTGTCGAGGGAAAAGATGTCATGGTGGGGGTGGTCGACACACTCAACAAGATGGGACACTTTACCGAAAAAGTTCGCTCAGGTGAATGGAAGGGTGCAACAGGGAGATCGATCAAGACGATCGTAAATATTGGGATCGGCGGGTCAGATCTAGGCCCGAAGATGCTCGCTCGTGCGCTGACACCTTACATACAAGACGGGTTGAGTATCAAATTTGTCTCGAATGTCGATGGAACGGATATGGCCGAGACGCTAAACGGACTCGACCCCGAAACGTCATTGTTTATTGTTGCCTCCAAAACCTTTACGACCCAAGAGACCATGACCAACGCCGAGACCGCCAAACGATGGTTCTTAAAGACTCACAACCCCGCTGATATCGCCAAACATTTCGTTGCCGCCTCTACCGCGGAGACGTTGGTATCTGCATTCGGGATCGACACCGCCAATATGTTCCCGTTTTGGGATTGGGTTGGGGGTCGGTATTCGTCACCTTCTGCTATTGGTTTGCCCGTGATGCTGGCTATCGGCCGCGACCATTACGCTGAGTTGCTGTCGGGGTACCACCTCATGGATCAGCATTTCCTGAATACCCCTCTCGAAAAGAATATTCCCGTTCAAATGGCGTTGACGGGGATCTGGTATAACAATTTTATGAATGCCGAATCCATCGCCATCCTTCCTTACGACCAAACGCTGGAGCACTTTGCCGCTTATTTCCAACAAGGCGACATGGAGAGTAACGGGAAATATGTCAATCTTGCCGGTGAGCGCATTACCGATTATCAAACGGGCCCCATTGTTTGGGGTGAACCAGGAACCAACGGTCAGCACGCGTTTTATCAGTTGATCCATCAGGGTACGAAGCTGATTCCTGCCGACTTTATTGGGATGGTCAAATCTCATCACCCCGAAGGCGACCATCATGTCAAATTAATGGCGAACTTCTTTGCTCAGACCGAGGCCTTGATGTGCGGCCTGTCAGCCGAGACGCTGCGCAAGCAAGGCTGCCCCGAGTCCCTGATCCCACACCGAACGTTCGAGGGAAATCGTCCCACCAACTCTATTTTGATCAACGAACTAACCCCCCAAACCTTGGGGATGCTCGTTGCCCTATACGAACATAAGATCTTTGTGCAGGGTGTAATTTGGCAGGTTAATTCGTTTGACCAATATGGGGTCGAGCTGGGCAAAGTGGGCGCGAAGGCGATCTTGTCAGAACTGGAAAATAATAAAGTCGGGCAGCATGATGCCTCGACGACAAATTTGATGGAGCGGTTCTTACGTAAAGGGACCGAGTAATCATGGTGAGTCGATGGGAAGCCGCGATCGCGCTAGGCAATACCCTTAACGATCAAACACATACTCCGCAAGCTGCTGCCGAAATGGTCGATCAGATCCAACACATTCGCGAAGAAATGGGGCAACGTGCCCTTACGAGTGTCAAACCCACCACGGTTGTTTTTGGAACATCGGGATGGCGTGGCAAGATAGGCGAAGACTTTACGGTTTTGAATGTCGCCAAAGTGACGCGTGCCATCATCGACATGATGCGAACGGACGACTTCCTTCAGACGAACGGCTACCCCAATTTCTCGCTTGTACAGCAGAAGGGCATTCTTGTTTTTCGGGACAATCGCTACATGGGCGATGTGTTTATGGATGTTGCAATGAAAGAACTCTTTGCCGCTGGTATTAAACTTTTCGACGCAGGCGAATGCCCAACAGGTGTCGGGTCAGCCTTAGTGACTGAGCTAGGTGTTGCGGGGTCGCTTAATTTTACCCCGTCTCATAACCCGATGGACTATGCAGGGCTGAAGTTTAACCCTGCCGATGGGGGTCCAGCGGATACCGTTCTGACCAATCGGATCATGAAAGAGTCCGAAAAATATATGCACAGTCCCTTCACACCCTCTGCTGAAACCTATACTAAAACAACGATTAATGCGGCCGAAATGTATATCCAATATCTCGATAAACAGTTCCGTTCAGGGCAGGGGCTTATTGATGTAACTTCGATCCGACAGTTCTTGCTCGCCAAGAAGGCTGAGCTGTACATCCTTATCGATAATATGCACGGGGCGTCACGGGGTTTTATCGAAGCGATCCTCGGAGAGTCCGTTATAGCCGAGCTGATGCAGGCCGGTTCTATCGCGTTTCTTCATACGGATACCGATTATGCCTTCCATGGTGTAAAGCCCGAACCTTCACATAAGAACCAAGCCCCCCTCATCCAAAACGCCCTCAATAAAGTTCAAACCGAACCAAAGCGTTCTGCCTTGACCTTAGTGGTCGCGTTAGACCCCGATGCCGATCGTATTCGGTTAGGGACAGCCTTTGCGGATATCGATATGAATAAATTTGGCGCGATCGCATATGGCCACTTACTGAAACAGGGTTTTCTTGCCCCTGTTGCAACAACGTTGCCATCCTCCAAGTTCGCCATTGCTATCGCCAAAAAGGCGGGGCAAAGCACCTACGAAGTGCTAGTCGGGTTTAAGTGGTTTCGTCCGTTAACCGATGCGCTTGTCAAATACGAAGAGTCCGATGGCATCTCGTTTCGGGGTCACACCCTCGAAAAAGATGGTATTGCGGGGTTCTTGATGGCGTTACAGGTGATGAAAGATCAACAAAAGGATATTGCGGCGTTCTATGCACAGCTCCAAACCGAGGTGGGCTACTATTACCCAGAAAAAGCGGGGCATGATGTGACGGGTATATCCATCGAGTCTTGGGTTCAGCTTCGCAAAGATGTTCAAGCCGATATCACCACTACTTATAAGATCGGGGATGTTTTCACGATCGGCGATACAAAGAAAACGATTGTCTCAACGCGCACCGAAGATGGCCTCATGATGGTCTTTGACGATAATAGCTGGATTTTGGTCCGCTCCTCAGGGACAGAACCCAAGTTCCGCGTCTACTTCGAGATCACCAGCGACACGCCGCTCCCCCCCGATGTGCTAGCCAAAATAACCGCCGATTATAAACAAACAGGGTTAGAAATCCTAAGCCGTTCGCTTTCGAAGTTATAGGTGGTAGAGGGCAAATCATAAATATAGATTGGAATCTTTCTAGTAATGGTCTCAATAAGTTCATCGGGGACATAATAAACCTTGCCTTTCTCAATGGTTGATTTTACGTAGACGACTTCAATTCCAAGTAATCGAATTGCTGGAATATCGACTAAAAAAACAGAGTCTTCGGCGACGATAAGATGGGTAATGTATTGGGATGCTTTATGGTTCAGATCCCCATATCGATTGCACCCTGCTGTGATACTATTTATGTAATCCAAGGCGCTATAATTGGCTGTTTATCGGTCATTTTCTCCATTTAAAATAAGTATCTTCGAGTTTTGTTTATTTGCAATACATTCCCCGACTCCTTTTGCGATAAGTGAGGCGATAATACTAGTAAAGGTTGATCCCATGGAATAAATTAATGTTCTATTCTCAGATAGGTCATGTAAGACATCGGGGTCAGCATTGATTTCGATAGGGTTATTTAATTGATTGATGTAAAAAATCTTTTCAATAGGAGATATCAACGGTTGATCAAAATTTTTGTCAACAAATTCACCCGGATGAGATATTTCGTTTTGTCCATAAATAGTCGAACCATTGGCAAGTTTTGCGGCAATTGATATGGGGCTATCGGTTTCACAAATGGGCAGTACTTTTATTGTGTCAGGGATGAGAGACAAGTTTGAAAAAATAGCGATTGGTATCTTTAGTCCGTGGAAAAACAGTCGCATGCCGGTAAAGTATAAGTTGCCAAGTGAGGCATCGGAAAAATTAAATTTGTTATCATCGGCTCTATTTTGTGATTCTTTTTTTAGTCGTTCATCCTCTAATAGCTCAAAGAATCGGTGAATAAACCCTTTTTCTAAACGCGAAATTCCTGTCCATAGTGTTGAGGTGCCGTTTAGAATATCCTTCCATTCATAAAATGCATCCTCTGAAGATTCCTTAGTTAGTCTGTGGTCTAATAGTGTTTTAACGGCCTTTGATTCAGGGGTGACATAGGTTGCCAGTCGATTAAGTCTTGATCGAATATCTCCGATTGAGGGGCCTCCAAAAACATTTATTATCTTTCTGGAACTGCCACCATTGTCTGAGATAGTGTGAATGTAGGTTACTTTCTGTGTTACTGCATTCATGGCACTAACCATACTGTTCCAAGCTGTTCCCCCTGTCAAAATAGTATAACGATGCTCCTTCATGGAAATTATTTTTGGGTGTGTCATAGTTATATATCGTTTATAAAAACAGAGTATTGCAAGCAAAAGTATTATTCATGATGTTTGGGTTGGAAATACACCAAATTCTTTCATTGTAA
>CAIWAN010000086.1 GCA_903910705.1 uncultured Candidatus Marinamargulisbacteria bacterium
AGATATCCTCCGGTTAGAACTATTTCTTGAGGAAATAGATCATATTGAAAATAAAGAATATGATGAAAAAGTTGATACTTTGCCCAGCAATGACCGATATTTTAATGAATACGTTGCACACGATGTGCCTATATATGTCATCCAATCTAATTTTTCCCTGCAATTCTCTCGTTTTTTGTTCGATAACTTAATATCAAACACAAGGGGAGGGGATGACCAAATGTTTACTACTCGAAAAGAAACACTAAAAGTCGCTCACAAGAATGGATTTGTTATGCTCGGTGAAAGTTTTTATGGGGCTAAGCGTATTATTCATGTCACCGGCGGACAGATATTAAAGAAGGCTTAATTGTTTACGGAACCGTTACCTTATAGAGCGACTGTTGATATCCATCCGTGATGTGCTTTAAGTTTTTGATTTTTTCGTTAAAGGATTTGCCAACGATCAGATAATAAACGCCAGACGGTTTTAATGACTGCCGGACTTCGTCTAATGAGTCCGTGTGTTTCACCACTCGATCCAAATAATACATCAAATATGGACTGTAGCCATTGTAATTAACCAGCGCGTAGTTGGTTATCTTTTCAGCCTTTATGGCCTTTACAAAAGTTGCGCTGTCTTTGTACTTTTCGATGGCAGGGAAGAAAATAAACGTCATAAAGAATAGCCACACCAAGGTCCCCACCACTTGAACCGTGACAAGCCCGCGAGCTTTGTTCCACCCGTAGCCGATCAGTGCGATCAACGCAGTGGCCGAAGGGATCCCAAAAAACCAGATCAACAAGGGCCGGTCGGCCGCATACATGTCGGGTAACGCCATTTTGGTGACGAAGACGGTCAGGATGAGCGCGAATAGAAACGTAATCAACGCCTCGACAACCACCCAACGCTTAGAGGCCGTCTCAAATAGCGATTGTGCCATCAGTAGCGACAGAAACGGAAAGATCGAGATGATGTAATTGGGCTGCTTGGTGCCCGCAAAGGAAAAGAAGACAAAACAAATCCCAATAAAGAGCCATGAAAAAAGAAGGAAATCGCGATTTTGTGGGGTGGATGACCATCCCGACTTGAGGGTGCTGGGGATATGAAACACCCAAGGAAAGAAGAACAAAAGGGCCGGAACGTAGTAATACCAAGGCCCCGGCTGGCTTTCGACAACGCCGAAAAACCGAAACCACGTATAATCTTTTAGCGCGACATTAAAAAACTGTATACCATGAAGATAAAGCTCGTAGAGATACCAAGGGGTTGCTAATGCGAGGAATAATAAGAAGTTAAGCCCGACCCGTTTATCAAAGAGAAACTTTAAGTCTTTTTTGATGAGCAAAAACGGTACGATGATCATGCCGGGTTGAACCAAGCCAATCGGCCCTTTTGATAGAACGGCCAGCACGGTGGCGAGCGCATAGCCCAAGAAATAGCGCCCCTTTTTTTGGGGGTTCAAATAGGCTTTAAAAAAGAAATAGATCGCGAGCAGAATAAAGGTATTCAATATGGTGTCAAAGATGGCCATTCGGGCGATCACAAAATAATACATCGACGAGCCAAGGATCAGGCTGCCCGCGAGCGCAACCGATTCAGCCAAGAACAGTCGTCCGATCATAAACGTGACGATAAGCCCCAAGATGCCAAAGAGCGCTTCATTCAGTCGGAGGTTGAAGTCGGTCCAACCAAAGAGTTGGCAGGTCGCGCTCTGAAGCCAATAAGATAGCGGGGGGTGAACGAACCAAGCCTTGCCGTTCGAGTGCATGGTGAACGGGTCTTTAAGGGTGACGATCTCTCGGGCAACCATCGAGCCATGGGTCTCGGAGTTATCAAACATCGTGAACTGATTGTTCCCCACGATAAACAAGAAAATACCGAGAACGGCTAAAAGTAGGATGTTTCGCATAAACCTAATCTTAGCAAGAATCCTGCTTGCTTGACAATCAATAGGGAACTTCGTATGCTTTTGTTCTCCACATGAATATTGAAACCGTTCGTTTTGTTGACAAGTATATAGGCATTCCGATTTGTTTCGTCCTATCCTTGCACCGCAAATTGATGACGCTTGTCGAACGCATGCTTCCACCAAAGCGAGAACGCTCCCCCCGAAAGATCCTTCTGGTCGAATTGTCCGAGATGGGCTCGACCGTGATCGCGTATTCGGCGATCGTCAAACTCAAAGAGACGTTCCCTGAGGCGGAGCTGTTCTTTCTAATCTTTGAGAAAAACAAAGAAAGCGTTGAGCTGCTGGGGATCATTCCTCCTCAAAATATTTGGGTCATTCGTGACAATGGATTGTTATCGTTCTTGCACGATACGTTCGGGTTCCTTTTTAGGGCATGGGCGACGCGCTTTGATGTGGTGCTTGATCTTGAGCTGTTTAGCCGATTTACCTCGATCCTTAGTTATATGGCCAACATTCCAAACCGAGTGGGGTTTTACAAATACACCCATGAAGGGCTCTATCGGGGCAATTTGTTGACCCATAATGTTTATTACAATCCCCATGTTCACATGGTCTATAACTTTTTAGCATTAGCGGATTCGCTTTGTTTGGATGAGCGGGTTTATTTGCGAAAACCCACAACACACTATCCCGTCAGCTTACCTTCTTTTAAGATAGACAAAACAATCGAGGCCCGATTTAGGGCTATCATCGGCAACGATCGGCCGGTATTGGTCATCAATCCTAACCCAGGCAAACTTCTGCCTATTCGAAATTGGGGACGTGCCGCATTTGCTCGGGTGGCGCAAAGTGCCCTGACGAAGGATAAGGCCTGTGTCGTGATCGTGGGACTTGCGAGCGCCAAAGAGGACGCCGATTTTATCCGAGGGTTTTGCCATAACGACCCGCATCTTATCGATTTGACGGGGCAAACAAAGAACCTCAACGAGTTGATCCATGTGCTTAGCTTAGCCAACGTGTTTTTAACCAATGACAGCGGGCCGGCACACTTTGCTTCCCTTGTGCCCATTCATAATCTGGTCATTTTTGGCCCCGAGACACCGGCATTGTATAAACCGCTTTCTGAGAAAACGGTGGCGATCTATGCGCCGTTCACCTGCAGCCCGTGTTTAACGGCGATGAATCATCGCAAAACACGTTGTGATGACAACTTTTGCCTAAAAAGTATCACGGTAGACGAGGTATGCGCACTTGTCGGGCCTCGTTTGCGAGCGTAGCTAGATAATTAGGGAATGTGATATACTTGGTCGACATTAAGGCAACATCAGGCATTGGGAGGTTTTAACGTGTTCAAAAAAGTTCTTATTGCTAACCGAGGAGAGATTGCTGTTCGTGTCATTCGGGCATGTCGAGAGCTAGGGATTCAATCGGTGGCGGTTTTCTCTGAAGCCGATCGTGACTCGCTCCATGTAAAAATGGCCGATGAGGCTTTTTGTATCGGCCCCGCGCCGTCGTCCCAGAGTTATCTAAATATCCCTGCCATTATTAGCGTAGCCGAAGTGACCGGTGCTGACGCGATCCATCCTGGGTATGGGTTCTTGTCCGAGAATGCCAATTTTGCCGAGGTGTGTCGGACGCACGGTATCAATTTTATCGGCCCCACCGTCGAAAATATTCGCATGATGGGTGACAAAGCCGTGGCCAAAGTCACCATGCAAAAAGCGGGTGTTCCAGTTATTCCGGGCAACAAAGGGGTTTTGACGGATCTGGTGGATGCCGAGAAGATCGCCAAACGGATCGGTTACCCCGTTATTATCAAAGCGGTGTCGGGTGGTGGCGGCAAAGGGATGCGTGTGGCGCGGAATGTTAAAGAACTCAAGAAGTTTTTTACCATGGCGTCGGCCGAAGCGTTAGCGTCCTTTGGGAACCCTGATGTCTATATGGAGAAATTTATCGAACAACCCCGACATATCGAGGTTCAATTGATGGCGGATAAGTTTGGGAATGTGGTACATTTTGGTGAACGCGACTGTTCGATGCAACGTCGACACCAGAAATTACTTGAAGAAGCTCCTTCGCCCGCGCTGACCCCAGAGATCCGAACCAAGATCGGTGCGATCGCCGTCAAAGCAGCCAAATCGATCAAATATGTGGGGGCGGGAACCATCGAGTTTTTATTGGATGTGAACAAGAAGTTTTATTTTATGGAAATGAACACGCGTATTCAGGTTGAGCATTCTGTGACCGAGCAGGTCACGGGTGTTGATCTGCTAAAAGAGCAGATCTTGGTGGCCACGGGCGAGAAGTTATCCTATAAGCAAAAAGATATTACCATCACCGGCCATGCGATAGAGTTTCGCATCAATGCCGAAGACCCTTTCAAAAATTTTATGCCCTGCCCCGGCGAGGTCAAATTGTACCTGCCACCGGGCGGCCCAGGGGTTCGAGTGGATAGCCATTTGTATGCGGGGTACAAAGTCCCGCCCAACTACGACTCGATGCTCGCGAAACTGATCGTGACGGGCAAAGACAGAGCCGAGGTCATTGCTCGAGCCCGACGTGCGCTCAATGAGTTTGTTATCGATGGGGTTAAGACGGTCATTCCGTTCCACCTCCGATTACTCGAGGAACGAGATTTCCAAAACGGTGAAGTGTATACAAACTACATCGAGAATCATTTAAGTGCGCTAATAGGCGAATAAGCGAAGGAAATTGTTATTATGGGTAAGCGAACAACAGCAAGAAAACTTGCCATGCAGGCATTGTATCAATATCAGATCCAAAAAGGCCATGCGGACGAGATCATAGCGTACACGTTAGACGATCACGACTTTATCCCCGATACCCGTGATTTTGCTGCGGCCATTTTTTCGGGTGTAATAGACCACGATGACTTTATCAATAATTTAATTGTTACCTACTCCATTGACTGGAAGATCGACCGAATTGCGCATATCGACAAGGCTATTTTGCGTGTCGCGATTTGGGAGCTTCTTTTCACTGACAGTTCTGTCAAAGTTGTTATTGCCGAGGCCATTGAATTGATCACCAAGTACAGTGTTTATGAAGCGATAAAATTCGTAAACGGCATCTTGGGGGGCATTGCTAAGAACCGAGATGTTTTGCAAAAGGACGTCGCGGGCTAATGTTTACAGGGATCATTCAAGAAGTGGGCACCGTTGAGACGATCTCTTCACGTGGAGAGTCAAGTGAGCTGGTGGTGATCCTTCCCCAATTATCGAAGCAGGTCAAGCGTGGGGACAGTATCGCCATAAACGGCGTCTGCCTAACCGTTACAACGCTCAATAATCAATCTGTCCGTTTTGATGTGATGCGTGAAACCCTTGATCATTCGATGCTTCAATCGCTTCGTTCGGGGCAAACGGTAAATGCCGAGCCGGCCCTTCGAGCGGGGGACGCGATGGGCGGCCATTGGGTGCAAGGCCATGTGGATGGAACGGGGACGATCAAGCAAATTCAGCCCTCACAGGGCTATACAGTGATAACCATCGACGCACCCGACACCGTGACGCGGTATTGTGTGCCAAAAGGATCGATCGCTCTTAGCGGGGTGAGTCTTACCCTCGTCAACGTCACACCCAAAACACTCAGCGTGTCGCTTATCCCAACAACCCTAAGCGATACGGTCATGGGCCGGCTACGAGTCGGGGATACCGTTAATCTTGAAGTGGATATACTGGGTAAATACGTGTATCATTACCTCGAAGCAAGGCAGGCTCCGGCCAGCAATCTAACCGAGGGGTTTTTAAGGGATCATGGATTTTAATACAATCGAAGAGGCCATTAACGATTTATCGAACGGACGAATGATCGTCGTTGTCGATGATGAAGACCGCGAGAACGAAGGCGATCTGATCATGGCCGCGCAGTTTGTTACGGCTGAAGCGATTAATTTTATGATTACCCATGGACGTGGGTTGGTCTGTTTGCCGATGACCGAAATAATGGCCACACGGATCGGGTTAAAAGAAATGGTCACACACAACACCGAGTCTATGCGAACGGCGTTTACCGCCAGCATCGATGGGGCTCCGGTTCATGGTGTCTCGACAGGGATCAGTGCCGCTGACCGAGCAAAAACGATACAACTCGCGATTAACCCTCAAAGTAAACCGAGCGATCTTGTTCAACCGGGGCATATTTTCCCGCTTATCGCCAAAGAGGGCGGCGTGCTTAAACGAGCGGGCCACACCGAGGCATCGGTTGACTTGGCTAGGATGGCGGGCCTACTTGAGGCAGGGGTCATTTGTGAGATCATTAAAGAAAATGGCGAGATGGCTCGCCTCAAAGACTTAAATACTTTTATTAATATACACCACCTGAAAATTATTACCATCGAAGCGCTGATCCAGTACAAGTTACAGCGCGAACGTTTTGTTGTCCGCGAAGTGGACATTAACTTGCCAACCGAGTTTGGAACGTTTCGAGGGGTTGGGTATCGGGACCAAATTGGGGGCGGCGAAGAGATCGCTCTCATTATGGGTGATATTACTAATAAAAAAGATGTCATGGTACGCATCCATTCAGAGTGCTTAACGGGGGATGTCTTTCACTCCCTTCGTTGCGATTGCCGCGCCCAACTTGAGGCCGCACTTCGCATGATCGCCAAAGAAGGCACAGGCGTTCTTGTTTACCTCAAGCAAGAGGGACGAGGGATTGGGCTCGTGAATAAATTAAAGGCCTATAAACTCCAAGAACAAGGTAGAGATACAGTCGAGGCCAATATTGACCTTGGGTTTGAAGAAGATCTGCGCGACTATGGTGTCGGGGCTCAGATCCTTTATGATCTGGGGCTAAAGTCCATTCGTTTAATTACCAATAATCCCAAGAAGATCGTGGCTTTGCGAGGGTTCGGACTTGAAATAGTAGATCGGGTGCCCGTCGAGATCGCTCCGACCGAGCACAGTGGACGATACCTAGAAACCAAGAAAAGCAAAATGGGTCATTTACTAAATCTGAAATGAACCCCTATAATAAGCTCACTTTAACGGAGGCGACCCATGATTATAGAAGGAAAAATCACCGGAAAAGACAAGAAGATCGCGATAATTTGGAGTCGATTTAACGAATTCGTCGGCTCGAAGTTGTTAGACGGTGCCATTGACGCACTTGTTCGTCATGATGTGTCCGAAAAGGACATTACGGTCTATAAAGTGCCGGGGGCCTTTGAGATTCCGTATATTTTGAACAATATTATCGACAAACCCTATGACGCCATTATTTGTTTAGGCGCGGTTATCAGAGGGGCTACTCCCCATTTTGATTATGTTTCCTCTCAGGTATCTCGTGGTGTCGCCAGTGTGGCCGTGTCCGCAAAGATGCCTATTATTTTTGGTGTATTAACAACGGACAATATCGAACAAGCCATCGAACGAGCTGGGTCTAAGTCTGGAAATAAAGGTTGGGAGGCCGCCGTGAGTGCACTTGAAATGAGCGACCTAAAGAGGCAACTACTATGACCGCTGGAGTCTCATTACGTAAAGTCGTAAAAAATTTTGGTAAGGTCGAAGTTGTCAAAGGCATTGATCTTGATATCGCTCCCGGTGAGTTTGTCGTCCTAGTCGGTCCGTCAGGCTGCGGGAAAACAACCACCCTTCGCATGATCGCTGGCCTTGAAGAAGTAACAGCAGGCAATATTTTTATCGGTGACCAAGACGTCACATGGATACCCCCTAAAGAGAGAGACATCGCGATGGTTTTTCAAAGCTATGCACTTTATCCTCATATGACCGTCCGAGAGAACATGGAGTTTGCTCTTAAAATTCGCCGGCAACCTAAACATCTTATTCAGCAGCGTGTCGATGAAGCGTCCGAGATCTTAGGCCTCAACAAGCTATTAGATCGCAAGCCAAAGCAGTTATCCGGTGGACAACGACAGCGTGTGGCTCTTGGTCGTGCGATTGTTCGTCATCCACAGGTCTTTCTGATGGACGAGCCGCTTTCCAATTTAGATGCCAAACTTCGCGTCCAAACTCGCGGAGAGATCAAAAATCTTCATGAGAAACTCAATACAACCTTTGTTTATGTTACGCATGATCAAGTGGAGGCCATGACATTAGGGTCTCGAATTTGTGTAATGGATGAGGGGATCATTCAACAGTTTGATGCGCCGCTTAATGTGTACACAAAGCCACGAACAACGTTCGTCGCTGGCTTTATTGGGTCGCCTTCGATGAACTTTTTCGAAGGGACGATCATCAAGTCAAAAACAGGATTTACTTTCCAGAACGCTGACTTCGAACTGAGCTTGCCGGCCACGCTTGCTGATGAGTTTAAGAAGGTGGTGGGGACGGATGTCACTTTAGGTGTTCGCCCAGAAGATATCGTTGACTATCAAAAAGCGCTTCGAAAGAAATATACCGAAGAAAAAGTGATCGCTAAAATTGATTTTGCTGAATTACTTGGCCCGCAAACCTTCTTGCATTGCTCGATTGGTAAGGCAAAGTTCTTGGCCGAAGTAGACCCTGCGTTTGATTTCAAGTTAGGGCAAAAGGTTGAGCTGGGTTTTTACTTAAAGAATCTGCATTTGTTTGATACAAAAACAAGGTTAGCACTAATTTAGATATATTTATCCGCAGGGTAGGTTTACAATGAAAACCATGTGGTTACGTTGGTTGTTTTTCTTTACCCTAGTCAATGCTGCAGTGTTTGCTGTGCCATATAATATGCCACTTACTGAAGGTTATGGTGGAAAAGATGGCTATGTCACTTATACCCTAACCTTTCCAGCTGGTTCAGAAGCAGTCTTTGTCTATAATTATACGGCTCCTGATCAGGGAGCTTTTTTCGGTCTTCCGATTAATGCTTGGTCAGGAAAAGATCTCTCGATATATAAACGGCTTGTTTTTGATATAAAAAGTGATGCGGAACAAGCCGATGTATTTCTACAGCAAGTTGGCGGTTCGCCAACGACCAAGAGATATCATTTGTCCGATTTGAGCGGAAGTCAGTACAAAACTATTGAGATAAACCTTTCCTCTTTTCAAGGAATAGACATGACACAGGCGCGGATTCTTCAATTTAATGTCGTTGATAATCGTGGGGCAACCTATCAAATGGCGGTAAAGAATATTTTCTTTGACGAAAACGAGGTTTCCTCAACGTTTAATGTTCTACTCATTGACCGTCTCGTAGCGTCTGGAAACCTCGCAGCTGGCGCTTATCCGAGTATGGCGAATTACCGACGAGAGCTCCAGCATCTCTGGAAGGGGTATAAGTATCATTTTGTTGAGAAGTATCAAAGTATTGTGCCATCTTCAGTTTATGGAATGATTTTTGATCCGGGAACGAATAATATTGTGGAGATCAATGACTATACAACGTCAGAGGCTTCCGGTTATGGACTCCTTATTTCGTTGTATATGAATGACCAAGCTTTCTTTGACACCTTACTCGATAAAACGTGGACGAACATGGCTGCGAGCAAGTCAACCAACCTCCCCTCATGGAAGGTGAACGCTAATGGAACCGTCGCGGATGTTAACTCGGCGACCGATGCTGACGGCGATATTGCCACGGCGTTGATGTTTGCTGACATCTTGGTGCAGAAAGGATTTTGGACAAACACCGGTTATAGTTATTCGACAAAAGCGCAGACACTCATCCATCAATATATCATCAATGACCTTGAGTTTCGTCGATACATTCGGCTTGGAGATTACTACAATGGAGGACGACTCTTAACCAATCCCTCCTACTTCTCGCCCGCATGGTACAAGGATTTTTCGCTTTACGAGAACCAGTCTCATGATTGGAATCCTCTCCTTTCGCAGGGATATGCAACAATTGCTGCTAATCCCGGATACTTAAAGGGACTTGCGCCCGACTGGTGTAACGGTTGGGGTGATGTCAGTGATCAAAAGGGATATGATGGTTATAACATGACTTGGGAGGCCATTAGGGTTTATTGGAGGCTCGCACTTGATAGGGTTTGGTTTAATGAGCCTAAAGCCGGCGCTTTTTTATCTCAAGCAAAAGATTACCTTTCAACATATAAAGTCATCCCTGCCATGAATTTTATGACTTTGGCCGGAGCAGACATGTACGGGCCAAAATTAGCGCTCGATGCCATGATGGCGGCGGGTGCTTTAGGGAGCGGAGATAGCGCCTATATCAGTAATTGGAAAAGTGTCTTTGATAGTTATTTATATTATTCGGGAAGCGAAAAATATTCTTTCTTAGCAAAAGATTATGACACAACAGCACGATATGATTATTTTGGTCAAAGCCTGGGTCTTTTGTCCGCGTTGTTTCTTTCGGGAGCGATGCCTAATATTTTGACGGTTTTGGTTAGTCCGAACTCGGCACCTAGTCTTGTTGCGAGTCATGCGCCTAATCGGCTCCATAATCAATCGATCAATAAAATCGGGCTACAATTTAGCTCAACGGGAGGTGCAAGCTATATTGGTACCGTTGATATTAAGCAATTGTTCACAGGTGGCGCATATGTTCAGTTCGCACTTCCTAAATCATCCTACCCCTCTTTATCGATAGTTGATGGCTCAGGCGTTATTAAAGATGCTTCATGGGAGTATGCCGTCACGGGATCGGTTGTGAGTGTGACACTGAGCTATATCATCAGTTGTAATTGGGTGACGGATAATAATGTGTCAACGTATTGGAATGCAATGGATGCTAAACAGAATAGACAAATTAGTTGGCAAACGTTAGGTGGGAGTTCCACCTTCTATCCCTATCCGGCTGATTATCTTTCACAGGTAACCCTTAATATTTCACTGGGTGAAGTGTCAGCCTCGGCACGCTATGTTTATTATACCGTTACGAATGCCATTCAAATGAGCGCCGCTGATCCTTCATGGAATATTCGTGCCTTTTCAGATCAAATTGTTTCAGAGTCTGGGTCGGCTGGGTTAGCACGAAAGGATGCGTCCGGCAACATATTGCAGGTGCTTCCTGTAAAAATGCTATTAACGACCAATGCGATTAGTTTCCCCGCCATACCCGATACTGCTTGGATTAATATTTATGATCGGCAGGATACAACAGCCTCAGCGTTGCTTCGAGGCCAGACCCCTTCTGCGCTTGGAACCTATCAAATGGGTCTAGTCGTTGATAAGCTGGGAGCCAGACAAGGGGCTTATGGGGCGATGCTCTATCTTGAATTGAATCAAGGCTCAACGACAAAGGTTGATAGTTTTGAGTTCCCTGATTCACGACTTCTTTCGGCCTTTAGTACGGATTGGGGGGCGTTGGCACAAAATTCCGGAACGCTAGCAACTATTTCTCGACAGGGGCAAGGGTTGATGGACAGTCACGTCCTGTCACTTTCCTATACCTTAGGGGATTTAGAAGGAACTCGAGGCCCTCAGTCCATGGCCTATATTGACCTTAAACAGAAAAAAATTGTAACCGATCTATCATCCTACAAAGGGATCCGTTTCTGGATTAAGACTCAGACGAATGCACCCATTGGCGTTGTTATTGTAGCGACATTGTCAGTGGTAGCCGACTACGATGATTTCTTATACCCGATCCATCCTCTGCCCAACCGATGGATCTGTTACACCCTTTATTTTAGCCAGTTTCGGCAATCAGGCTGGGGGGTTCCCGTACCGTTTTCTGCAGCCATAGCCAATGCGATAACCATACAATTCAAGAGTTTGTCGGATAGAACTGGCGAACAACAAACGATTTGGTTAGACGAGATCGAGTTGTTTAAATAACGCTTTGGCCGCGACTTGCTCGGCTTGTTTCTTGCTACGGCCAATGCCTAAAGCCGAAAGAGTTATCCCCTCGCGATCGATGTGGGTTTGAACGGTGAATGTCCGTTCGTGAACGGGCCCGTTTTCGCTAACCAAGGTATAGCTTGGTTGTCCGAGATTACTTGCTTGGGTGCGCTCTTGAAGGGCTGTTTTGTAGTCCTGCAACTCGCTTAAGTCTTCTGTTCCATCAAGAGCGTTAGCATAAATATTGCAAATCCACTCTCGAACCTTGTCGAGTCCTTGATCCAAATATATTGCACCGAATAGTGCTTCAAGAACATCGCCGAGTATTCGTTCGTGGTATCGCAAGTGATCTTCGTGGGGGGCAACATGAAGGAAGGGGGCTAGTCCCATCTCGGCTGCTTTCCGACCCAACAGTTGATCACTTCCTAAAATAGACCGAAGGCCACTAAGTTCGCCCTCGCTTTTATCTGGATATCTCAAGAAGAGGGCTTCGGTGAGCACTAACTTCAAGATGGCGTCGCCGAGAAACTCTAAACGTTCGTAATCGACTGAACTATTGAGCGCAGAGCCGTGGGTAAGCGCCTCTTCTACTAAGGAGGCGTTGTTGAACGAAAAGCCAAGCATAGAGACAATATCGCTCACGCTATAAAACGGACCCCTTTTTCTTTGAGACGGGTTAAGGCTTCTTGGATGCGCGGCACGGATTCGGTCAAGGCCACACGAAAATAGCCTTCGCCTTCGGGGCCATAGCCGCTTCCGGGGACGACAACTATGCCGCAATCCTCGAGAACCTTGCTGCAAAAAGAGGCAGAGTCATAGCCTTTCGGAACAGGTGCCCAGACATAAAAGGTTGCCTTAATGGGGGATAAATTCCACCCTAAGCGATTGAGCCCGTCCGTCAAGACATCGCGTCGCTCTTTGTAAATAAGATTGTTTTGTTCGATTTGTGGGGCAGGGGTTGTCAAGGCAACGATGCCGGCTTCCTGAATAGCTTTAAAGATGCCTGAATCAACATTGGTTTTGATCGTGCCAAGCGCGCGAATAGCCTCTTTGTTGCCAACGGCCATACCAATACGCCATCCGGTCATATTAAATGATTTCGAGAGCGAATGAAACTCAATGGCGATGTCTTTTGCGCCGTCCACTTCAAGGATGCTCGGCGCAATATAGCCGTCATAGGTCATCTCGCTATAGGCTAAATCAGAGGCGATAAGCAGGTCATATTTTTGTGCCCAAGCGACGAGCCTTTTGTAAAAACTTAGATCGGCCACCGCGGCCGTGGGGTTGTTGGGATAATTGACATAGAATATCTTGGCCTTATTAGCAATGTCTGTTGGGATGCTGTCGAGGTCAGGAAGGAACCCGTTACTCTCTTTAAGGGGAACGTAATAAGGGGTCCCCCCAGTTAATATGGTGCCCATTTTGTAAACGGGATACCCTGGACTGGGGACAAGGACGATGTCACCAGGGTCTAGGTAGGCAGATAACAAATGAGCAATGCCCTCTTTGGAGCCTATTAGGGAAACGACTTCCTCGTTGGGGTCAAGGGTTACCCCAAAACGGGATTGATACCATGTGGCGACGGCTTGGCGAAAGCGAGCAATCCCTTCGTAAGGGGGGTAATTGTGTGTGCTCGGGTCGTCGATGGCTTTATGCATCGCCTCAACGATATGGGGGAAAGTCGGTTTGTCAGGGTCGCCGATCCCTAAATTTATGATATCAACCCCTCTGGCGATGGCGGCCGCTTTCTTTTTATCGATCTCAGCGAACAGATAGGGAGGAATAAATTCGAAGCGTTTTGATGTTTTTGGCATAGTTTTTCCTTTTTGGTGAAATTTTTACTGCAAGCAAACGATATATTATTATATGACGGAAGACTTGCCAATTTAAAAATTAGCGTTAGTATACAAATCAGTGAAGCATCAAGGGGGGTGGATGACGTGATCTTTAAAACAAAAAAAACAATTATTACCAATCCCGACGAGATGATCCTACAAATCGCGTCCAAACATCAAGACCGATATGGCCGAGAGTTAGCCGCAGCTGACCCAGAGACCTTAGCCACAGCGTTAGGCCATTTTGACATTAAAACAACCTGTAAAGTTTTGATGATATTGCCCAGTGCTCATGCAGCGAAAGTTTTAGTGTTCTTTAGCCAACCCAAAAAAGACGCGATCATTGAACGCTTGCCCAGTCATTTTGCCGCCGAGTTGATGGAAACCGTCCTAAAAATCTAGTGGGTTGAGGTCTTTCCTTCAAACACCACTTCGGCGGGGCCAGTCATAAATACATGATCGTGGTCTTTCCAGCTCACGTGGATATCCCCCCCAAGCAAATGAACGGTGATGGAGTCTCTCAGCTTCCCTTGAAGAATGCCTGCCACTGTGGCTGCACAGGTTCCCGTTCCACAAGCGAGAGTTTCCCCTGCACCGCGTTCCCATACTCGCATATTGATCTCCTCGGGGGATATTATCTCGATAAATTCGACATTCGTTCGTTTTGGGAAGAAGGGATGATGCTCGATCATGGGACCAATAGTGCTGACCGGAAACCCCTTTGTATGGTCGATGAATAAAATAGCGTGAGGGTTTCCCATGCCAATAGCGCTCACCGAATAGGTGCGTGAGCCAACCTCGATCGGAAGATTTAAAATGGGTTCGGCTAAATCCGTGTTCACTGGAATAAAAGCCGGCTTTAGAAAAGGGGCCCCCATGTCGATGGTGACCATGGCTTGTCGCTCGGACAGATCATCTATTTCAGGAACCATAATGCCTGCGAGGGTTTCTACGGTGAAGCGTTTTTGGGTGACGAGTTTTTGTTGCCACGCAAAAAAAGCGAAGCATCGGATCCCATTTCCACACATCTCGGCTTCGCTCCCATCCGCGTTGTAGATCTTCATTTGAAGATCAGCGGTTTTTGAGGGAAGGACGAGAATGACCCCATCGGCGCCAATGCCAAAATGACGGTCGCACCAACCCTTTGAAAGGGTTGGCCAATCGAGGCCCTCGGTTTTCTGATGCAGCGCATCGATGAGAATAAAATCGTTACCGGTTCCCTGCATTTTTGTAAAATTCATGGTGAAATTACCTTAGCGGATTTTTAAGCGAATGTCCAGCATCGTTGCCGATCGTTCGTCCAAGTCGCTTAAGTCGCCCTTTTACGCACCCCGCGCAATCATCGCTCGACTCGGAAATGCAGGGTTTGCCTGGGTAGAGCTGATAATGTTCGCGATAGGCCATGGGGGTCGCATTGGGCATGAAGACATTTGCTCCGCGTTGCAGGACTCGGTTCCTCCCTTTGGGGTCGATGGCGTCGAAAGCCGTCGTCGCGGGAATATGAGCGCGGGGATTAATGAGCCGTAAAATGGCGATCGTTTTATAAAAGATGTCAGGACTAAAGGGGTTGCTTTGAGACGAAAAGGGGGTGTTCGGGTGAGCGATAAAGGGCCCAATTCCGATCATATCCAGATCAAGCTGGGTGCAAAAAAGAATATCCTCGGCTAATTGTTCTAGGGTTTCGTTGGGAAGTCCTATCAGAAAACCAGAACCGACTTGTACCCCCATCCTCCGAAGGATTTCAAGGCATTCAAGGCGATTTGTTAAGTCATCATCGGGATGACTTTCCTGAAAAAGCTTTGGGTTGGATGTTTCGAAACGCAACAAGTACCGATCCATGCCAGCCTCTTTCCATGCTCGATAGGTCGCTTCATTGCGTTCCCCGACCGAAAGTGTAATGGCCAGTGGGGTGGTGGCTTTGATGGTTTTAATGAGATGAGTAAGTTTTTCCGTTGTATAAAAAGGATCTTCGCCCGACTGAAGCACGACACTCGTATACCCCCAGACGACCATCTTTTGACAGGTCTCAATAATTTCATTATCGGGGATACGATAGGGTTTTACGTCTGTATTTGAGCTGCGTATCCCACAGTAATGGCAGTCTTTGACGCAAATATTTGAAAACTCGATGATGCCCCGCAAATAGACATCATCCCCCATGTTCTGTTTTCGACAATAATCCGCTTCTTGATATAGAGGCTCGGGGTCAGGAAGCAATAAAAGATTCAGAATATCTGATTTATTCATAAAACGAAAAATTAATCAGAAAAAGGCTTTAAGGCGCGATCGAGAATGCCGGTCAGCCATGCAATGGTAACACCATAATTGGTAATGGGAACCCCTGCATCCTGAGCCGCTTTGATGCGATTTTGGATAAAAGGCCGATTGGACATACAACCGCCGCACTGGATAATAAGTTGATACTTTTGGATATCACGAGGCCAGTCTTTGCCGACAGCGATATCAAAGGTAAAGTCATGGCCCGTTTTTTCTTTGAGCCATCTGGGGATCTTGATGCGTCCGATATCTTCGCCGATCGGGCGATGGGAGCAAGACTCTGCGATTAATATCGGCTTGTCAGGGGTGAGTTGCTCCAGTCTTTTGGCGCCGTTGGCATAGGCTTTCAAATTGCCTTTTTGTCGGGCGAAAAGAATGGAAAAGGACGTCAATTTCACCGATTTGGGAACGATTTTGCTTACATACGCAAAAGCCTGTGAGTCGGTAATGACCAAGGAGGGTGGCGTCGCTAATCGATTTTTTAGGGCGTCCGCTAGTTCGGTTTCGCGAACGACCATTACTTGAGCGCCGATATCTAATAAAGCGCGGAGCGCCTGAGCTTGCGGATGAATGATCCGACCTACTGGCGCTTCTTTATCGATAGGAATGACCAGAACAACCAGTTCATTTTCTTTGACGATGTCGCTTAGGAGTTCAGGTACAAAGAAGGAGTCGCTAAGGGTGGCGACCAAGGCGTCCTTGAGGGTGTCGACCCCCTCCCCGTTAAGGGTTGAGACGGGGATTAGCCCCTGACCCCAACGGGATTTCAATTTTTGAAGAGTTGTTAAGCGTTCACTCGTTGTGAGCAGATCACATTTGTTTAAAACAACGCATCGAGGCGTGGTTGAGGGTAGCTCGGCTAAAAGCCCCTCGTGGAGTGTATCCGATGTGTCGGGATCCAGAACGATCAAGAAAACATCCGCTTGTTTCAGGGCGACTTTGGTTCGTTCAACTCGTAAGAGGCCAACATCGCCCACATCATCAATCCCTGCTGTATCGATCCATACCACGGGGCCAAGGGGTTGCAATTCGTAGCGACGCTCGACGGGATCGGTGGTCGTGCCGGGTGTTTCGGACACAAGGCTCACCTTTTGAGCGGTTAAGGCATTAATAAGGGATGACTTGCCTACATTGCGAGGGCCGACGAGTACAATATGGGGGAGTTGGTCTTTGGGCGAATTAAACATAAATATCTCGCTTTCCGTCTCTAATTTTACTCAGAGCTTTCTGTGTTTTATCTTTGTTGGCACTGGGGATATCGCTCATCGATCGATCAATAAGGACTCTACCCATGGCTTTGGTCGCGGGGGAGGCATAGTCTTGCAAATATTCCTCGAAGGTAAAGAGCGCATTGGGTAAACACTTGGCTTTGATATCGCCGGGTTTGGCTTGATCCATGAAATCAATGCCGGTTCGACCGAGACGGTAACAACCGGTACAAAAGGAGGGAATATGACCTTTTTCACCAATGTCGGCAATGACGTCGTCAAGGGTTCGGGTGTCGCCTAGGGAGAATTGCTCCGTCGCGGACGGATCACTGTAGCCACCAGGACTTGTTTTTGATCCGGCGCTGATTTGAGATACGCCTAGATTTAGCGCATCTTGTCGCATGGCTGCTGTTTCACGGGTGCTAAGGATAATGCCCGTGTAGGGCACGGCTAAGCGAAGAATAGCAATGATGGTTTTAAACATCGTGTCATCAATGGGAAAGGGTGGTTTTTCGGCGATACTTGAGCCATCGGCTGGTTCAAGTCGAGGCACGGATAGCGTATGGGGCCCGAGGCCATACGTGGCCTCAAGATGCTCGATATGTTGCATCAGTGCCAATACTTCAAAGCGATAGTCATATAGTCCAAACAAAACGCCGATCCCAATATCTTGAAAGCCAGCTCGAAAGGCTCTGTCCATGCAGGTGAGACGATAGAGATAGTCGGATTTAGGTCCTTTTGTGTGGAGTTTGGTGTAGGTTTCTGGGTGATAGGTCTCTTGGAAAAGTTGATAGGTGCCAATATCGGCACCGAGAAGCCGCTTAAAGTCCTTCTGTTCAAGGGGGGCGATGTTGACATTGATCCGTCGAATGTGATTGTTCCTGTCGCTCATAGAATAAATGGTCTTTATCGCATCGAGGACATAATCCAGTCCGTCCTGAGGGTAGGCTTCTCCTGACACCAAAAGGATTCTTTTTTGGCCGGTTTTAAGAAGTGCCAAGGTTTCGGCGGCGATCTCGTCTTGAGTGAGTGCTTTGCGCGTGACGCCTCGGTTATCGGTGCGAAAGGCACAATACGCGCAGTTGTTTTTACAAAGATTGGAAATATAGAGTGGTGCAAAGATAACAACACGTTTGCCATAGATCAACTCTTTCACTTGGCCGGCTGCTTCCCAAATGCGGGCGATGTCGCTGGCACGAGTTACCCGAAGCAAGGTTGCCACGTCCTTGGTGGATAGGCGTTCAAGGTTCAGGCTTTTATTGATAATCTCCTCGATCTCTTGTCGAAGCGGGGCTTTTTGGTTGAGGAGCGACTCAATGATTTCAGGTTTAATAAACATTATGTCGCCATTCTACCAAGGGCGCCTCTTAAAATCAAAACATATTGTTACAGGTGGAACAATTAAGCGTCTGGTATAATATTTCATATGAACCTTATTCATCTTCAAGCCGTTAATTCGACCAATACCTATGCAAAAACGAACCTTGAAGTGCTTCAACATGGCGATGTGATCGTCGCCGATATTCAGACGGCGGGCCGAGGCCAGAAGGGGCATCTTTGGCGGTCGGATGTGGTCGGCAATATTTATGCGTCGATTGTTTTAAAGCCGCTCAATGCAAAGCCGGATGACTTGCCTGTCCTTACCCAAGTTCTCGCAAGAGCCATTATCGAGACGCTGGCTGAATATGATGTCGTTGCCACCATGAAGTGGCCCAATGATGTCATGGTGGATGGCAAAAAGATCGCAGGAATCCTTGCCGAAGCTGTCACTCAGGGCCTACAGGTCAAAGGCGCAATTCTAGGGTTCGGTGTCAATATCGTGATGCCTCAAGATATTCTTGATTCCCTCGACCAACCCGCTACCTCGTTAGATCTATTGATAGGGAACAGTGTTGATCGGGATGAGTATTTAGGTAAAGTGATTGCTAAATTTATGTAAATTGTCAAAATGAATGACAAAATACATAAAAAAGGGAGGCCAATCGGCCTCCCTTTTTTATAATCAATATTTCGAAAAATTACTTTCCTACTGCATCCGCGAGTTTTTGATACTCATCCCACATGGCTTGGGGCATATGCTCACCAAATTGGTCGAGATAGGCTTTGATATCGGCGACCTCGCCTTCCCATTCGTGCATGCTCACGTCGAGCAGCTTTTCCATCGTCGAATGATCAATATTTAGCCCCTCGAGATGCATTTCGTTGATATGGGGGACAAGGCCGGTTGGTGTTTCTTTGGCGCCAACCTTGCCGGCGATCCGATCCATCATCCATTTTATAACGCGAATATTATCGCCAAACCCAGGCCACATGAACTTGCCGCTCTCATCGACGCGGAACCAATTGACCGAAAAAACTTTGGGTGGGTTCGTTAATTTGCTGCCCACATCAAACCAATGATCAAAATAATCGCCCATGTTATAGCCACAAAAGGGGAGCATCGCCATTGGGTCACGTCGGATTACGCCTTGAGCGCCCGTAGCGGCTGCTGTTGTTTCTGACCCCATTCGAGCGCCGAGGAAAACGCCATGATTCCAATCAAAACTTTCCATCACAAGTGGCACGAGTTTCGCTCGTCGTCCACCGAACAGAATCGCAGAGATGGGTACCCCCTTTGGGTTGTCATATTCATGTGACAAAATGGGGCAGTTATAAATCGAAGCCGTAAATCGGGAATTGGGGTGTGCGGCTTTTGTTCCAGCTTTTGGATCAAAGGCTTTGCCTTGCCAATCGAGCAAGTTGTCGGGACGTTCGCCATCAAGCCCTTCCCACCACGGTTCATTTTTATCGAGATCAATCGCTGTGTTGGTGTATATGGTTGGGAAGAATTTTGTTCCATGAAGCGTTTTTAGCATATTTGGGTTGGTCTTAAGCGAAGTGCCAGGAGCAACGCCAAAGAAGCCTGCTTCAGGATTGATAGCCCAAAGGCGCCCATCAGGCCCCACGTTAAGCCAAGCAATATCGTCGCCGATTGTCCAAATCTTATATCCGGGAAGGGCAGACTCAAGCATCGCCAAGTTTGTCTTTCCGCAGGCACTGGGAAGAGCGGCCGCAATATAGGTTGTTTCACCCGTTGGACTTTGGATTCCCATGATGAGCATGTGTTCCGCAAGCCAACCTTCTTGTTTCCCTTCCCAAGAGGCCATGCGCAAGGAAAAGCACTTTTTGCCAAGCAAGGCGTTCCCACCATAGCCCGAACCAATGCTCCAAACGAGCCCTTCTTCAGGGAAATGCATGATCAGTCGACGGTCAGGATTTAAGTCACCAATAGAATGGAGCCCTCTAAAAAAATCAGTGCTTGTCCCGATGCGTTTAAGCGCTTCTGTTCCCATTCGGGTCATGACGCGCATATTAATGGCGACATAGGCGCTATCCGTCAGCTGGACATTTGCTTTGGAGTAAGGTGAGTCAGGGTGTCCCATCATATAAGGGATAACATACATCGTGCGTCCCTTCATGCAACCGCGGGTGATCTCGGTCAGTTTAACTTTGGCTTCATCAGGATGCATCCAGTTATTGTTGGGGCCGGCCGTTTCCTTGTCGGAGTGACAGATAAAGGTCAAGTGCTCTGTTCGGGCGACATCCGAGGGATCTGTGCGGTGATAAAAGGCATTCGGCCAGCGAGCGTCATTTAATTTTCGAAAAACAGGTTCGCCATTGATCGTTTCTTCATGGAGCCCAATCTCAACCAAACGCTTGGCTTCTTCATCGCTTCCATCGCACCAGTAAATTTTGTCTGGCTGTGTAAGCTCTGCTTGTTGCGCAACCCATTCTTCTAACGCTGTAACCATCGCACCCTCCAAAGTGTAGAATTTCTGACCACCGAAACAGTGGAATCGCAGTCAGAATAATGTACTTGAAGCACACCGTCAATACGACTACAATACCTTCTACAATGATCATTACTCGATTTGCTCCCAGCCCTACTGGCTTTTTACATATAGGCGGTGCGCGAACCGCCTTGTTTAATTATTTATATGCTAAACATAAAGGCGGTAAATTTATCCTTCGAATGGAGGATACGGATGCTGCTCGCTCAAAGCCCGAATTTGCCGAAGGTATTATGAATGGACTTTCTTGGTTAGGGATCCATTGGGATAACGATATCGTGCCTTATCAATCAAAGCGCTTAGATCGATATGCCCATTATGTTGATTTGCTTCGTGGAAAAGGCTATGCCTACGACAAAGAGGGTGCGGTCTATTTAAAAGGCAAAGGCGACGAGCTTCCCGATTTTGTTATCGTCAAGTCCGATGGCATGCCGGTTTTTCACTTGGCTGTTGTGGTGGATGATATTGATATGGGCGTGAATGTCATTATCCGCGGGGTAGACCACTTAACCAACACCGATAAACATAAATTGATCTATGACTATTTGGGGATACCTCATCCAACATATTATCATGTACCACTCATTGTCGATGAGAATAATCAGCCTCTCAGTAAGCGCCGAAGCGACACCAATGTTGAGTATTATCGAGATCATGATTATTTGCCGGAAGCGGTTTTTAATTTCTTGGTTCGATTAGGTTGGGGTTACGGAAACCAAGAGGTGTTCTCTCAAGAAGAACTTATTTCTTTTTTTGATGTAGTCAAAGTATCCAAGAATCCAGCCAAACTTGATCTTCGAAAATTGGGTTGGCTTAATATTCAATATATAAAGAAAGCCTCGCTGGAATCGCTTCGTCGATTTGATAAGCCAAGCTTAGAGGCCATGCTAGATAGAGCCACTAACGACTCAGTCATGGCGGATTGTTTACAAGAACTCCAACAAAAAGCCAATGATATTGCCGAACTGGATCTGCTTTGCGTCCCGTTTGTTCAAGACATTGCTGTTTCTGAGACTTTTCTAGAACAAGTCAACCCAAAGGTATTGCCTTTGCTTCCTGACTTATTAAAACGGCTTCAGGATAACAGTGTTTGGAGTAAGGCTATCATCGAAGCTGTTTTCCATGTATTCCTAGAAACCCATTCCTTTTCTATGAAAGAATTAGCGCCAACCATTCGTGTGTTATGCACCGGTACAGCTAAATCCCTTGATCTCTATTCCCTCGTTTTCTATTTGGGTCGCGAAAAAACGATCAATCGACTGTCCCGATAATCGATGTTAGTTTTTGGGATTGAATCCTCGTGTGATGAGACCTCCGCCGGCGTCGTTATTGGAGGAAAACAAATTTTGTCTCATGTCGTTTCGACGCAGATCAAAGCGCATCAAGTTTATGGAGGCGTTGTTCCCGAGATGGCTTCACGATTACATGTCCATCACCTGATCCCTGTCTTGGACGCGGCTAGAGAAAAAGCCGGCATCGCGTGGGGTGATATCGACGGTGTTGCCTTTACCGTTGGCCCCGGCTTGATGGGGTCGCTCGGGGTGGGCGTTTCAGCCGCCAAAGCGATGGCCTCCTTTTTAAAGGTGCCGATGATCGGCGTTAATCATATCGAAGGGCATATATACTCCAACCTGTTGGATCAGGAAGATGACTTTCACTATCCTGTTCTTGTTCTTGTTGCCTCCGGTGGGCATACCCAGTTGATTTTGATGCGTGAACCCTTTTCTTACGAATTGCTCGGCAATACGCTTGATGATGCGATTGGTGAAGCCTTCGATAAATCGGCTCGAACATTAGGTCTTGGCTATCCAGGTGGGCCGGCCATAGACAATATCGCCCAAACAGGTAATGCAAAATCACATAGTTTTCCGCACGTTCGCACCGAACGCGATTTAGACTTTAGCTTTAGCGGGTTAAAGACAGCGGTTCTCCGATATAATCAAGAGTTGGGTTTGTCGAGCCTGCCAAAAGATGCTCCTCAAATGGCTGACTTCTGTGCGTCGTTACAAGCTCGTTTGATCGCGGAGTTGACGAAGAAAACCTTTCTGGCAGCCGAACGCTATCAAGTTAAGCAGATCGTGATCGCCGGTGGGGTTTCAGCTAATTCAGCCCTTCGCGAGCAGATCAAGGGGGCGCCAACAGGTGTCAAGGTGTCGATGCCCCCGCTTAAATATTGTACGGACAATGGGGTGATGATCGCAGCGGCCGGTTATGCTCGCCTACTTGCGGGTCAAACCACCCCGTTGAATGTGGTGCCAACCCCTTCGTTACGCTTGGTTCCGAGGGCGGTTATTTCCAAATAACCTTAATGAACTTGCGCTTGCCAACTTTGATGATGACGTCTGCAGAGGTGGCCAAAACAGCGGAAGGATCGGTCGTTTTCTCTTGATTAAGGGTGACGCCCCCTTGGGTAATGAGTCGATGTGCCTCTTTATTGCTATCGACGAGCTTGAGTTGCGTTAGCCATTTATATAAGGGTTGATCCAATTTTTCGATCAAGATCTCCTCAACCTCCGAGGGTACTTCTTTATTTTTAAATAGATTGTCAAAGTGCTGCTCCGCGTCAACGGATGCTTTCGTGTCGTGATAGAACGCAACGATCTCTTTGGCTAATTCCATCTTGATGGTACGCGGGTTAACCGAACCATCCGCCAAAGATGTTTTAATTTCGCCAAGCTTATTTGCATTGATATCGGTCAGCAACTCATAATATTTAGCAATAAGCGGATCGGGAATAGACATCAATTTGCCAAGCATTTCTTCGGGTGCATCAGTCAGTCCGACATGGTTGCCTAAGCTTTTGCTCATTTTATTAACGCCATCGAGCCCTTCAAGGATCGGCATTGTGATGACCACTTGTGGTGTTTGCCCAAATTCCTTTTGCAGATGCCGTCCCACGAGTAAATTAAAGCGTTGATCGGTGCCGCCGAGTTCAATGTCGGCTTCCAAATGGACCGAGTCGTAACCTTGCAACAGCGGGTACATAAACTCATGGAGGCTGATGGTTTGATTGCTTGTGAAGCGTTTGTGAAAGTCGTCCCGTTCAAGCATGCGAGCGACATTATATTTGCCAGCTAGCTTAATAATGTCCTTGGCGCTCAATTCGCCTAACCAATCATTATTGTAGACAACCGTCGTCTTGTTTTTATCGAGGATTTTAAAGATTTGCTCTTGATAGGTTTTGGCGTTTACAAGAACTTCTTCATCTGACAATGCTTTGCGAGTCTTTGATTTGCCGGAAGGATCCCCTATGGTTGCCGTGAAATTCCCGATCAAAAAGATAATATGATGACCGAGATCTTGAAATTGTTTGAGTTTTCGTAAAACAACGGTATGACCAAGGTGGATATCCGGTGCACTCGGGTCAGCGCCAAATTTAATGCGCAACTTTCGTCCCAACTTCAGTTTTTCTGTTAGTTCGTCGGGGCTGATGCAATCGACGATCCCTCTAAGCAATTGAGCCGGCATAGCACGAAATCCTTTCTATTCACGGTGATGTTTGTTAATATACCATACCTATATGGTCTTTGAAAAACGTGTGCCCATTCAAACCGGGCTTAAGAGCCGTCGCCGAGCGACTCCTCCATTGGGGAAGAAACCTAAAAAATCGGCCATGACAGAAAGCTTGACCCGCGCGCTTATTCGCGTGGGTGTAACGGTTTTTGTTGTTCTTGCCATGGCTATAATTGGGTATATGACGCTTTTAGCGTTTACGCTTCCGGATGTTCGCAGTATCACCAAAACCTTGCCAAACGAAAGTACACGGATCTATTCCGCAGATGGGGTGATTCTTGCCGATCTTCATCAAGAAGAGAATCGAAGCATTGTTCCCTTATCCCATATCAATACAGCGATGCAAAAGGCCGTTGTTGCGCTTGAGGATGCACGGTTTTATCGCCATCATGGGATCGATCCCATCGGCATTTTTAGGGCAACGATCGTTAATGTGATCCGCCAAGAAAAGGCTCAAGGCGCCAGCACTTTGACTCAGCAACTCGCTCGGAACTTGTTCCTAAGTAAGAAAAAGCGATTCGTCAGAAAAATTCAAGAAATCGTCTTGGCGTTTAAGCTAGAGCGGCATTTTACAAAGGATGAAATTTTGGAAATGTACCTTAATCAAGTCTATTGGGGGCACAATGCCTATGGAATCGAAGCGGCGGCCACTCAATACCTCGATAAACATGCCGAAGAATTGACCATAGCAGAGAGTGCTTTATTGGCGGGTATGCTTCAAGCGCCGGAGTATTATTCCCCGTTCAAAAACCCAAAAGCCGCCCTCGATCGAAAAGATGTTGTATTAAAACGAATGATGAAGACGCGACTTATCACCAAGTCACAGTATGACCAAGCGAAAGCACAGCGTATCAAGTTTGCTTCACGTCAACGCCTAAAGTTTAAGGCCCCCTATTTTACCTCTGCGATCCTTGAAAAGTTGATTCAGATGTATGGCGAGCAAGGCGTTTATAATGGCGGCTTAAAGGTGTATACGCCGATCAACTTTAGAATGCAAGAGGCCGCAGAGGATGCGGTTGAAAAAGCGATTGAAAAAGGTAAAGCTGAGAGCCTTGGGTTTAGCCAAGCCGCTGTTTTAGCCATGGACTCAAACACTGGACAGGTTCTTGCGATGGTAGGCGGCTATGATTTCCTTCATAATCAATTTAATAAATGCACCCAAGCGATGCGTCAACCCGGTTCGTCCTTTAAACCCTTTATCTACTTGTCGGCTTTAGCGAAAGGGGTATCACCAGGGACGATATTTACCGACGCACCGATTATGTTGAATACCGCGATGGGGCCGTATTCGCCGGCCAATTTTGGCAACGAATACGATGGTCGGATGCCACTTCGTATTGCATTGGGGAAATCTAAGAATGTTGTGGCGGTTCGGTTGGTCAGCATGATACGGCCCGAGACGGTTATCGAGACCGCTCGATTATTTGGCATCACCACGCCCCTTTTTCCGTATTTATCGATAGCACTAGGATCTCAAGAAACAACAATGTTAGAGATGACCTCAGCGTATGCCGCCTTTGCTAATGGTGGCACGTTGATGAAACCGGTTCTGATCAATAAAATTGAGGATCGAAATGGGATCGTGATTTACCGTGAAAAAGAAGAAGGGCAGAAAGTATTTGATACCAATCAAGTTTACGCCTTGGTTGATATGATGCGTGCAACCGTCGAAATGGGAACAGGGACTGCCGCCAAATTGCCTCGCCCCATGGCGGGGAAAACAGGCACAACGAGTGATTATCGTGACGCATGGTTTATCGGCTATGTGCCTCAAATGGCGGTAGCGACATGGGTCGGGAATGATAACAATTCGCCGATGAACAAGGTGACGGGGGGCTCTATCCCTGCGATCATGTGGCGTGACTTTATGAAGGTGGCGCTCATCAATGTGCCGATGCTCGATTTCCCCAAACCGGCAGGCATGGTTCCTGTAAATATTTGCTGGATTTCAGGCAAGAAAGCGTCTCAATTTTGCCCACAAACCTCTGTGGAGAACTTTTGGGAGGGCCACCAACCTAGTGACTACTGCGATGTTCATGGAGGCGGACCCGCCAAAGAAAAGGCCGAAGAGGGTAAACCGTCTTGGGTTAAAGATTTCTTAGAATAAAGTCTATTCGAATATTTCGCTGATCGAAATGTTATGGTGATTACGACTGATCGCTTCGGCGAACAGTGGAGCTGTTGAGAGGATCTTGAGTCCAGGGAATCTTTTTTCAGGTGCGATGGGGATCGTGTTGGTGACCACGACTTCTTTAAACCCAGCCGTTGAAAGACGCTCGATCGCTTGACCCGAAAACACAGGGTGTGTACAGGCCAAATACATTTCTTCATTACATCCATGTTTTCGAAGCGCGGCTAGTCCTTGCGTGACGGAGCCTGCGGTGTCGACCATATCATCAAATAAAAGAACGGTTTTTCCGGCTACATCACCGACCACATGCATAATGGCCGCCTTATTGTGTTCAGGTCTTGTCTTATGAAGGATAGCCAATTCTGCGCCAAGGCGGTCGGCTAGCTTTTTCGCGGTTTTGGCCCGACCTGTGTCAGGTGCCACAACGATGAGATCCTTGAGTTTGAGATTCTCAAAGTATTTTACAAAAAGCGGCATAGCGGTTAAGTGGTCAACCGGAATATCGAAATATCCCTGAATTTGATCAGCATGAAGATCCATCGTGATGACACGGTTTGCACCTGCTGTGGTTAGTAAGTTTGCGACGAGCTTAGCTGAAATAGGTTCTCGTGGCTCGGATTTTTTGTCTTGTCGGGCATACCCATAGTGCGGAAAAACAACCGTGATTGAGCTAGCACTCGCACGGCTAAAGGCATCGATCGTGATAAAGAGTTCCATCAGATCCTCATTAACATTGTGGCTACACGTTTGCACCAGAAAGACATTCGCGCCACGTATGCTTTCATTGATCTTGACGTAGATTTCGCCACAACTGAAACGAGAAACCTTCATGTCCCCGAGGTCAATGCCAAGATATTGGCCAATTTCCTCACCCAGTTTGGCGTGAGAGCTGCCGACGAAAACTTTCATTTGGCGGTTGTTGGTGGACATGACAGGGTGAGTATTAAACTACAAAAGTTTGCTTTCTTCAACGGGGTGTTTCCCAAAAGCGTATTGTTGAACGGCCTTCTGAAGTTCGAGGAGTCGTCTCTTTTTTGTTTTCTCTGCGATCTGGTTAGGCAGATTGGCGGCAGCGGTTCCCTTCCGAGGAGAGTATGATGCGGCGATGACCCGATGGAATCCCAAGGTTTTGACCGCATGAACCGTGTTCTGGAACTGAGCCTCTGTTTCCCCCGGAAACCCGACGATCAGGTCTGTTGAAATCAGGGCGTCAGGGATTTCTTTTCGTATCTTTGTAACCAGTTTTATATAATCAGCCACGCTATAGTGGCGATTCATTGCAAGCAATAACTCGTCATCGCCGGCTTGCAAAGGGCAATGGATCTCTTTTCCCATTTTTGGAAGACGTGCGAGGGTTGAAATGAGTTTGTCTGACATGTCTTTGGGATGAGAGGTCATGAAATCTATCTCATCGATAAAGGGTGTTTCATGAATATCGACGAGTAAATCTGCGAAGTCATAATGGGAGTAAAGGCTTTGCCCATAGGAGTTAACGTTCTGGCCGAGCAGAAGAAGTTTTTTATACCCAGACCCCGCTAGGGCATTGATCTCTTCAAGGATGGATTCCTTGGTTCGACTCACTTCCCGCCCTCGTGTATACGGTACAATGCAGTAAGAACAAAAATTGTCGCAGCCGAACATTATCGGGATAAATGCTTGATCGAAGGGGGTTCGTTTGGGGCTTGATTTGATAATAGATGTATCCTTGTTTTTTTTGATCATTATTTGAGGGGTTTGACTATTATGATCAAGTAATGAAGGCAAATATTCCATAGAATTAGCGCCGACGATGATGTCGATGTAAGGATGTGCTTTTAATAGGGATTCTTTTTCGTATTGGGGTACACAGCCAGCAAGAACGAGGGTCACCGCTTTTTTCGCTTTTTTTCGACGACCGACGAGATCCTTCATTCTTGCAAACATTCGGTTCTCTGCTGTTTCGCGAACAGCACAAGAATTGAAAATTAAGATATCCGCGTTCTCAAGGGATTTTGCTTCGACGTATTGATCATTTTGGAGCATTAATGAGGTCATTTGTTCGCTGTCATTTTTATTCATTTGACAGCCAAACGTTAATATATGAAAGGATCTCACTGATTTTTGAAGGGGTTATTTTCGGTTAAAGTCGTCTTCGAGTCGAACGATGTCATCTTCCCCGAGATAGCTTCCCACTTGAGCTTCGATCATTACGAGATCAATCTTCCCTGGATTTTCGAGGCGATGAATTTGCCCCATGGGAATGTAGGTTGATTCATTTTCACGTAACAAGATATGCTCGTTGCCGTTTTGTATCTTTGCCGTGCCACTGACGACGATCCAATGTTCATTGCGATGGAAATGTTTTTGAGAGGAGAGTTTGTGTTTGGGCTTAACGACTATTTTTTTCAGTTTATAACGTGAATTCGGCTCTTCTAGTAAAATGGTATAGGTGCCCCAAGGTCGATGAACGGTGCGATGGGTCTTGGTAAGGTCGGAATCTTGAAGATTAAGGGTTTCTACCAGAGTTTTAACCGCTTGGGATTGGCCTTTTTGTGTGACGAGCAAGGCGTCGCCCGTATCAATGATGATCAGGTCGTTGACACCGAGGGTAGCGATCATTTTGTTCTCATGAGAGAAAATGAGATTATTGTTTGAGTTGAGACTGGTGGCGCGTCCATGAATGGCATTCCCTTTGCTGTCTTTTTCAAAGGCATCATAGAGTTCATCAAAACTGCCAAGATCCGACCACCCGATATCCCCTTGAATGACCGAGATGTTATGGGAGTGTTCCATTACAGCATAGTCTATGCTGTTGGCTGGGATATTGGCCATGGCCTCTACGGGAATTCTTGTTGTGCCAAGGATCGGCTCAGTTGATCGCTGTTGATAAGCAGCCATCGCTGTCGAGAGAATATCTGGGGCAAACCGTTCAAGTTCGGACAAAAAGACCCTCGCCTTGAACATAAACATCCCGCTATTCCAAAAGAAATTACCCCTTTTAACATAATCGCCGGCAGTCTCGATATCAGGTTTTTCTTTAAAGCTCAGCACTTCAATTCCGTTTGCTTCAATGTAGCCATATCCTGTTGCGGCATGTGTGGGGCGTATTCCAAAGGTGACGAGTTGGTCTTTTTTCGCAAGCGCTTCCCCTTCTTTAATCAAGGCTTGGTAAGCTATTTTATTCTTTATGAAGTGATCTGATGGGGTAACGAGCATGATGTCATCGTTTTCGAGGCTAAGGGCAGCTAATGCAATGGCGGGTGCTGTATTTCTGCCGATGGGTTCTAAAATGAAGTGGAACTGACCCTCTGTGAGTTTGGCTTGATCGCTAACCAAGAAGAATTGAGCCTCATTGGTAACAACAATAAATTCATCCGTAAAAGGTTTATTTCGATCGACCGTCAGTTGAAAGAGGCTGTTGTTGTCAAAAAGAGGAATAAATTGTTTGGGGTATTCTGTTCTAGAAAGGGGCCATAATCGTGTGCCACTGCCACCTGCAAGGATCACTGTTTTGATCATAGTGTATTCAAACATGACGTGTGACCAATGTCAACTTTCGAGCCCACTTGATATAAAAACTTTACCTTGGATTTAAATAGGCTTTTCAAAAAGTTGATTTTTGGGTATCATTATCTTGTTTCCTATATAAGTTATTATGAAAGGAGGGGATTTTTAATGAAAAAAGTATGGTCAATTCTAATTGCTATGGTTCTCGTAATCAGCGTAATGGGTTGTGGTAAGGCTAAAGAAGTTGCTCCAGTAGCTCCTGAGGCTGCTACAACTGAAGAAGCTGCTCCAGCCGCTGATGCAGCTGCTGTTACTCCAGCTGCTGAGGTTAAGTAATTATTCAATTCATTTGAATGTATACAAAAAAAGGGGCGATTTATCGCCCCTTTTTTATTTCTAAAAAAATTCTTAAGACTAATTAATGGATGCGAAGATTTCTTGATAGCCAGCAAAGGGCCAAAGGTCCCTTGAGACAAGCGTTTCGGCTTCATCCACGAGTTTTCGGAGCTGGGACATCTGAATACGCGATAGATCGGCAATGGATGGAGCTGCCTTCGAAGGCTCATCGTTAACGTCTATCATATTGAGCCCTTTCTCAAGAATGTTGCTTTGAGCGCGAATTTGAGTATAAAGAGAGTCAAGTGCTTCAAGCTCCTGCTTTAAGATCGTACTGGGCGTTCCAGAAAGGGCTACGCTTTCAAACCCACGACCAACGCGATCCAGTTGCAATAAAATAGCCGGAAGTACATCGCCAGCGACCATATTCAAGGCGATCCCCATTTCGATTTGTTTCGATTTGATGTAGGTTCGGTATTTAATAAGTTGACGTGCTTGTAATTCCCGTTCGGAAAGAATCTGGTATTCGGTAAATAATTGAGCATGTTCAGACGTATTCATAAGCGCTAGTGCCGCAGGGGTATCTTTAATATTAGGTAATCCGCGTTTCTCTGCCTCTTTATGCCAATCTGCGGTATAACAATTGCCTTCGAAATGAGCTTTTTTTGTTTCTTTAAGTAGTTCTTTGATGACCATCAACGCGTTTACGCGAGGGTCCCCCTTCATCTTTTCAAGTTTTGTGTAAATGAGCTCATATCCTTCGGTGACCATAAGGTTAATGAGGGTGGCTAATTCTGAGCCATTTTGACTCGACCCCAAAGAGCGAAACTCAAATTTATTGCCTGTATAGGCTATGGGTGCGGTCCGATTACGATCCGAACTGTCTTTTGTGACTGAGGGGAGCTGCCTTATGCCTAGGCTTATTTCGGCCATTTTCTTTTCGCTGATCTTATTTAACGTTTCAATTTCATTCAGCATATTCGAGAGATAATCCCCTAAATATACTGACATGATACTTGGGGGTGCTTCGCTGGCTCCTAAACGATCGTCATTACCGGCATCCGAGACTGCTCCACGAAGGAGTGCTCCGTATTTTTGAACGCCCAACATAATTGCAACAACGGTCATTAAGAGGGTCACGTTGCGAAGGGGACTTGCCGAAGGCTCAAGGTAATTAACGCCGGTATTATCGCCGATAGACCAATTGAGGTGTTTTCCGCTTCCATTTACGCCCTCAAAAGGTTTTTCGTGAAGAAGCCCCACAAATCCATGACGATCCGCAACATCTTTAAGCAAGGTCATCAATTGCAGGTTATGATCGAGCGCCAGATTGGCCTCTTCATGAAGGGGGGTGATCTCGAATTGATTGGGGGAAACTTCATTGTGACGTGTTTTGGCTGGGATGCCTCGACGGTAAAGCTCCTGGTCAAAGTCTTCCATGAATTGAAGCACCGATTGTTTTATGGCACCAAAGTAGTGATCCTTCATTTGTTGTCCCCGAATAGCGGGGTTGCCAAATAAGGTTTTGCCACAGATGCGCAGATCCATGCGGTTTTCGACGAGTGCTTTGGGTAACAAGAAGTATTCTTGTTCAATGCCAAGCCAAACCTGAATTCGCTTAGCGTTTCGATTGCCTAATAGTTTTTGGATTTTCATTCCGGCTTGGTTGAGGGCTTTTTTTGATCGAAGGAGCGCTGTCTTTTGATCAAGAACTTCCCCCGTCCACGACAAGAAAACAGAGGGAATGACGAGTGTTTTGGAGGTTTTTCCCTCCATCAAAAATACGGGAGAGGTCGGATCCCATGCTGTATAGCCACGTGCTTCAAAGGTAGACCGTATCCCTCCCGAGGGAAAGGACGAGGCATCGGGCTCAGATTGAATAAGTTGGTCGGCCGTTAAGCGCTCAATGAGTTCGCCGGCTTCGTTATAACTAATAAAGGCGTAATGCTTTTCGGCTGTGCCTTCGCGCAGGGGTTGAAACCAGTGGGCAAAATGGGTTGCTCCGTTTTCTATCGCCCACTCTTTAATGCTGTGAGCGATCTCACCAGCGATCTCTTTGTCGAGCGGGTTTTCCTTGGTGATAATCTCCATGAGTTGGGTATAGGCATTTTGACTGAGACGTGTTTTCATAACGGTTTCGTTGAAAACAAGTTCGCCATATTTCTGCATCGTAACCGACATAAAATACTCCTTATTTCGAGATGATTTACTCGTATTGTATATGACGGTAGGGGCGGCCACAAGTCTTTTCCTCCTGCCCTTGACAGACGTAAAAAATTTGAGCTATTTTAGTTGATAACTTTAGACACTCAACGGGGGGCAAAACAATGGCAATATTAACGTGGACAGATCAACTCAGTGTAAAGGTCGTCGATATTGATAATCAACATAAAAAGCTGATCGATCTTATTAATAAACTTCATGAGGCGATGAAGCAAGGCAAGGGAAAAGAGATCATTGGTAGTGTTTTGAATGAGCTTATCGATTATACCGTCTACCATTTTGGCAAAGAAGAAAAATACCAACTTCAGTACGAGTATCCAAATTATATCACCCACAAGGCGGAGCATGATAAATTTGTAAAAAAAGCATTGGACCTAAAAAAGGACTACGAATCAGGGAAAATGGTTATTAGCATGGAAGTGCTTTCGTTTCTTCAGGATTGGGTTCGGGAACATATTCAAAAGACTGACATGCAGTATTCTGCGCATTTCAACGAAAAAGGTCTTCACTAAGATCAAAAAGGTTTGTGGCTAGATAATAGGGTTTGGTGCGGGTGAAGGGACTTGAACCCCCATGCCTTGCGGCACCAGATCCTAAGTCTGGCGTGTCTACCAATTCCACCACACCCGCGTATGATGTCTCCATTATAGCAAGTAACACAATAATCGGATACAAAAGACAGCAACAATTTGTCGTTATTTAACTCGTAGGGTACGCGTATGCCCTCTGGGCGGATATTAAATAAAATTATTCGTTGAATTTTGAGTGGGACAATGGGTGTTTTCGACCGATATATTTTTAAATCGACAAAATGAGGGGTGAGCCAAATGAGAGAACGAGTTAACCATAAGTCCCAATCCAAGACGTTAACGGTTGATAGTCATTTCTGGGAAGAGTATCATCGCCGAGGGTTTAAAGTAGATCCCATGCAGGGTGGAACGTTTCACGAGGAAGTTGCCAACGCTCGTTTTACCGTCAAAGATCATGGCCAGTACGAAATGGCTGTCGATGAAAAGACAAGATTTAACATTGTTTCTGCCGCCATGTTCATGAAGACCGTTACGCAAATTGAAGGACTCGTTAAATATAAACTTTTTAAATAAGAGGGGATTTTGATGATCGGAGCAATTGGTTCATATGGGGTGTCGTCCTATGGTGCTTATGGCACACAAGGGTTTGGCGTAAACGCTTCTTCTGATATCAATCTTGGACAATTTAACCCTGTCAAACTCCGCAATCCCGATGCGCAGAAACCTATTCAAAACCCCGCCGTTCAGCTCCACCTTGTACCCGAGGTTATGCAATGGATAGCTAAGAAAATTGGAGAAAGATATAGGATGAAAGTTCGAAACTCCGATATTCCTTTTTCTGAAGAAGAACTGGAAATGATCTATGCAACGCTTGCGGATATCCCCCCTGAACACCTCTTCGGGGTTGAGATGATCGTCAAAAATCGAAGCATGCAGCTTAGTCTTCAAGATGCGCCCTCTAATGTTTTTGCTAAAACCTTTAAACAAAACGTCCTTGGAGCCTATGATAAAGATAATAAGCGAATATACCTTTTTGAGATGGAAAATAAAGCGCAGTTAGCCACCGTCCTAAAGCATGAGATCGGCCATGCAGTTCACAGCTATAACATGACGTATGAGACCTTTTTTGCCTTTGCGTTACGAACGGGGTGGAATGTCGCCTACCATGAGCAACAATATATCCCTGGTAACACCTTATATAATCTGGGGATGAGAAAAATTGTTTTATCAAAAGAGGAAGCCCTTGAGGCGATGACCCACTTTGACTGGGAGTCGATACGACAGAACAAGGATCGATTCAATAAATACATTCTTTCCGCTCCCGAAGGTCGTCAAGATCATCCTGCCTATAAAAATCCCTACGAGACATTTGCCTGTACCTACGAAAAGACACATTGACCAAACGAAGCTCAACGACTTATAATTCCTCCGGTTATTTAGACGTATTAGGAGGACCCGATTGAAAAGGACCTATCAACCCAATAGCAGAAAGCGTAGTAAAACCCACGGGTTTTTAGTCCGCATGCGAACACATGCCGGCCGCGCTGTCATTAAGGCAAGACGGACAAAAGGAAGGGCTCGGTTAGCTGCTTAAAGCACTGACCTTTGGCCGATCATTTCGATTAACTCATTTTCAGGATTGTTTTGATACAAATCATAAAATCATTGGAAAAGGAGTGGTTGTATATTTTCGACCAAGCGAGACCTTAGAACTAGGCATTATCGTTAGCAAAAAAGTAGATAAACGAGCTGTAAAGCGAAATCTGCTTAAACGACGATGCCGCGAAATTGTGCGATTAAATCGACCCAAGCAAGGTCAGTATATTATGATATTGAGGTATCGAGCTTTGTCGATGAGTTATGAGGCGTTAAAGCAGGATATTGAGGGAATACTGGTAAAGACGGTTCAAAATGAAAAGATTGATTCTCAGTGCCATTCGGCTTTACCAAATGCTATCCCGACATCGACTTCGGACATGTCGGTTTGAGCCAACCTGTTCGCGATATGCGAGGGAGGCCATTGAACGGTTTGGGGTTGTTTCTGGGGGTTGGTTGGCAGTGAAGCGTGTTAGCCGATGCCATCCGTTTCATGTGGGAGGGCCTGATCCTGTCCCACCAAGGAGGTAAAGATGCATCCGATACAATATCTCGTTGATCACTTGATGATGCCCGTTTTGCAGTGGGCCTATATGGTTACCGGCAATTATGGTTGGGCCATTGTTCTTGTAACGGTTATTCTTAAGCTCGTTCTCTTTCCACTTACCGTAAAACAAATGCACTCGATGGCTGGACTGAGGGTTGTTCAACCCAAAATGAAAGATCTTCAGGAAAAATACAAAGACAATCCCACCCTGATGCAGACCAAGTTGATGGAGCTGTATAAAGAAAATGGAGTGAATCCTTTGGGTGGTTGCTTGCCAACATTGGTTCAATTGCCTTTTTTTCTAGCAATCTTTGCTTCGCTTTCAAGCAAGCAATTCCACGCGATCATTAGCGCACCCGATGTTTCGGCTTCTTTTTTATGGGTCGCGCATTTGGGGGTTCCGGATAAAACCATGATATTGCCCGTTTTGGTGGGCGTGTCGACGTATTTTTCGCAGAAAACCATGGCGCCTACGGCTGGTCAAGATGACCCCATGACGAAGATGTTTGTATATATGCCGTTCTTGATGGTCATGATCGCGATGAGTATGCCCTCTGGGGTTTTGATATATTGGGCTTTCTCTCAGTTTATTACTGCCGGTCAGCAGTTATTGCTCAACCGCGTGATGAAAAAAACGTCCTAACGAAAGGAGATAAAAATGGGTTTATTCGATTTGTTTAAGTCAACGGAAGAAAAAAACAAGCAAGACGATGTGTTGGTAGATGAGGATTCTGTAGGAAATACGATAGAGGATGATTTGCCAGAGGCCGCCAAAGATCAGTTAACGGAGATTCTTGATCTCATGGGGTTCTTCAATGTCGTTAAGGTGACAAAATCCGAGCCTGGTTTTGTTTCGCTTGAGGTAAAAGGGGATGATCTGGGACGTATTATTGGCAAAGAAGGCAATACCTTGTATGCCCTTCAACTGATCCTTAAGAATATGTTAAGCCGAAAATATAAGCGCCCCGTCAATGTTCAGATCGATGCCAATAATTATCGAGAAAAGCGTTCGGCAACCATCCGAAATATCGCGCTTGAAGCCGCCGAAAAAGTGATTAAAGATGGTGAAGAGGTTGTTCTGCAAGTCATGAATGCTTGGGAGCGCCGTGTCGTTCACACAACCTTAATGGAACAAGAAAAAGTCAAAACAGAAAGCATCGGAAGGGATTCTGAGCGTAAAGTTATTGTTTCTTTAAAGTGATCCTCGATCATCTAACCGAGACCATCTCGGCTATCGCCACCCCTCTTGGGGTGGGCGGGGTTGCGATCGTTCGAGTGAGCGGTGTTTTGGCGTCATCTATTGCACTAAAGATGACATCCCTTCAAGTGCTCGTCCCCAATTCCATCCGATTAACAAAATTGACTAACGAGGGTGACCAGTTGATCGACGAAGCGCTTGTCGCTTGGTTTGCGGCGCCCCACTCCTATACGGGTGAAGATGTTGCCGAGTTTCAATGTCATGGGGGGCTTGTGATCGCCCGTCAGATTCTTGAGCGAACGTTTCAGCTAGGTGCTCGCTTGGCTCAGCCGGGGGAGTTTACGCAGAGGGCCTTTATCAACGGCAAGATCGATTTGGTGAAAGCCGAATCCATTATTGATCTGATCGAAGCAAAGACCGAAAAGGCAACCGCTATTCAAGCTCGTCATCTTGACGGCGATGTGTCTCGAGCGATCGCGGTTCTTCGTGAGGAGTTGCTCGCGTTGGTTTCGCACCTTGAGGTTCATCTGGATTACCCTGACGAGGAAACCTTGTCGCCCTCGACAGACTATGTTGATCAATTGCAGCACCTGTTAACAGGGATCGATCATTTGCTGCACTCTTTTCAAACCGGTCGAATCCTCCAAGACGGCCTAATGCTCGTGATCGTTGGAAAGCCCAATGTAGGCAAATCGAGCCTATTAAACGCGCTCATCAAAGAACATCGCGTGCTGGTCTCGGATCAACCCGGAACCACACGGGATGCGATAGAAGTCTGGATGAAAATAGCGGAAGTCCCCGTGCGGATCGTCGATACGGCGGGGCTTCATGAAACTTCCGATATCGTTGAGAAAATGGGGATCGATCGAACGGTCACGTATCTAGAGAAGGCGGATCTGGTGCTTTTTGTGGTGGACCAAGAGACAGGGATTACACCCGAAGACAAAGCCGTTATGAGTCAACTTTCTGCCGATAAGACCTTGGCGGTTATTAACAAAATCGATCAAGAAAAAGGAGCCTCTTTTACGCTTCCTTTTTCATCTTGTGTTCGTGTTTCAGCCAAGACGGAGCAGGGCATGATGGATTTGTGGGCGCTTCTCGAGCAGCGTGTTCTTTCATGGGTCGGAAGAACCGATATTGCGCAGCCGATTATTTCTAATGAGCGTCAAAAGGATCAGCTCTCTCGGGCTAGAACACATCTGCTCGAAGCGATCCAGTCGCTGGAAGAAGGCTTGTCAGAAGACTTTTGGCTGATCGGACTGAGAGCAGCGCTTCGTGATCTTTCTGAGACCCTTGGACTTGATGTTTCAGCCGAAGTATTATCCAATGTTTTTTCAAGGTTTTGCGTCGGGAAGTAAAGGTTGTGTTGTATCGCAGCCTAGGACTTAATGGCGGGAAGACCGGTATTACTATCGAACTCGCACTTTCTAAGTAGGCCCGCTTTCTCCAGAACGTAGCATTTGGTTTTGGATTCCATTCGTTGTTTAAAGGTTCATGATTCGATAGACGTTTGCGTTGCGGTTTGAATAGTCCGGTGGTTTCGGCTTGTCTCTTGATACTTGAATAAGTCCTTTGGCTTCTAGCTCCAAGAGTCCCGTTGAGATCGTGTCGCCGCTGATCCCGTAGAGCTTGCTCATGTCGTCTTGAGATCGGAACCACTCGGGATACTTGGTGGACTTCGACGCTTCGAGCAAGCAGATCAGATATAGATACTTCGCCTTCATTGAAAGTCCTTGCATGTACTTGTCTGTGTAGAGCTTGTCGGGAATGATAAAGCCCTGACCAACTCGGATGGATACGAACTTCTTGTCGTATCCTATCA
>CAIWAN010000087.1 GCA_903910705.1 uncultured Candidatus Marinamargulisbacteria bacterium
AGATACATGAGTATCTGCGATGGCCGACGGATGGGTCTATTTTTTTTCTTCGAACTCGGCATCGACGACATTGTCGTCATCGCCTTTATTTTCTTCAGACTGTCCTTCAGAACTCGGTTCGCTAGGTTCTCCTGCTTGCGGTTCTTTCTGGTACATTTTAGCAGTTAATTCGTAAACAATCTTTTGAAGATTTTCGATCTTGGCCTTTATCGCCTCAACATCTTCACTAGAATGTGCTTCACGAAGATCCTTAACGCCGGCTTCGATCTTTTCTTTGGTCTCTGCATCAACCTTATCGCCCGCATCTTTGACCGTTTTTTCGGCTTGATAAGCAAGGCTATCGGCTTGGTTGCGAACCTCAATCAGCTCCATACGTTTTTTGTCCTCTGCTTCGTGCAACTCGGCCTCTTTTTTCATTTTCTCGATTTCGTCTTTACTTAACCCCGAGGAGTTGGTAATCGAAATCTTTTGCTCGCGCCCAGTTCCTTTGTCTTTGGCTTTAACATTGACGATACCATTGGCATCAATATCAAAGGTCACTTCGATCTGGGGAAGGCCACGAGGTGCAGGTGGAATATCGTTAAGGTGGAACCGACCAAGGGATCGGTTGTCGTTGGCCATGGAACGCTCACCCTGCAGAACATGGACTTCAACACTGGGCTGATTATCAGCTGCCGTACTATAAACTTGGCTCTTTGAAACGGGGATCGTGGTATTTTTCTCGATCATTTTGGTGAACACGCCGCCCAAGGTCTCGATCCCGAGCGAAAGCGGGGTTACATCTAAGAGAACGATATCTTTTACATCCCCCGAAAGCACACCCCCTTGTATGGCCGCACCCAATGCAACCACTTCATCAGGATTGACCCCTTTATGGGGTTCTCTTTGGAAATAATCTTTTACCGCTTGTTGAATGATCGGAATACGGGTCGTACCGCCAACCAGAATCACTTCATCGATCTCGCTGAGCTTTAGCCCCGCGTCTTTGACCGCCACTTTACAGGGTTCAATACTGCGCTTTACGAACGATTCGATCATTTGTTCAAATTTTGAACGAGTCAACGTCACATTCAAATGCTTGGGCCCATTCTGGTCGGCTGTGATAAACGGTAAATTGACATCGGTCGATTGAGCGGAGGAAAGTTCGATCTTTGCTTTCTCGGCGGCTTCTTTTAAACGTTGAAGCGCCATATTGTCTTTCGACAGATCAACACCCTGTTCTTTTTTGAAGTCTGCCACTAACCAGTCGATCAGTTCTTGGTCAATATTATCGCCGCCCAAATGAGTATCTCCATTAGTCGACAACACCTCGAAAACGCCATCACCTAACTCAAGGATGGACACATCAAAGGTGCCACCCCCAAAATCATAGACGGCGATCTTTTCGTTCTTCTTTTCCTTATCAAGACCATACGCTAAGGCTGCTGCCGTTGGCTCGTTGATAATACGAAGCACTTCTAGCCCTGCAATGGTTCCCGCGTCTTTGGTTGCCTGACGTTGACTGTCGTTAAAATAGGCAGGGACGGTGATAACGGCTTGGGTTACTTTTTCCCCCAGATAAGACTCGGCATCGGTTTTCATTTTTTTGAGGATCATCGCGGATACTTCGGGAGGAGAAAAGTGTTTTCCATCGATATCCACACAAGCATCTTGGTTTTTTCCATCAACAACTTTGTAGGGAACCATCTTTTCTTCACCCGTGACTTCGCTATGCTTGCGACCCATAAAACGTTTGATCGAATATACGGTGTTCTTTGGATTGGTGACCGATTGACGTTTGGCAACCTGCCCTACAAGACGCTCACCCTCTTTGGTGAAAGCAACTACGGATGGGGTTGTTCGCCCTCCTTCAGCATTGGGGATAACAACCGCTTGGTCGCCCTCCATAACCGCCACACATGAATTCGTTGTTCCCAAATCGATACCTATAATCTTAGCCATTTTCTGTCCCTTCCTTTCTATTCTGTCACCACAACCATCGAGGGTCGTAGGACTCGACTACTTAACATATACCCCTTTTGATACTCTTTGATCACAACGCCCGGCTCGGCACCGTCTTGATGTTCCTGTGAAACCGCTTGATGGAAAAGGGGGTTAAACTTTTCATTCACCGCTTTGATCTCGGTCACACCTTGCTTCATTAAAGCATCCAGAATCAACTTCTGAACCAAAGCAAACCCGTCATAGATGGGCTTATGCTCTTCGGCGATATTGGTCGGATGCAACGCTCGATCAAAACTATCGATGATCGGTAGCAACTCAAGGATCAGCCGTTCACTCGCAAACCGGCTCATGTCCAATTTTTCTTGTTCAACCCGCTTGCGATAGTTCTCAAACTCTGCTCGTCGTCGAAGCAGTTCATCCTCAAGCTCTTTTACTTTTGCCTCAACGTCATCCTTTTGAACAACCTCGGCTTGATGTGTCTCGATGGACGCCCTGTGTCCCTCTTTTTTACTCATCTTTTTAAGAGGAGGGGTTGTCGGCGTCTTAAGTTGATTCAGATCAACCTCTAAGGGAATGACTTCACCCGTCTCAAAATCCTCTAATACTGTTTCTTCAGTCATGCCATCACCTCCTTGTTTATAAAAATAGTGATTTGATGCGGCCCCGAAGCACCGACATCAATCCTCCAACTTGATCAAGAACTTGACCATACTTCATTCGTGTGGGGCCTAATATCCCAATTTTAGCGATCGATCTCCCGTCAATTTCGATTTGCCCTGCCACCATCGAGGTTTCAGAAAGCTCGGTCAACGTGTGTTCACCCCCGATACGAACTTCAACCCCCGACTTAGCAAAGGTTTGAAAGCATTGAATAAGCTTATTTTCGCTATCCAAAACACCGTGGATTCGCTTGAGGGTCTCAATCGTTTGTAGCTCGGGGAATTCAAGTAATTGTCGTTCATTTTTGATATGGACACGACGACGACTCAATCGACGTGAACTATTGCTAAGTGCTTCTTGTATCTGCATCAAAATAGCCTGATGGGCCTCAAAACGCTTAATAATGATCTCAGTATCCGCCTTAAGTTGAGCCCCTAGATCATCCATTTTACGATCATGATAAACGTGATTAAGCACCTCGGTCATTTTATTTAACGCATCTTGCGTGATCACATTATCACGAAGCTGGATGATCTCTTCAAAATTCTCCCCATAATGATCAAGCACCACAATCAACACTTGATGAATATTCAGCAGAACGAGCTGAATGTACTTAATAATACTGATGCGCTGATCCTCAGTTAGTAGAATAACGGGGTGTCGAGTCACCTCGGCAAGGATATCGGCCGAAAAAGTTAAGAGTTTATCGATCCCCGTACAGACATCACATAACTTGGATTCGAAAGCAAAGGGATCCAAGATCTCGCTCGACTTAGCGACGACCAGTTCATCGACATACTGACGATAGCCTTTATCCGTTGGGATACGGCCTGATGAAGTATGCAGATGTTTGACAAAACCTTCTTGCTCGAGTTGAGCCAAGTCGTTTCGGATCGTGGCGCTGCTGACATCGAGATGGGTCTTTTCCGCGAGGGCGGCCGAAGACAACGCCTCGCCCTGCTCGACGTACTCATCGACTAAGGTATTTAATATGATTTTTTGTCGTTGGCTTGTTTTCATCATTTTCTCGCATTAGCAGTCTACCCTTTCGACTGCTAATCGCAAGTTTACTGCGAGAGAAAGTGAAAGTCAAACAGTAGTTTAATAACGATCAACTATGATGCATGTGTGCCAATTCTTGTTAAATAGATCTTGTGTTTGTCTAGAACCCCAACAATTCAGAAGATTATCCGACTTTAAGCTCTAAGGCTTTTATCTGCTGGGTATGTTTTTTGATGGCAAGGGTATTCGCGGCTGTTTGATTGGCTATCTGCTCTATTGTCTCTTGATTTTTCTTGGTATTAACAACCGCCTCGACAGTTAACTTATAAACATCTTGAACAGAACCTACCTCTTTTTCAATCTTCAATAAACTGGCTCCATGAACACGTTCAATCCGCTTAAGTTCCGTTTCAACCCGCTCAACATTATTTTCAATCTGCTCAATATTATTTTCAATCTGTTCAATATTATTTTCAATCTGTTCAATATTCTTATCTATTCGTTCAAGATTACTATCTATTCGCTCAAGATTACTATCTATTCGCTCAAGATTATTCTCAATTTGTTCAATCTTATTATCAATTCGCTCAAGATCCGTTTTTAGTGGCTTGATCTTCTCGTCGAACATATTGCCAATTGCATTAAGAGTTTCTTTGTCTAACATGTCTGTATTATATACAAAAACTTGGGATAAAAGAAGAACCCCGCTCAACCGTGGAGATAGGACACGTCAAGCGGGGCTGCTTCATTTATTAAGAGGATGTATTATCCTATAGCCACAGACCCTCTTTCTTCTGTGCGAATACGGATACAATCCTTTAAGTCGTAGACAAAAATCTTTCCATCACCTAATTCACCTGTTTTTGCGCCTTTAACAATGGCCTTGATCGTCGGATCAAGGAAGTTATCATTGACAGCGATTTCGAGGCGAATCTTTCGAAGCAGGTTTCCTGATTCTTTGACTCCACGATATATCTCAGTTACGCCCAATTGGCGTCCATGACCAAGTACTTCACTAACGGTCATTAAGTTAACATCGGCCTCATAGAGCGCCTCTTTGACCTCTTCTAGACGATGAGGCTGAATAATGGCAATAATCATTTTCATGGTGTTCGCCTCCTTTCTATTCGACTAGGGTATAGGCACGTTCATTGTGACTGCTAACATCAAGGCCGATAGCCTCGTCTTTCTCTGTCACACGAAGTCCCATGACCATATCAATCAGTTTTAACAAAATCAATGAACCAAAGAACGTGATCACGATCGAGGTTAGGGAAACAAGCGCCTGAACCTTAAGCTGATTAGGATTACCATAAAGCAAACCCTTGTAAGCCGACTGGATCACGGGGGTTGCAAATACACCGGTCAACAATGCGCCCCAAAGACCCCCGATACCGTGAACACCAAAGGCATCCAACGCATCGTCATATCCGAAGAAGGGCTTAATGACCACAACGAAGAAATAACAAACGACGCTGACGGAAAAACCGATCGCCATCGCACCCATGATATCGACAAATCCTGCAGCGGGCGTGATCGCAACCAAACCAGCGACAGCACCTGTTGCCACACCGAGCATGGTCGGCTTTTTGTGCAATAACCAATCCAAAAGCCCCCACATCACCGCAGCCGCAGCTGTTGCAATATGCGTAGCGAGGAAAGCGCTCGCAGCCAAACCATCAGCAGCTAATGCGCTTCCTGCGTTAAATCCAAACCAACCAAACCAAAGCATCGCTGCACCAATAGCTGTATAAACTAAATTGTGCGGTGGAGCGGCTTTCTTGCTCTTACGCTTTCCGATAATAATGGCGGCGGCCAAAGCGGCAAACCCTGCATTAATATGAACAACGGTTCCACCCGCGAAATCAAGCGCACCCATCTTAAAGAAGATCCCATCGGCCGACCACACCATGTGAGCGATCGGAGAATAGATCAACACAGACCAAAGCACAGTAAATACGAGGAATGCTGAAAACTTAATCCGTTCTGCGAACGCCCCGATGATCAAGGCGGGTGTAATAACCGCAAACATCATCTGGAAGATCATGAACGCAATATGCGGGATACGGGCTGTCGACTGAGAAATGTAGTAGGGGCTAGGCTCCATCCCAACATTTTTAAGGAAAGCCCAGTCAAACCCACCGATGATACCCGCTAAGGCACCATGCCCTGGACCAAACGCTAAACTATATCCAAACGCGACCCATATTAAACTGATCACAGCCATCGAAATAAAACACTGCATCATAACACTGAGAATATTCTTTCTTCGAACAAGACCTCCATAAAACAAAGCCAACGCGGGGATCGTCATAAACAACACAAGTGCGGTTGAAATGAGAACCCAAGCCGTATTGCCGAAGTCTATAAACGGTACAGGTGGTGCTGCAACTGGCATGGTCATCGCCTCCTTAAATGTTAATATCGAGCTGAGTCGTTAATTGTGCTGGTCCACCCGCATTAGCGGCACCTACAGCGACGAGAACCGACGTATTGCTAGTAAACGCATACGATCCACCTACCCAAAGCATTCCATAAACTGATTTTCCTGAGGCAAAATCAACGGAAACCCAAACTTTATCGTTCAACGCTTTATCATAGGTTAGGATATAACCTGTTTTATCGGTTCCAAGCACAGCCTCCGCACCAGAAAATAATCCAGCAGAGATCCGTCCGAGGGGGAATGTTTTGGCCGCAAGACCATAAATCATGTTCATACCGATTGTGCCACCTAAGTTACCCACACCTTGAATTCCAAGAGCGAGTGCAGGAAGTTTGTCTGATTCATTTGTGGCATATTTTGCACTTGCACCAAAAGCTTCAGAGCCTGGCATATTCGCATCAATGCCCACTTCAAGCCCTGGCAGAACGCCATAAGTTAGTCCAATATCCGTTGGCCCCATGTAGGATCCATTCCCTACGAAGTTTGCATAATTATCCATCCCGATGTGATAGGTACCCGCCGCTTGAACATCTGTAGCTGGGTTCCAGATTTGGGTTGTTGGCGTTGCCATTACAACCGCAGAGACCATACATAACGCTATAAGTGATTTCTTCATTTTCTATCTCCTTTTCTTTCGTATATTTAACTAAACAAATAAATGAATCTTCACCTCCTTATCAAATATTATGACTCAATTATATTTCAGATAATTACATTGTCAATCATTTTTTTATATTTTTACGGTTGATTTACGTTTTTTACTCGACGCTATACTTGAAATATATAAATATATCGAACACAATAATATATAATTTCGGATATTTTTATAATTTTGCTTCAAAATTACACATTTAACCCGTTTTGCCGTTGTTGCATAGGGCAATAAATGGATATGTCACGCAATATTGCGTGTTAAATTGTTTGGAGAGAAAGAAAAGGGGCCAATGCTAGCGCAAAATTACGCTAGTCAACCTTCGAAAACAACAAAATGGTGAGTATGCGGCTTATCAGCATTCCAACGAGAGTTCAACTGAACCGGAAACTCATGTCGTTGATACTCTTGATTGTACAGCTGTACCCCCGTATATTCGTATTTTTGATTATTCCTAACATCAACAAAGATGTAGTTTTTGCTTGGTTCGATTCCTGCATCTTGCGGCAGCAAGATGATGGCAGAATCATCATTACTATTACCCCGATTTTCAACGATCAACTCAAATTTTGGATTATCCCCGTGCTCTTTCAATCGAAAGATAATGGTTTATCCATGACAAACAAAATGCCTCATGATAAACTCAGACCATGCGTTTATTTAGTCGGCTTTTTATCGTTGGTCTCTTCGCGTTCTCGTCGTTGGCATTATCGCTGCCACCCGGACTGTATGCCACGTTTAAGACATCGCTAGGCAATATTACTTGCGAGCTTTACCCTGATATGGCGCCAAATACCGTCAAAAATTTTGTCGGACTAGCGACAGGCCAAATACCATGGACAAACCCTGTTAGCGGCAACCTTCAAAATAAGCCGCTTTATACGAATACGATCTTTCACCGCGTGATCCCGAATTTCATGATCCAAGGCGGCGATCCTACGGGGACAGGTCGTGGCGGACCCGGATATCAATTCGCTGACGAATTCTCGCCCCTACTGACCCATGATCGACCCGGACGACTTTCTATGGCTAACTCGGGCCCGAACACGAATGGGAGTCAGTTCTTTATTACGCAAGCCCCCACCCATTGGCTCGATAATCATCATACGATATTTGGGCAGGTCATAAATGGTCTCGACATCGTCAACAAAATAGCCAGCGTGAAACGTTCGAGTACCGACAAGCCGTTAACAGATGTAGTTCTTGAAGATGTGCTGATCCTAGATACCCGAAAAGCGAAGTAACTTAAAGATCTTTTGTCATCAATAGTGCATTTTCGCCATCGGCATAATAGGCTTTTCGAATCCCCGTTTCGTAAAAGCCATGCCGACGATAGAACCTGACCGCAGGGCTTTGCTGTCGGACTTCAAGATGAAGCTGGGTTATCTTTGAACGCTTTAACTTTCTGACCAGCAATGTCATCGCTTGATGGCCAACACCTAGGTTTTGCAAAGGTTTCTCGACAGCCACATTCACCAGATTGGCCTCAGGCTTGATCGTGGAGATCATAATAAATCCAACACATTGTGTTCGAAGTCGAATCTCGTAGACCGATTCTTGGTCTGATCGAATCCATTTGGTGCCGATCTCTTGCTGATGCAGTGCGGTGACGAAAACCTCACTTCTTTTCGTCAAGGGAGCGAGAGTGACCTGCTCGAGGAGACACATCTTAGGCCTTTTTTTTGGGCTTTGTCACATTAACGGGGTAAGCGTAAATGGGGTTGAGGCGTTTTAGCTCGATGGTGGGCTGGGTCGCGGCCAAGGAAAGTGCCTCTCTTGCGTGGGGATGCATGATAGAAAATCGCGGTTTGAGTGAATCGGGAACGTCGCGCCAGTCACCGACGATTATATAGTCCCCGATCGTTTCGAGAAGTTTAGCCGTCAGCTGCGTTTTCTTGATCGTCTCATGGGACAAGATGGTGTTCCATGTCTTGCCACCCCCAAAAAGAGCGAAGTTCAGTTCATCTTTGCGAGCTTCCATGGCGACGACGATAAGGCCATCGTACCAACGAGCCCCGTAGGCCAATACTTCAAGCGTGTTGAGACCTTTGACCTTCGCGTTAGCAAGAAGAGCTAACGTTTTGACCGTGGCGAGTCCGGTTCGAATACCGGCATAGCTACCTGGGCCTTGTAAGACAACCCATTCGTCGACATCCGATAATTGCAAATTGATCTTGGCAAGCAGCTCTTCAAGCAACATCACCAGATCATCGATCATCTCTCGAACAAGACTTAGCTCTGCGATCACCTCGCCCTCACGTGACACCGCAAGGCTTAAGTGGTTCGTCACGCTGCAAACAGCAACTTTAATGTCGGGTAATAGTGAGAGTTCGCTCATCGTGGCCTTTCAGATCAAAGGTTAATGTTATCGTTGCAGTTGGCAGTGCCTCTGGAAAAAGATCAGCCCATTCAATGAGCGCAATTGAGTGATCGTTAACGACCGATTCTAGCCCCATTTCAATGAGTTCGCCCGCTACACGGATACGGTAAAGATCCATATGGACGAGGGTAAAGGAATCAAGCGGATATTCGTTGATGAGCGTAAACGTCGGGCTGTTAACATAATCGGACACCCCAAGTTCTCGTGCCAAGGACTGCGTAAAGGTGGTTTTACCCGTCCCCATTTGCCCAATCAAATAAACCACATCGCCCGCGTTTAGGGTGCGGGCAAAGTCGCGGGCCGCCGCGTCGGTCTGGGCAAGGGTCGAGATATCAAGCATGGGGTTACAGTTCGCGGCCTTCTTTGAGGGCACGGAAGATGGTCGCTGCGTTCTTGGCGAGGATGGGGTGATAGGCCTCGGGAGCGATCTCTGCAAGGGGTTCCATCACAAAGATGCGTTCGTGCATCAGGGGATGCGGAATCGTTAGTGCATCTTCGAGGACAATCTCTTCGTCAAAAAGAAGGATATCAATATCAATCGTTCGGGGATGGTATGCGCCCTTGTATTGACGACCGCCCTCACGTTCGATTTCTTCAAGCCGAAGCAATAAATCGTTGGGCGAATAATTGGAAAGTACTTTGATTACACCATTCAGGAATTTCGGTTCGTTCGGACGCTTCTCGGCTTGATACTCGTTAAAACTGGAGGTTGAGATGATGGTAATATGCTCATCGGCTTCGAGGGCCTTAATGGTTTGGTCGATATTCAGTTGTCGATCGCCAAGATTAGAACCAAGACCTAAGTATACTTTATGCATCATGGCGTTCCCTCCTTATCGCTTGAGTCATCTTTACGATGTCAGACATCGACTTGACCTCGTGTACTCTTACTATATTAGCACCATGGAGGGTACTCATGGCAAGGGTTGCCGCTGTCCCAAATGATCGATCGGCAACGTCACGGTCAAGGGTTTCACCGATAAAGCGCTTTCGACTTGTCCCCACAAGCATCGGCAAGCCCAACCCCCTAAAGACATGCAAGCGATTGATCAGTTCAAGATTTTGATTTGCCGTTTTACCAAAACCGATCCCTGGATCGAGGATAATATTTTGACGAACCATTCCTATGGCAAGACATCGATCGATCTGATCGCTAAACCAATCATAGATATCCGTGACGACGTCTTGATAGTCGGTTATTGACTGCATTTCTTTCGGAGCAGCGCTTCGATGCATCAACACGTACGGCACACCTGCTTTGGCCGCTACGTCGAGAATGCGCGAATCGTCACTACCCGCGCTGACATCGTTAAGGATACTCGCTCCGGCATCGAGTGCCGCAAGGGCGACAACGCTTCGCGTGGTATCAATGCTCAGGATTTGCTGGGGGAACTCTTTATGAAGCGCTTCGATTACGGGTATCACCCGACGGATTTGCTCATCAGGGGGGACAGGGTCGCTGCCTGGACGGGTCGATTCGCCGCCAATGTCAATGATATCGGCGCCTTCGTCGATCATAGCTCTGGCTTGAGACAAGGCAATATCAGACGAAATATACTTTCCCCCATCACTAAAACTATCGGGGGTCACATTTAAAATACCCATCACATAGGGGTGGTCGCCCCACTTTTCGGGTCCTTTATCATAATGAAGAAGGGTTGTTTCGATCGTGGTGGAAAGATCATGCAGTCCAAAGGGCTGGGCTTTTAACTCTTGCACCAGTCTCTCGAGTTGTCGTCGGTTTATCCCTAGTATGGCATCGCTTGTGCCGTCTGGGTTGGCCAAGGCAGATCGACTGATCACCGCTTCGCCATCTTTTGAGAGCGCTTCTTGTTTAAGGATAAGTGCCGCACGGTTTTTTATCCCACGGATATGTAACGTCACCATTTGGAGTTTTTTTGACATCTTTGCCCATGACGCTGGCTCGGCGCCAATACGCGCAAAACTGTCATGTTCGAGGGGTTCTGAAACACCCATAATACTTACCCGAGGAGTAACCATGGGTTCTATTATACATCAACCAAGCCGCTGCTTGCTTTCACTTCCTTGACCTTGTAGAATCTAATCCACACAAAGGAGGCTGTGGCTATGTTTCATCAGATAAAAAATAATGTTCATTTTGTTGGAAAAGTCGATTGGGACCTTCAGAAGTTCCACGGCAATGAGTTTTCAACCCATCATGGAACGAGCTTTAATGCTTATCTTATCCAAGAGAAGAAAACCGTCCTGATCGATAGTGTGTGGGGGCCTCATGCCAAGGCATTCGTTGAAAACCTTAAAGCCCATATCGACCTCAACAGCATCGACTATGTCATTGCCAACCATGCGGAACCCGACCACAGTGGCGCACTACCGGAACTGCTTAAGCATATTCCCCATGTTCCGGTATATTGCACCGCCAATGCGACCAAATCCCTGAAGGGGATTTATCATGCTGATTGGAACTTCAAGACCGTTAAGACCGGGGACAAACTCGATATCGGCAATGGGAAGCAATTGGTCTTTGTCGAAATGGCCATGATCCACTGGCCTGATAGTATGCTGACCTATTTAACGGGGGATAATATTTTGTTTAGCAACGATGCGTTCGGGCAACATTACGCGTCAGAACTTCTTTTCAACGATCTAGTCGATCAAGCCGAACTTCAAACCGAAGCGCTGAAATATTACGCCAACATTTTAACCCCGTTCAACCTGCTTATTGATAAGAAACTCAAGGAAATTCTAGCCCTTGGGCTGCCTATTGATATTATTGCACCGAGTCATGGGATCATTTGGCGAAAAGACCCGCTTCACATTGTCCAGCAGTATGCAGCGTGGGCGAATGCGTTCCAAACCGATCAGATCACGATCCTCTATGACACCATGTATGAAGGCACGCGGCGCCAAGCCGAGCATATCGCCGAAGGTATTCATGCCGCGTCACCGCTGACCACCATCAAAGTATTTAACATGGCTAAAAGCGACAAGAATGACGTCATCAGTGAGGTTTTTAAATCAAAGGGTGTTGTTCTGGGTTCCTCGACCATCAATCGTAGTTATTTGAGTTCGATGGCCGCTATCCTCGACGAGATGAAGGGGTTGGGGTTTAAGAATAAAAAGGGCGCGAGTTTTGGCTGTTATGGTTGGAGCGGCGAATCCCCTAAACATCTTTCTGACGACCTAGCCGATGCAGGGTTTGCTGTAAACCATGCCCCCCTCAAAGCATTATGGAATCCTGATGACGTTGCGCTAAAGGCGGCTTTTGATTTTGGAAAGCAACTTGCCGTAGACTGGGGCGACCCCAATCCCTCTGACCTCTCCTAGCCTCCCCTTGGTAAGGGGAGGATTTGACTGTACAATATAGCCTATATGAAAATCGTTACGCAGAATCTCGTTAAGATTTATAACAAGCGATCCGTTGTCAATGATGTCTCTATTGAGATCAAACAAGGCGAGATCGTCGGGCTGCTCGGCCCCAATGGTGCCGGAAAAACGACCACCTTCTATATGATCACGGGGCTCATTAAACCCAATAAAGGGCGTGTTTTTCTTGACGACACCGAAATGACCCGACTCCCTATGTATAAACGGGCTCGGCTCGGTATCGGCTATCTTCCTCAGGAGAGCAGTATTTTTCGAAGCCTTTCGGTCGAGGAAAACGTTTATATCCTCTGGGAACTGACCAAGAAATTCCCCAAAAAAGAGTATGATGCACGCCTAACAAAATTATTGGATGAAATGAAGATCACCCATCTTCGCAAAGAAAAAGGGTTCGTTTTATCGGGCGGTGAGCGGCGCCGAGTCGAGATTGTCCGCGCACTCGCCATGGACCCTCATTTTATTCTACTCGATGAGCCATTCGCGGGGATCGACCCGCTCGCTATCAATGATATTCAAGACATCATCCTTCACCTAAAACAACGGGGGCTAGGGATCATCATCACCGACCACAATGTCCGTGAGACCCTCAAAATTACGGATAGAGCCTATATCCTTTGTGACGGAAAGATCCTGACCGAAGGCAACTCAACCACCTTGGCAAACGACCCTGTCGCCAAACATTTTTATTTGGGCGATAACTTTAAGATATAACATGTTCAAAAAAATCGACAGCTATATCCTCGAAGAAATGACCAGCGCCTTTTTGTTTGGCGTCATCGCCTTTTCGTCTATTTTTGCGGGGGTCGGCATTATTCCTAACCTCGTTCGAGAAACCAGCAGTTACGGGCTCGGCCTTTCGGTAGTGTTTCAACTCTTCCTCGCACGTGTCCCGCAAGTGATGGTGTACACCTTTCCGATGTCGATACTGCTTGCCACCTTGACCGTGTTCGGTCGACTCTCGAGTGATAGTGAGATCACCGCGTTTCGAGCGAGCGGTGTCAGTCTAAGCCGCATTATCCGACCCGCACTGATCTTGGGGCTGATCGTTTCACTGCTAACCCTGACCTTTAATGAGATGCTGGTACCTAAGGCTAATATTTATGTCAATTATTTGATCGCCAAAGCCCGAAACGAATTCCAACCCGTCTTTCGTACCTCGATCAATATCCCTCAATTCGAAGATGGCGTCCTTAAGCGAACCATCAACGCCAAAGAAATGTATAAGCAAACGATGAAGCAAGTGACCGTTATCGAGTATGATGAGGGCAACCTTAAGCGCGTGATCTTTGCTGATTCGGCGGGGTTCTTAGCGGGAAAAGGCTGGCTGTTTCGGAGGGGGATCTTGTATATGTTCGATCAAGCCGAAGATGCCATCACGCGTGTTTCTTTTGAAAAAGAAAATATTAATCTCAAGATCAATCCAACCGATATCAATGTCATCCTTGATGAAACAGGATCGCAAGATCTCGGTTACAAAGACCTGTCCGACCGAATTGCCATCAAGTCCCGCACAGGACAAGATGTGTCAAAAATGAAAGTCGAGCTGTACTTGAAGACCGCCGTTCCCTTCGCCTGCTTTATCTTTACACTGCTCGGCGCGCCGCTTGGGCTTAAACCGCAACGTCAGAGTAGCACGGTTGGCATCGGGTTTAGCCTGTTAGTCGTTGTCTTTTACTATATCCTGATGGCAATCGGTCAATGGATGGGGCTGATCCACGTTTTCTCACCCCTGATCGCCGCGTGGATACCCAATATCATCATCGGCGGCATTGGCGCGTGGTTATTGTGGAATAAGGCAAACGAGTAGAGGAGTAAAGGAAGACTGACTTAGTTAATCTTGATGCCAGTCTTTAAGATCTGGCTGACAAGCGGGTCTTCCATAATAAAATCGTCTGTACGATAGGCAATCGGCTCGATGGCAACATCAACAGCATTACGAATTTTGGAAAGCTTTAAACTGTCATAATATCGACTACCCGAGAAATCATTAGAAACAATGGCAACGTCTATGTCGCTATCGTTGGTTGCTCGACCTTCTGCGTAGGAGCCAAATAGATACATTGCTCCAATATCTATGCCCGATAAAGAGACAAGCTCTTTATACTTTGAAAGCTTCGATACTACAACTTGTTGCTTATCCATGAGATAAACTCCTTTGCTTTATTGATATGCCCCATTGTAAAATCTCGAGTACAAACCTTATAAAAATTAAGTTTAAAGTCGGGGTATCGTGCTTCTAGGTTGAACCGATTTACCTCTTCCAGCCAGAGTTCTTGTTCTTCCGATAATGACAGTTTTATCAATCTTGCTAAGTTTAGAAGATTATGTTTGTAGGGTGCATGCTCTTTCTTCTTTTTGCAATATAGCGCCTTTAGCATCTTCTCAATGGCTAAATGAGCAAAGAAAAGTGCATGAGCATAATCACCTTTCTCAAATAGATGCTCCATAACCTTGAAATCTTCTGTTGATGTTGAGAGCCAATAGGCGACTATTTTATCGACATCCATAGGCCAATCATAACATTTATTCACATGGAATTATAGTTACAGTCTGAACGGTAACGCACATAAACGGTCAGTGGATGGGGCTGATCCACGTTTTCTCACCCCTGATCGCCGCGTGGATACCCAATATCATCATCGGCGGTATTGGCGCGTGGTTATTGTGGAATAAGGCGAACGAGTAAATCACTTTCCAAGAAGTAGTTGGTACAAACAAAACGCGATCCCCACTTCGGATTGATGGAATCCATATGTAACCCCATCTTCAGGTTCAGGGAAGCTGCCTTTTGGCGTTTGTTTTCTGACAAGAAAATCAAGAATGGTTTGGGCATTTTTTTGATAGATGGGGTTTTTGTCGCGAGCTGCCATCAGAACTAGCCCTTGTGCATAAAGACCATAGTTGTGAGGCGAATAAGCACTAGTCTCAATGCTCCCTTGAGGGCCATGATTGTGCAAACGGCCTTCGCCATCAGAGAGATAACTGTTAAGCGTTGCAGGCAATAAGGTTCCCGTCTTCATTGATTTTTCAATAAAACCTACAAACTTTTCAAGAATCGTTTTGGCTTTCTTGTCGCCTGTTAAATAATAATAATTCGCTAAATGCGCAAACGTTCTATATTGAAATCCCATCCAATGGGTATTGGGGTCTGACCCTTTCCATCCGAAGCCAGTATAGCCATGCTCTTGAGCTGCCTTGGTATCTTTGTCGATATAGACGGGCATAAAGGGGCCCGAAACTTGATATTGTTTTGTGTATTCTTCTTGAGCTGCTCCGAGAAAATCAACGATATTCTTCGCTTGTTGAGAGTGTTGCAATCCTGATATGATCGCGATTCCCGCGGGATCCTGATATCCTGTATAGGCTTCTGTCCCATCCGCCTTCCAACCCCAACGTTTTATTAAATTTCCGCCCCAATACCGTCCGAACTCGATCGCTCCATGGTAGGGGCCCACTTTAAGGGTTACATCATCCATCGTCTTTGTTTCTGTAAAAGATGGTATTTTTTGTTGCAGATCTTTATTGAAGTTACGTAGACCGTATCGTGTAGCCCAGTAATACGCATTGATCTCCCATGTATCGGCATCGCAAGCCGAGCTAAACTTAAAGGTATTATTGTCTTTTTCTAAGTATTTTGAAAGATCTGGACGTTTCGTCAGGGGGTTTAATGCAATTGAAGAACGATATTTAACCCCAGAAACAGAGGGGTCATAGATTTCGTATCCGTTGTTCACCCCAAAAATTGCCGCTCCGTTTTTTGTCGGCCCGACCTGCACCATCCATTGATTCAATCCTTCTGGTGCATAGTCAAGTACTTTGAATTTTGAATCCGGCATGTTATCTGACTCTTTGCCATCACCTGGATTCATAAAATATTTTATGTAATTATAGGCCCCATTCATGCCTCGTTGATCTTTATGGAGGATCGCATTAAGTGTCATATAATTAAAAAACAACACTTGCCCTTCACTGGTTGTTGCCCCCGCATTTAGAATATGGCTTGGCTTGTCATCATATATATGATAAGCCGCGATAGCTTCTAAACCCTTAACTCCTTGTCTAATAGTCATATTGGGTTTGACTCCTTGAGACCCCAACATAAAAGTGGCTAGTTTTTGATTGGGTTGTTCATAGCGCCCACCACCTGAGGACAATGGGGGCTTAACTTCAGCAAATTTTACAACATCTGGTTTAGTGGTACTTTCTCCACGCCAAGTTATTTTGGCTGATAACAGATAGTTCTCTGTGAGGCTTAATTGTTGCCTTATTGCTTTAATTTCTTCAAGTGTATCAATTTGCCCGTTGTCTGTATTGAGATGGTCAACGCTTGCAAGGATCTGTTTAATTTTCTTTAATTCGGGTGTATTTGCTGGGAATTTTGAAATATCAATACTGATCGATCTCGCAAATTCTTTGGCAAGTTTTGGGCTTTGTTCTGTCAGTGCTTCAAGGCAATCGATGATTTCTTTGAGTGAGTCGATTTGTCCGTTATTTCCACGTTGCCCTGATGAAGCACTCTCTATAGGTGCTATCACTTTTTGAAACTCCACAGGGAGTTGCTTGATCGTTATGGACATAGAAAGTCTCCTCGCAGGTTAGGAGGCGAGAGACCCTCGCCCCCTTTATGTAACAATATTATTATTTCAAAAATTCAATATTAGAAATCATCATATGAACCTTTTGACCCGCAGGTGCAACCATAAATTGGAGTTTATTTTGGCCCCCTAAATATTTTGCAGTTGCAGGAATCAGAACCTTCACATACCCATCTTTTCCGATTGATTCCACGTGGATTGATGGACCATCAGCCTCGCCAAATTTTACAGATATATCAACTAATCCAACCGTTGATTTCGGATTGTCTGGATTGACAATTTTCAAGCGAAGGCTTGAGAACTTCCCTGGGTCATACATTGCCGGAAAACCGGCACCATCGTATTGCTTCGATGTACCGGAAATCAAAAACCCTTCTGGCATTGATGCAGAAGTCAACCCTTTCTGCCAACTCCATCCAGGCGAAATAGGGATCTTCTTCCCGCCCACTGATTCCGCGGCAGATGCCGTTGAATATAATACTTTCGAGAATACCTGTGCAACACTACTCATAATCATTTCCTCCTTTTATATATACCTAAACCATTTTGGTTTCCGGTTTTTGGGTAATTTTGAAAAGGCTTGTCAAGGGCCTAATGCAAATATCTTTTTCAAGCCACACTCCCCAATGAACTAGACCCGCAAGAACTGGGGTAAAATCGTCTTCAAA
>CAIWAN010000088.1 GCA_903910705.1 uncultured Candidatus Marinamargulisbacteria bacterium
ATGCCTGTGCACATGATGGATAACTCCGAAGAGTTTTCCACATGCACTCAGGCTCGACTACTCTGAAATGAAAGGAGCCCTAATTGCAAAAGTGACATTTCTACTTTGCACAAAAGGTGACATTTCTACTTTGGCTTGACACGGTTTAGGGTCGCATCCTTATTAATTCGAGTGCTTCGTTTCGTGTTTTCGGGTCGGTGTCAAAAACGCCTCTTACCGCCGAGGTGAGTATCTGTGTGCCGGCCTTTTGAACCCCGCGCATACTCATGCAAAGGTGTTCAGCTGAGATAACCACCATTACCCCTTGGGGTTCGAATTCGGTCATCATAAACTCGGCGACTTGAGTCGTGAGCCGCTCTTGCAATTGTAAGCGTTTGGCGTACGTGTCAACAATGCGGGCGAGTTTGCTGATCCCCGTGATCTTTTTGTTGGGGATATAGGCCACATGGGCATGCCCAAAGAAGGGCAGCATGTGATGTTCGCACATTGAATAAAACGGAATGTCACGCGCGATGACCATTTCTTGATGGTTTTCGGCAAAGAAGAGTTTGATGTGATCTTTGGGGTCTTTGTTGATGCCCGAGAAGATCTCTTGATACATTTTGCCAATGCGTTTGGGGGTTTCGATAAGTCCCTCACGGTCGGGGTCTTCGCCGATCGCGGTCAAAATCATCTTAACAGCTTTTTCGATAGTATTGGTGTCGATCGTGTGGCTCATAACTCTATTATCAAACACTCGGGCAGTGATGGCAAGTTTTGCTTTACCTTACTCGAAATGTTACAATTACAGTGCTGCCATGAATAACAATGAACGAAATAGGGTTATACAAGTCGTTGGAGATGTTCTGAAAGCACATCATCCCGAAGCCGTTTACCTCGTGGGAAGTTCGGCAAGTGGACGAGCAAAAGAAGATAGCGATATTGATTTTATTGTTGTTTCACAAGCCGATGAACAGGAATATTATAGAAACGCGATGAATGATTTGTGGCATGTTGATGCTGTTATTGATTTGTTGGTATATCAGCCTTCAACATTCAAGTCAAAAATAAAAGATAATATCTATTTCCGTAATACGATCAATCGTGGGAGGGTACTCTATGAACAAGCTCGTTAACGAGTGGATTCAATATGCAGAGGCAGATTTGGCCTCATCGGAACTACAGAAGAATCGTTCTGGGTTGTATCATATTAGCGTCTACCAGTCCCACCAAGCGGTAGAAAAGATAATCAAAGCTTATTTAATCCACCAACATATCGAGGACGTACCCAAAATACATGATTTGCGAAAACTTACGATTATAGCGAAACAACATGGTCTTGATATTTCCGCCGAGCAAAAGAGCGTTTTGGATTTAGATTCATTCTTTCCAAAATTGAGATATCCGTTTGGCGACCAAATTAATGCAGAAAATGCCGCGCGTTGCTATGAGATCGCGGAAAGACTTGTTGACACCATTAAATCCATAATCACCGAGCAAACTTAAAATAAGCTACCCTTCTCGAAAATAGACCCTGACGGGGTCGGTAGCATAACATTATTGCATTTCACTTTATTATTAAATATAATAAGAAAATGAAATACAGAGAGTTGGAAGATCTTATAAAATTACCCTATTTTACGCTTCAAGATATTGCGTTGCTTAGAGCGAAACTGTTTCCCTATCAGCTGTCGAGTTGGGCTGCTAAGGGGTATTTGATCAAAGCAAAGAATGGGGTGTATGTTTTTTCTAATCGTCAAAAGGATGTTTCGCCTATTGATCTGGCACGAACAATTTATGAACCAAGCTATATTAGCCTAGAGTTTGCTCTGTCGTACTATGGGTTTATTCCCGAAATGGTGTCAGCCATTACCTCCGTGACGACCAAGGCAAATCGGACCTTTTCGTCTGTGTTAGGGCATTATATTTTTCGACACATTAAGCCGGATCTGTTTTGGGGCTACACCCAAATGAAGGATACCCCTGCGGTCATCGCCGAGCCTGAAAAAGCGATACTCGATTACCTCTATCTCAATCTTTCAAAATTGAAAGGTATTCAAGATTTTGAGAACATTCGTTTTAATAAAATGGAAATTGCCAAGAAAATTGACCCAAAGAAATTCAATCAGTATCTTGCTGGGTTTGGCATGAAAAAGTTAGAGGAGTATGCACCGCTATGCTTACATTAGACCAGATATATCAATATTTCCCCCCGAGTCTAATGACTCAAAACCCAAAACATTTGTTGGTCGAATACGTGCAGGTTGAATTGCTTGACTCAATCTATAAACAGCCGCTGGCGAAAGAACTTTCGTTTATTGGTGGGACTGCGTCTCGGATTGTTTATGAAAATAATCGTTTTTCAGAAGACTTGGATTTTGACAACTTTGGACTAAGTTTTGATCAATTTGATTCGCTTTTTAATGAGGTCATTCGTGATATGAAAGGTAAAGGGTTCTCTGTTGAATTTCGGTTGGTAGAAAAAGGCGCGTGGCATTGTTACTGTCGCTTTCCACAGATGCTTTATCAACATGGACTCAGTTCGAATGCTCAAGAGAAAATACTCGTTAGTATCGATGCTGAGCGAAAAGAGCGAACCTATTCGCCCATCGAATTTACGATTAACCGATTTGGGGTTTATCGAAAGATTCTCGTTGCACCGGCCCCCATTTTATTGTCTCAAAAACTCATGACGGTGTTGAGTCGAAAGCGTCAGAAAGGGCGGGACTATTACGATGTCTCGTTTCTTTTATCACATGCTAGGCCTGATATGGATTATTTGCGAAGTGTTGGAAAACTTGATGTGGATGATTTGTCTGCTCAACTAAAGGCCCACTTTGAGCATATCGATTTGAACACGATGGCCAATGATGTTGAGCCTTTTTTATTTAATCCGCTACAAAAAGAAAGGGTGCTTTCCTTGCCTGCCTATTTAGAGCAGATAGGTTTGATCCGATAAGCTACCCTTCCCGAAAATAGACCCTGACGTGGTCGGTGCTGGGGGAGATGATGAAGTGGTGGTGGTTGATCGCTTGGATGTCTTCGCCGATCTGAATCGACGTGATAAAGACGGGGAGATTGATCTCGATTTGAAGAGGACGTGTTGTGAACTGATTCATTAATTTGATCTCGAGTTCGTTTGTTTTCGTAACCTCATAGGTGAAGTCGATGGTGCCGAAGTAACTGGGTGCTTGATGGACTTCGATCTTTTCATAAAGCGATATCCATTCTTTGGGAATAACAGGGGTTAACACTAAGGTTTCTTTTTCTTCAAAGAAGAGCAGATTGCGCACGGTCATTAAATAATCTGCCGCCGCCCAGCCATGATGTCCATCCCCGACGACTCCTCCAAAGGTGAAGGGGTGTATCGACTCGGGCCACGTAAAGGTATTGCTCGCTACATGGGTCATCCAGTTTAAAATATCTAGGGCGCGAGGATCTCGACGCATCAAGAAATACTGCGAGAAGTGAAGGTTTAAATACGTGCCGTGCCCTGAGTGATTAATATCGTGGTAAAAAACATTGTTGGTAAAGCAATTCTCGACGAGCCACTCGACCGTGTTGACCAATCGTTCGTCATCGAGCGGAAAAAGGTTGAGGGGGTAGGCTACGGCAAGGCTTCCGATGGCGCCGCTGTCCATGTGCCGATCGGGCGCTATCGGGAGAAGCGGTTTGTCGAGCTTTTTGTTGGCCCATTGCAGAGCGTTTTCGAGATTTGTTTTGAGTTTGTCGATCGCTTTGACAATGTGCTGCGTTTGAAGGCGTTCATCGGGCAATTCATCGATCAAGAATTTTGCATCGTAGAGACCTTTTAGCGACCAGTAGTCATCCCAAAAATAGACATCGTTGGCGCCAAAATGCTCGGCGCTAAGCCCCACGGGCATCAGGCCTTTGTAGGGAATGGGGAACTTATCCGTCGAGGCTAATTTATTGATGATCCAATTGGCCCCTGCCAAAACGGACGGGAGCAGTTTTCGGAGAGTGGCTTTGTCATCGGTAATGCGATAATACTCGGCAATCGTCCAGATGGCTTGCCCATTACTATCCCACTCGCCGAGTTGGGAGAAGAAGAACCCGTTCCATTTTTGACGACTTGGATAGGTGCTAAGGACTTGCTTCGTTTCATCTTTGTACCCCATTTTACACAAAGCTTGGAGTAAATAGGCCGCATCTCTGAACCAGAAATGATGATAATTAAAGGGGCCAGGTGTAATGCTGTTGCCATCCCAAAGCATCAACAAATAGCTGATATTGGTTTTGAACGCTTTTTCGAGCTTTTTGTCTGGCAGCACGATCTGCATCGATTCTTTTGTTTTGGTTTTCCATTTTGAAATAGCGCGCTGTTGGTGATCCTCAAAATGACCTTGAAGATAGGCTGCTTTGGGGATGACGATGGATTTATCCATGGGGATACGGAATTCTAAGGTTTTGCTTTCACTGGGGTTTAAATAGAGCTGATAGCCAGCGGATGCCGTGCAAAGCCCTGTATTGCAGGTGGCACTGTCGGTGTTTTTTAACTCCGGCGCATTATATTGAAGCGTGACATCGCCCCCTAAGCGATTGGAGCAGAGGACATGATGAGGCTTTTCTAGGGCGATCAAGCCCAACGTGCCATTGACAAAGAACCGATTATTTTCAAAATGAATTTTATTGATGAGGCTAATGCCTTCGGGATTGTAAGGGCGAATGGAGCAATCAATGCGGATCGCGTCACCTTGATGTCCGTGATTGGTGACTTGGACTTGCTGAAAGATGACATCACGATTTTCGATCAATTCAGTAAAGGTGGTGATCAAGACGATAAATTTTTCAACTTCATAGCTGGTCTCGATCATCGGGATACTGTGAAGGACGCGCTGCTTGACTTCATGCAGTTGAGAGGGAGCATACAGTTTGTGCTTATGCGTCGCGAAGAGATCAACAGACCAACTGTCAATATTGGCGGTGACCAGACCCCGAGGATCAATGATCGCTTCTTTTTCTTTATATAAATTGCCGATCCCTGTCCAGTTCCGGTGCCCCACGTTGATGGAGGGGATCTGAAACCCTCTGGGGATAAAGCTCAGGCTTTTGCTGTCATATTGTCGAATGACCCAGTACGGCCAAACCCAATTCAAATAGGTGCTAAAAATGATGCGGTTATAGATCCCGCGCATCAGATTGAGGATGTTAAGCGAGACCAAATCTTTGGGGATGCCGATCCGGTTTTGTTGTCCGGCGATGGACATGGGTTTTAGGTAGGCAAGGGCTGATTGAGGGACGCCAAAACGGTTCGCGATCCAATTGATAAGGGTGTTTTTCATGAAGGCTCTTGTAGGGTTTCCATAAGTCTTTCAATGGAAAAGGGTTTGATAAAGATATTTTTTATCCCGACTTGGATGAGCTCGGTTAAGGTGTTTTTGTCGATCATCGAACCGATGGCCATGACTTTAATGTTGGGTCGGGCTTGGCGGATGGCTTTGGCGAAGGCAAGACCATCGGTGTCAGGAAGGGAAAGCTCTAGGATAATCCCTTCGGGCGGCTTTTTTAAAATAAAGGCCGCGGCTTCTTGGCTTGTGTTCGCATATTGCACATAGAGGTTTCTTTTTCGAAAGTAGGGGGCTAATTGGCTTTGGACAAAATAGGAGGGGTCAATAATAAGTAATCGCGCAAGCATGATGTGTGCATCATAATACGGATATCGTGAGTTTTAAAGTTTAATGGTATGATATTGTGCATGATCGTCAGTCCTGATCGCCCCATAACGGAACTTATAAACGGCAAGAACTTTACCTTTTCGGTTGAACTCGTGCCGCCGCGTAATGGTGAGCCGATCTCGGGTCTTTTTGATCGAGTGAAGCTGCTCAAAGATGCCGGTGTTGATTTTATCTCGATCACCAAGGGGGCAGGGGGCTCGCTTCGAGGCGGGACAACCCCGATCGCTTTTTTGATAAAAGAGAAATATGATCTGCCGGCCATCGCTCATTTTACATGTATGGAAGCCAGTAAACAGGAGATCGAAAATGGATTGGTCGATCACGCCTATTTAGGGATAACCAATGTTCTCGCTTTACGGGGAGATCCCCCAACGGGTGTTTTCTCGGCTTATGAGGCGGGGCCTAATCAACATCAATTTGCCCATCAACTCATTACTCAAATCCATGCCCTTAAAAAGGGGCACTACCTCAAACGACAGGGATTTGACCAAGAAAATACCGACTTTCATCAAGGAGAGGCGCATGCCTTTTGTATCGGGGCCGCGGCCTATCCAGAGCCGCTCGATATTTCGCTTGATCAAAGTGTGGAATATTTTGTGCAAAAAGTTCGCCAAGGCGCAACCTATGGGATCACCCAAATGACCTATTCGCCGACAAACTATCAGGTTTTTCTGGATAAACTTTCTGCGGAAAAGGCCTTGATCCCGATCCTGCCTGGGGTTCGGATCTTGAGCAGCCAAAAACAAGTCGATTTTTTGCAGAAAACCTTTCGGATACAGGTGCCAAAGGATTATGTCGCTGCGCTTGATAATAAGCGGGCGGCCAAAGACTATGTTCGACATCTCGTGCTTCAGTTTAAAGCAGCGGGTGCCAAGGGTGTTCAGTTCTTTATTATGAATGAAGCGGAGATTGTGGCCGAGATCGTGGCCGAAATGAAATAAAGGGAGCGAGTGGTATGTTAACGATTGATCTACCTGGAATTAAAAAAGTTAAAAGTGGAAAAGTCCGAGAGGTCTATGAGGTTGAAGACAAGATCTTGCTGGTCGCAACCGACCGTATCTCGGCGTTTGACTACATTTTACCCCAACCGATCCCACAAAAAGCGGCCGTGCTTAACGCCATTTCCGTTTTTTGGTTCAATTTGTTAGGCGACATTATCCCGAACCATATGATATCGGTCGATGTGGATGCCTATCCAGAGAGCTTGAAGCCTTTTGCCGATCTCTTGCGCCGCCGTTCGATGCTGGTTCGAAAAACAGAAGTGGTCAAACTGGAGTGTATCGTTCGGGGCTATATTACGGGGTCGGGTTGGGGCGAGTATCAAAAAACGGGGCAAGTTTGTGGGATCACGTTGCCGACGGGGCTTTCGAAATCTCAGAAACTCGATCAACCGATCTTTACCCCTTCGACCAAGGCCGATGTGGGGCATGATGAAAATATTGATGAGACAACTGCGAGGCACATTGTCGGGGACGCTGTTTTTGAGAAAGTTCGTGCGGCTAGCCTTGCCCTCTATACTCGAGCGCGAGACTATGCGGAGACAAAAGGGATCATTATTGCTGACACCAAATTCGAGTTTGGACTGGTGGATGGCGAGGTTATTCTGATCGATGAAGCGCTAACGCCTGATTCTTCGCGATTCTGGCCGGCCGATCAATGGGTAATAGGGCAGGAACCGCCGAGTTTTGACAAACAGTTCGTCCGAAATTATTTAATCGATATCGCTTGGGACAAACAACCCCCTGTTCCGGATCTTCCTGCCGATATTGTCCAAAAGACAAGCGAGAAATATCTCGAGGCCTATCAAACACTCACTGGCCTTTCGTTGTCATGAAGAAAAAGGCTGCCGCCGTTCTCGGGCTAACCGCCCTTTCGTTCATCCTCTCGCTCTTCGCTACGGCCATCACTAAGCGGTATGGGAAGCGGAAGTAGCCCCACCCTAAACGTATCGTTTTTTTCTGATTTCATAAATTTACTGAAATTTCATCGTAATTTAGCCGATAACTAATTATCAAAACAATTCGGAGGTGTTCGAGTGAGAAATAAAGTAATTGCAGATCAGGTAGTGGGTAGTTCAAGTGGAATAGCAAGCAAAAGTTATGTAAACGATGAAGATACTCAGGTTAAAATAAAATATTTACAAACCAATCTCAGCAATAAAACCTTTTCACGAAAACAAGTGAGTCAACTTGTTGTGGGATTAGTTTTGTTACATGAAGGTGCTGATTTTAAACAGTTGAGGGACAAGCTAAAGATAATTTGGCTTTTTGCTACAACAGATAAGTATAAGAGCTTTTTGGTTGAAAAATCAAAGCAACTTACAATTGCTGAAAAATCGATCTATAATATTAAAATAAATAAAATTTCAGAGGATATAGAGAATAAAAAGGCGTTCCTTAAGCTTTTTATTATTCCTTAGTTTTCTCGCTTTACTCCACCTCGATGTCATATCGATCCAGTAGGCCTGCTATTCCAGATAGGGAGAATTTGGCTTTGCTGAGTCGGTTTGCCTCGGGGTTGATCGAGTAGTGGTTGGCGCAGCGGAAGTCGGCTTTTTCTAAAATGCTTTTTGCGAAGGTGGCTCCGTCTAGATCGCAGCGATCAAAGGTGGCCTGCGTTAAGTCGGTTTCGGTAAAATCGACATCGTTCAGTTCGCAGGCCTGAAACGTTGTCTTTATTAACGAGCATCGGTAAAAAGAAGATAAGGTCAATGCGCAGTTTTCAAAGCTGACAGAGAACATAAAGGCGCTGCATTTGTCGAAGTGAAGGCCAAGCAGTTTGCATTGCTTGAAAGTGATCTCTTTAAATGAGGTATTTACTAGGGAGGCCATGCTTAGGTCGCAACCGATAAAGGCACACGCTGAAAATATCGTTTTTGACAGGTCTGAATTCGAGAAGTTGCAATGGATGAATTGGCAATTTTCATACTCTCCTTTCGCGAGAGCCTTGATCGAGAAGTCGATATCCGTAAACGTCTGATCTTCGACGTACTCTGTTTCGAAAGTATTGGCCATGTGGCGAGCTAATCCTCTTCCAGTACCACCGCGTCGTGTGTTCCCTTTTTCTGAGCGGGGATCTGGACGAATTGGGATGAGATCAGGCTAAGCGTCGCCATTATCCCTCCGAATAGGAAGACGAATTGATAGCCAAAATTTACCCAGATCAGGCCCCCCACAAGGGCCACGACAATAGAGAACATATGGTCTAAGGTGGTGCCCATCATTAGGGTGGAGGTGAGGTGATTGGGGTTTTTTACGATCTTTTTTAGAAAAGTCGCACGCGCCATATTGACTGACATTAACAGCTGGTCGGCCACAAAACAGACCGAGACAAGCATGAGGGCAGCTGAATTTGGAAGAAGGTCTTTTGCGTAACCATACCCCAGACATACAAAGATCAGCGCGATCGCTTCGGCAATAAAAAGAACCTTTTCGCCTAATTGATCAATCGCGCGTCCTAAGATCGGCTGAAAAAGGATGCCCGCAAGACCGCCCGCAAATAAAAGGGTGGCCACGGCCGACGTCGATTGATGATAGACCGTAACCAACACCCACGGAGCGAAGGTCATAAAGATCTGTTTGCGCGTGCCGAACAGGATGACCAACCAATAATAGAGGCCATATTCTTTACGCAGTTGGAGTCGATCTGACGGCGGGTGTGACGTGCCTGGATGCATGCGGTAAAAGAAGAGGGCCGCAAGCAAGTAAAGCCCTGCCGCGATGAAAAATGAGATTTGAAAGGTGAAATGAAAATATTTAAACCCCACAAAAACCACGAAACTGCCCACTACCGTTGCGGTGTTTCGGATGCTGTTGACCTGTCCTAACCGGCGGCCGTCTTGGCCCTTGTGAGCCATCTCCATGGCGATAATACTGGTTAAAGGGATGAGGAGGTGTTGGCCGGCACTGTATAAGAATATCCAGATGAAGAGAATATTAAGGGTTTCGGGAAACAGCGCGATCAATAGAAAACCCAAACTCCCCAGAAGACTGGCAAATACGGCTAGACGCCGACTGCGAAGGAAAAACATGGCGGTTGAAATAAAGACCACCATAAAGCCCGGAAGCTCACGGGGGAGTTCGAGGAAGGTACGCTGCAAGCTGGTTATGGCATAAGAATCATGGAGAAAATTGTTTAAGGTCGAATTAACGATGCTTTCACCAAACCCAACCAGGGCGATCGCGCCCATAAAGAGCAGGAGTTCTTTCTTGAAACGGTGTAGGGGGCTTGGCATCGGGTTTGAGTGTAATGGAAAGTCAGTTCAATTGCAATTCGAAACAAGCGGAACGGGGGGTAATTTTATATGTATCCTATGAAAATATACAAATATTGGTCAAAATATCCTTGTAAAATGTGCAAAACATGGTTATTGTTTTTACGTGAACCGAATATTATATCAAGCATTGTTAGAGTGGAAAGGCCAAATTAATCGACTTCCTTTGCTTGTTCGAGGTGCTCGGCAAGTCGGCAAAAGTTATCTTATTGAACAATTTGGTCGAGAAAACTATGACCAGTTGATCAAGGTAAATTTTGAGCTCCAACCGCAGGTGGCACAATGTTTTGAGCAGCTTGACCCCCATATGATCATCAAGCGTTTGGAGTTGTTTTTGCAAGTGGATATCACACCCCACCGAACGCTTCTCTTTTTGGATGAGATCCAAGAATGTCCAACCGCCATATCCGCTTTAAGGTATTTGTATGAACAATATCCAGACATTCATGTGATCGGGGCGGGGTCTTTGTTGGAGTTTGTCTTAAACGATGCCTCGTTTCGTATGCCTGTTGGCCGTGTCCAGTTTATGTATTTAGCCCCCTTGTCCTTTCAAGAATTTATGATGGCGATGGGAGAGGAGAAGGCATTAAAGGCGTTATCGTCCTGTACGCCACTTGATCCTCTTCCTCTTGTAATCCATGATCGGTTAATGTTGCGGGTCAAGGAATATATGTTGATCGGGGGTATGCCCGCTGCGGTCAATGCTTTTTTGGTGGATCATCGATATCGGGGGGTGGATCCTGTTCAAGTTTCTATTCTAAATACGTATCGATCTGATTTTGGGAAATACGCGAGCAAGTCCTCCGTTAAATTATTGCAAAAAGTTTTTGATCGCGCTCCTTCTATTACGGCTAGACGATTTAAATATGTTGATATTGATCGAGACCTCCTGTCTAGGGACATCAAACAAGCAATCGAGTTATTAGTTGATGCACGGATTCTTCGAAAGGTGAGGCGTACAAATGCAGCGGGGATACCCTTGTCACAAGGAGCATCCGACAATGATTATAAATTGTTGTTTATGGACATTGGCTTGATGATCCAATCTCTGCATGTACAGTCTGAGATCGATAGCGCCAAGGATGTGACGTTGGTTCATCAAGGATCGGTTGCCGAGCAATGGGTCGGGCAGCAATTATTGCTATTAGAGGATTGGTATCGGGATGCTGAACTTTTCTATTGGCAGCGAGAAAGCCCTGGGAGTACGGCAGAGGTTGATTATGTTGTGGCGCTGGATGGGCAAATTATTCCCATTGAGGTCAAATCGGGGACAACGGGGCGTTTGCGTTCGATCCAGCAATTTATGAAGGAAAAACAATCACCGATGGGGGTTCGGATCTCTGCCCATCCTCTTTCGTATGTGGGGCAATTGCTTTCTGTTCCCTTTTATATGGTTCACGAGCTGCCTCGATTGGTTGATGCCTTAAAACATCACGTGCTTGAGGTTCATGATGTCTCGGAAGGGGAGCACGCCGAAGATAGTGTTTTCGTCGTCAACGATAGGGATAGCCCTAAAGCTGTAACGTGAGAACATGCCCGAGGCTTCTTTAAGCGAGCTATCAGGCGACAGTCCGATCACGTGGGTCGTCATGAGCTCTTCAAGCGAGGCGCTATATTCGGCGAGAAGGATCTCTCGGATATCCACCACCCCGAGCAGCGTATCTTCACCTTTAACAATATAGACATACATGATGACATCTGCCTCTTGAGCCAGCGTTCGATACTGGGACAAGAATTCACCCGCTGTGGTCGATGGGGTCGCTTTTAAAAAGTGGGTCGAGGCAAAGTGAATGATCTTTTCGTCATGTTTGTCGATGATGAATTGGATCTTCTTTGCATCATGAGGGTCGATCTTGGCTAAAATATTATCCGTATCGCTAGCGGGTAGTATCGCCAAGACATCGGCCGCTTGAGCAGGGGTCATGTTGCTGATCAACACGGCGGCACGCTCTTCGGTCAGCGAGAGAATAATGTCGCGTTGAACACGAGGCTCTACCTCTTCAAGGGTATCTGATGCTTGCTCGATCTCGAGTTCGTTAAAGATCACCAAGCGTTGCTTGTGGTCTAGCTCTTCAAGGATATCGGCTAAGTCGACGGGATGGATCTCGGGGAGTTTTTCTTTTAGCATCTTTAATCGAACATTGCCCTTAAAACTGTTGATCTGTTCGAGGGGTTGAATGTAGTCCCATGAGAGCGTTTCTTCTTTGATGAGGTCGGCGAGATTGTAGATCAAGTTGGCGAGCCATTTGAGCCCTAAACGACGCAGCAGCCCATACTTGCTGAAATCAACATCGCTCACATACAGTTTTTTGTGGCGAATAACCAACTTGGCATCGTAAACGACTTCGACTTCATTGCCTTCGAGGTCGATAACCTTTTTGTCGAGAACGTGGTCTTTGAGCAGGATCTGTGAGGCGGACGGTGATTTTACATAGTCATCTAAATGGCTGATGCTAAGCTCGATCTTTTCAATATTGGCATCTTTGATCTTGCTCCAAGGGATCATTAAGGAGGGATAGCCAAAGGGACGCTTGATGATGAAATGGGTGACTTCGGGAATACGCTCTTTTTCGACAATGATGATTTCTGAGAGTCGTCCGATCCGTTTGCCCTGCCAGAAAACTTTCCGGCCGATGACTTCGCTCAGATAAAAGAAATCGTGCGTGTTCATGCTTTACCTCGCTCCCACCAAGGTGGCGAACTTGTAGGCCAATAAGGCAACCAGAAATAGAAGGTAGATCCGAAGGAAGAGCAGTGATAGTTTGACGCCACCGGACATTTGAATGCGAGGGTGGGCGTATTTGTGATTGATCTCTCTGACTTTGGAAATATTGTACTGAAAGAAGTAGGCGATTTTGGATAAAACGAGATCAAGCCGTGCCCACATGATTTATTGTCCTTTCAGTTGAATAAAGTCGGAAATATTATACTTATACCATATAAAGTCGAAAGGGTAACGATGACGAGAACGATGGTTGTTCCAATGATGTTTTGCCAAAGCGAGTTCTTATATTCGCCCATGATCTTTTTATCATTGAGAAGAAGGAGCAAAAAGACGATCGCCGCGGGAAGAAGCGTCACCGCAACGACTTGGACAAAGAGTGTGATCAAGACAAGCGGTGCCTTGGGGATAAGGACGATCAACCCTGCGCTGATGAGGGTTATGAAATAATTGGTGTAAAACCATGAGGCTTCTTTGATCTTGCTGTTTAAGGAATGGGCCCAACCAAAGACTTCGCCAAAAGCCCATGAGCTAGCCAGTGAGATACATATCGCTCCCAGTAAACCTGCATTAAAGAGCCCGATCGCTAACATCGTGCCCAGGTGTTCGTTGTAAAGGCGGAGGGCGCTAAAGGCTTGGGCCGCACTGTCGATCTCGACCCCTTTGAGGGTGGTGCCAACGACAATGACGATAAAAATGGCCACGATGATCGTCAGGATCGCTCCGACTAACGTATCAAATTTGCCCCAAGGGATATCTTTTTCCTTCATGCCTTTGTCGACAACGGCGCTTTGTTGGAAGAAAAGCATCCACGGTGCGATCGTGGTGCCGATATTGGCCATTAAGAAAAAGAAAAGGGTGCTATTAAACCCGCCTGGAAAGTGAGGGATCAGTCCTTCTTGAAGGATGGTGGGGATACTGGGATGAACCATAAAGGCGGCGGGAATATAGACCAAATTGAGCGCACAGAAAAGCAGGGCGATCTTTTCCCACGTCCAATATCTCCCGTTAAGCACCATAATGCCCATGAGTAGACAGACCAAAATGACCGTAATATAAGGGGGGACGCCAAAGATGTGGAACGCGGCGGTCATGCCGATGAATTCGGTGATAAGCGTGAGCCAATTGACTAAAATAAGGTCTAGGAGCGAGAACCAACCCCAAAAGGAACCAAAGGCGTCAAAAATGGCTTCTGCGTGCCCCCGTTTCGTGACAGCGCCCAGTCGAACCGTCATTTCTTGAACGTAATAGGCCACAGGGATGAGGAGTAACAAGAACCAGATCAGGTGATAGCCAAATTTGGCGCCGGTAGCAGCATAGGTGGTGATCCCGCCGGCATCGTTATCGGCAACCATGACGATAAGGCCTGGTCCTGACAGGATGAAATAGAGTTTGATCGTTTTCCAGATCTTTCGGTATTGATAGTAAGTTTTGGATAATAATTTCATTAGAATACTCCCCCCGTAGAATAAACCAATTATCGTGATTTTGAAAGTAGGGCTTGATAGCCCTTGCAGGCCGGATTGACATGCCCTAAAATCATTCGTTGGCAAAATTTCCAAAAAGGAGGATCGACGTGGCGAGAATACTCATTGTTGATGATGCTGAGTTAGTTCGAATGAAGCTTAAAGAAATGCTTCATCAAATGAATTGTGATGTTTGTGAGGCTGAGAATGGAGAGGTTGCGCTTGATGTATATGAGGTGGAATCGCCGAACTTGGTGATTTGCGATATAAATATGCCGGTCATGGATGGGGTCACGTTCCTTCGGGAATTGATGGCTCAGCATCCTGATGCATTAGTAGTTATGCTGTCTTCAACGGATGACCAAGAGATCCTTATGCAGTGTCTTTTGTTGGGCGCTCAAGCCTATTTAAGGAAACCGTTTGATCCAGAAACGACCTACAATACGCTCCACGATATTTTGGGGTCGTTGTTATAACCGATGGATATGTTGTCGTTAAAAAATGGAGAGAGTGGTCAAATTATTGCCGTTAATGCTAAGGGTGAGATTCGACGACGTTTATTAGATATGGGGGTTGTCAAAGGGGTTCCCTTCTCGATGATCCGTAAAGCTCCGCTAGGCGACCCGATAGAGATTCGAATTAAGCGCTTCAATTTATCGCTACGCCGTGAAGAGGCCGCGCAAATCCTAATTGAAAGACGGGTAGAACCAGAAGCCAGCGAGTTGTGAAAAAGGATATTGTCGTTGCGTTGGTGGGGAATCCAAACAGTGGCAAGACGTCTTTGTTTAATGAGTTGGTTGGTGCTCATCAAAAAGTAGGGAATTGGTCGGGCGTGACCATCGAAAAATTCGAAGGGATCGTCCACTATCAAGATTATGTGATCCATATTGTTGATTTACCAGGAACCTATTCCTTAACGGCCTATTCCCCAGAGGAAGTTGTCGCTCGCAACTTCATAATTGAAAAAAAACCTGATGTTGTCATCGATGTGATCGATGGCGGGAATATCGAACGCAATTTGTATCTGACAACCCAACTAATGGAATTGGGTACTAACATGATCGTGGCCTTGAACATGGTCGATGAAGTGGAGAAACAAAAGACGACCATCGACATTAAATTGCTTCAAAAATTGTTGGGGTCTCATATTATTCTCACATCAGCAACGAAAAGAAGAGGTCTTGATGCGCTGCTTGATCATGTCGTCAGGGTTTTTCTTGGTCAAATCATTATTGATAAAAATAAACTATCCTATGGGGAAATGGTTGATGACTATTTGGATCGACTGTCGATAGTATTGTCGGGACAGGCTGATCTTATTGCTCGATATAATCCGCGTTGGTTGGCGGTTAAACTGCTTGAGAATGACAAACTTGTTTATGAACTTGTTCAGCATTACCCTGTTTTTTTTAAAGTCGAGTTTGACTTGCTTCAGATACTGGGTGAACTAAAAAAACAGGGCGTAGACGATCTCGAAGGTGAATTAGCAGAAGGCAGAGATGCTTTTATTCGAGGGGCAATTCGGGAAACGGTTGTTTTTCAGAAAATACAAAAAATTACTTTCTCGGATCGACTGGACAGTATCCTGATCAACCGAGTGCTGGGGTTGCCTATCTTTCTTTTTATCATGTGGCTGACCTTTCAGTTCACGTTTACCTGTGCCGCGCCTATCATGAGATGGATCGATGTTTTGTTTAATGGGCTGGGTATCCTCGTCTCAGCGATCATCGTTAATGATCCCTTGCGATCGATCCTTGTGGATGGGATTATCTCGGGGGTCGGGGGTGTCTTGGTGTTTTTACCCCAAATCGTCTTGCTGTTTATGGCGATCTCGTTTTTAGAAGGGGTCGGTTATATGGCACGAGCAGCCTTTGTGGTTGATAAAGTGATGCATCTCGTCGGGTTGCATGGAAAATCCTTCCTGCCCATGATGACGGGGTTTGGTTGTTCGATCCCCGCAATAATGGCCACACGAACCCTTAAGAATAAAAGCGATAAGCTTGTCACCATGATGGTGATCCCGTTTATGAGTTGTAGTGCGAAATTACCCGTGCATGTTTTGTTGATCGGGGTGCTTTTTCCGAAACAGGTTGCAGGAACGGTACTCTTTGGGGTTTATCTTTTTGGTGTGTTGATGGCGGTTCTGACCGCTAAGCTCCTCAAAACGACCGTGTTGAAGGGGGGCTCTGAACCTTTTGTCATGGAACTGCCGCCCTATCGGATACCCACCCTTCGGTCTACGTTTATGCAAGCCAAGAATAAAGCCGGAAGGTATATTCGCCGAGCCGGTACCGTGATCTTGTTGGCCTCGTTGATTGTTTGGTTCGCGAGTAATTACCCCCAGAGTGCCCTAACAAAGAGCAATAAATCGCTTCAACTGAAAAATTCGTATGCCGGCCAAATTGGACAATTTATCGAGCCGATCATCGCCCCCTTAGGGTTTGATTGGCGAATGGGTATCGCCCTGACGACGGGACTAGCGGCTAAGGAAATAGTTGTCTCGACGTTAGGAACCATCTATTCTCTAGGGGAATCGGTTGATCACTCATCAGACCTTTCGCAAAAATTGAGAAGTGATCCGCATTTTAATATTGCGACGGGCCTGTCTTTGCTCGTTTTTGTTTTGCTTTATGTCCCGTGTCTGGCTGCCGTCGCTGTTTTTCAGCGTGAATCAAAATCATGGAAATGGACTGCTTTTTATGTGGCATACACGATGTCTACCGCTTGGGTCGTCTCGTTTATAGTCTATCATTTGGCGAGGCTGTTTCTATTGTAGGCTATTTCCCTACAAGAAGAATCGGATATACAAATAAACCGAGCTGATGATCAGGGACAGGGTTGTGATAATGACCCCAATTTTCATGAAAGCCATAAATCCGATGGGGTGACCTTTGTGTTGGCTTGATTCGGAAACGATAACATTCGCTGCCGCCCCAACGAGCGTGGCATTTCCGCCTAGGCACGCGCCGAGCGACAAGCTCCACCATAAGGGTGTTAAATCCATGGTGCCGGCTAAGTTTTGGATCATGGGGATCATGGTAATGGTATAGGGAATATTGTCGATGACCGCGGAGAATAATCCTGAGGCCCATAGAACAAGGAACGTAGTAGCCGCTAAATCGCCTTGGGTAAGATGCAGTACGGCAGAAGACAACATCGCAATGCCGCCGGCTTCGGCAAAGCCGCCGATGATGATAAATAACCCGATAAAGAAGAAGATCGTTGTCCACTCAACTTCATGCATGATCTGTTTCGGTTTTTCGCCGAGCAATAAAAGACTCGCTCCGAACAGGGCCCATACATAGGCATCGATATGGAGAGACTCGTGAAGAATGAACCCCGCGATGACAACAAATAACACGGACAAGGACCGGAGCATAAGCGGGCGATCGGTGATCGCACCTTGACTGGTAAGATCGGCAAGAAGGGGCTGATATTCGGGTTTGGGCTGAAGGTCACGACGGTAATAAACGAGCAAGACAAGCAGCGAGGCGATGAAGATCACCACGACAACGGGTGTCAGCTCTAGGAGGAAGTCCATAAATGACAGGTTGGCAGCGGTTCCGATGAGAATATTGGGCGGGTCGCCGATAAGTGTCGCCGTTCCCCCGATATTGGAGGCAAGGATGATGGTGACGAGGAAGGGGAGGGGATTAATGTTTAAACGATGGGTGACATTGTAAACAATCGGTAGCATCAAAACGACCGTGGTGACATTATCAAGAAAAGCGGAAAGCACCGCGGTTAATATACCGAGCGCGATCAGGATTGTTTTGGGGTTTCCGCGAGTTCGCTTCAGGATCTCGATCCCTAGCCAGTTAAACACGCCGCTTCGACTGGTGATGTGAACGATGATCATCATCCCGATCAACAAGAAGATAACGGCAAAATCGATATGGGCAAAGACCTTGTCGGCGGGGGCGTGGAGGAACAAAAGCATCACCGAGGCGCCGAGCATGGCTGCAGTCACCTTCGGGATGATCTCCCACGCGATGAGGATATAGGCAAGGATCAGAATGAGGCTGGTAAGGAGTAACACGCTAATCACTTAGAATAAGGATTTTGGAGCGGTTTGACAAGTTGTAACAGGAGGGTGCGGGGGGCTGTAACACACGGGGGCGGCATTGGCTTCGACTTCGCTCAGCCTGCGGGGTAATTCAAATAATCAGGGATGGCTTGCCAAAGCGTAGCTCGAAGAGCGAAGACTGGTCGGTGTGAGAGGGTTCGAACCTCCGACCCCTACGTCCCGAACGTAGTGCGCTACCGGACTGCGCTACACACCGACATGAAAGATAGAGAGTAGTATATCCGTTTTGTGAAGTTCCGACAATTTATGGAAAAGAAGAAGGGTTCTCCGCCAGAGGCGGATGCGCCTTCTGCCCTAGGTAG
>CAIWAN010000089.1 GCA_903910705.1 uncultured Candidatus Marinamargulisbacteria bacterium
CAAGCAGTATTTGTCGTATCTTACCCGCCTTGTTCTTAGCCACATCTTTGGTGTGCCCGTTTTATCGTATTTGTATTCCAGGGGGATATTTATAAGGGGGAACCTCCCCCTTCTTTCGCATCCGTAGGATGCAAGCTCGATTCTTCGTACAGGATTTTCAATTATTTCATCAAAAGAGCGATAAACGCATTGATTGTTTTGAATGGACGACCCCATCCACACTCGATATTAAAGAGAGGGGGTGACGGTTGCCGTGATGGAACCATCTGAGAATTGGAGGGAAAACGTGTCGCCTTGTCGTAGGTCTTTAGCGAAACGCACAACTTGCCCCGCTTTTTTGACAAGGGCATAGCCTTTTTCGATGAGTTTATAGGGATTAAGGCCTTCCAACTTTGCGTCGAGAATACTCAGCTGATGGCGAAAATTTCGAACCCTATCTTTGACTTTATCCATCAAGTCCATATGGAGGTCTGAGAGCAGCATTTTCTTTTCTTGGACTTGATTAATGAGCTGCTGACGGAGTTGATCTTGAAGGCCTAAGAGGATTTGACGATACTCGTTTCGGGGCAACGACACTTTGACAGCGGCAGCGGTGGGAGTGGGCGCTCGGTAGTCTGCCACAAAGTCGGCGATGGTGTAATCCGTTTCATGCCCTACGGCCGAGATCACGGGAAGAACACTCGCGACGATGGCCCGCGCGACACGCTCTTCATTAAACCCCCAAAGCTCTTCGATACTCCCCCCACCCCGCGCTAAAATAATGGCGTCGAGGTCGCCAAACCGATTGGCCAACTGAAGGGCCTTTTCGATGCTTGGCGCGGCGGCATCGCCCTGCACTTGGGCCGGAAGGATATAGACTTGCAAGGCTGGATCGCGGCCACGGATGGTGGTTAGGATGTCATGGAGCACCGCCCCCGATGGCGAGGTAATGATGGCAACTCTGCGTAAATGAAGGGGGATCGGTCGTTTTCGGGCTTCGTCAAAAAGCCCTTCTGCCAATAATTTTTCTTTCAGTTGGGCAAACGCAAGCGCCAAAGCACCAATCCCTGCCGGCTCTAGGAAGGCGACTTGCAAGGAATATTCGCCTCGTTTCTCATACACCGATATTTTCCCTCGCGCGATGACTTGCATTTGATCTTTAACATCGAACGCAAGACGGCTCGTCGCGAACATGACACATCGGATCTGACTAGCTTCATCTTTTAACGTAAAGTAAAGTTGATTACCCATTGCATAGGACTTAACATTTGAGACTTCGCCTTTGATATATATGTTTTGAAAAAAAGGTTCATGGTCAAAGGAGGCTTTGATCAGCCGTGTTGCCTCGGTGACAGAAAGAACAGCCGGTTCGATGCTACACCTTCATGAGATTAATGAAATCATCGAAAAGATAATCACTATCCGACGGACCGGGAGAGGCCTCGGGGTGATACTGAACACTGAAGACTCGTTTTGAACGATGACGAAAGCCCTCGACGGTCTGATCGTTGAGGTTGATATGCGTCACTTCGACATCGGCAGGTAACGCCTCAGTGTCGACACAGAAACCGTGGTTTTGACTGGTGATCTCGACTTTTCCCGACGCCAGATTTTTAACGGGTTGATTGACGCCACGATGACCAAACTTGAGTTTATACGTTTTGCCTCCCACGGCCAAGGATAAGAGTTGATGCCCTAGACAGATCCCAAACGTGGGAATATCTTTACTCAGAAGAACTTTAATATTCTCGATCGCATACGTCACGGCGGCTGGATCACCGGGACCATTGGACAAAAAGACCCCGTCCGGTTTGAAAAGAGCCAACGCCTCGTCCATTGGCATACTCGCAGGAACGACCGTAAGTTTACAGCCACGATCGTTGAGTTTTCTTAGGATATTGTGCTTTACCCCATAATCATAAACGAGCACGTTATACGCCTCTTTTTCGTGAAGATGAGGATAGGCTTGAAGTGTGGTATCGCTTTTTTCGGTGTAAGTATAGACCGCTTTGGTCGTCACATCTTTGACCAGATCCATGCCGGTCATTTCGGGAGACGACAGGACTTTTTTCTTTAAACTATCGATATCGAGGTCGATGGAGGAAATAATGCCTCGCATGGCACCCTTATCGCGAATATGCTGGGTCAGGGCACGGGTATCGACCCCTTCGATGCCTGTAATATGGTGACGCGCCAGATAATCGCTGAGATCTTCGTTGCTTCGATAATTGGAATGGGTCTTGCTATATTCTTTGACAACAAAGCCAGAGACCTGAACCGTTGACGATTCGATATCCTCAGGATTGATGCCATAGTTGCCGATCATCGGATAGGCCATGGTCACAATTTGATGTTTATAGGACGGGTCGGTGAGCACTTCTTGATAGCCACACATCCCCGTGTTAAAAACCACCTCACCCAATATCTCACCATCGGCGCCGAAATGGGTGCCTTTAAAGAAACGCCCATCCTCAAGGAGAAGAATCGCTGGACGCCGTACTGAGCCTGTCGAAGTATTAGCGACCATTTTTGGCCTCCCATTTTATTTGTCCATTAACGATCGTCATGATGGCTGCGCCTTTTCCTTGGAACCCTGTAAACGGGGTATTTTTACTTTTTGAGAAGAAACGATTGGGCTCGACGGTCCACGTGTAGGAGGGGTCTATCACCGTCAAGTCGGCAATGGCACCTACTTTCAACTCGCCCCCAGATACCCCAAGGATATGGGCTGGAGCGGCGGACCAAAGCTTGGCGATCTGCTCGAGGCTGAATCCTTCGCGATGAACGAGGATCTCCATCGTCAACATGACGGCGGTTTCTAGCCCAACGATACCAAATTTAGCATTATTAAATTCGACATGCTTATCATCCACCGCATGGGGCGCATGATCGGTGGCAATGGCGTCGATCGTGCCATCTCGAAGGCCCTCAATAATGGCGCGACGATCGATCTCGCTACGGAGCGGAGGATTCATTTTGGCAGAGGTGTTGTACCCCTCCACAGAAGATTCTGTCAGCGTGAAATAATGGGGCGCCGTTTCGGCGGTGACTGCGATCCCACGTTGTTTAGCGAATCGGATCAACTCAACCGACCCAGCCGTACTGACGTGGGCGATATGGATACGACCAAAATATTTGGCGACCTCGATACTTTGTGCGATGCTTGCCTCTTCTGATACGGCATGAATGCCCGGCAGGCCCAAAACGGTTGAGGTTTCGCTTTCATTCATTGCCCCGTCTGACGCGAGCGCTTTGTCTTCACAATGAAGAATAAGGGGTTTATTGAACGGTTGAATATACTGGAGCGCACGACGAAGCACCTGCATATTTTCAACAGGAAAACCATCATCGCTAAAGGCGACCGCACCCACTCGGAGCATCGACACCATTTCACTGAGTTCTTCGCCCTTAAGACCTTTGGTAATACTTCCGGCAGGATAAAGGCGGGCCTTGTTGATCTCCCACGCTTTGTCGATGAGGAATTTAACAAAGACCTCGTTATCAATGGCGGGCTTGGTATTGGGCATACTGCAAACAGCGGTGATCCCGCCATGAACCGCAGCAGAAAGGCCGGTTGAGAGGGTTTCTTTTTCTTCTTCACCCGGTTCACGAAGGTGAACGTGCATATCGATAAAGCCCGGAAAAACGAGGGCATTATGGCAATCATGAACCTCGGCATCGGGAGCCGCAATATGCTTACCGACCTGCGTAATCTTGCCCTCTTGGATAAGAATATCGCCCGTTTGCTGGCCGGTTGGGTTAACGATCGTTGCGTTGATTAGGTGTAGGTTCATATCGTCGTTTTCCTAGACATCAACATATACAACACAGCCATTCTGACGGCAACCCCGTTGGTGACTTGTTCGAGAATAACATTATAAGGACCATCGGCCACTTCGGTACTGATCTCTACCCCACGGTTCATCGGGCCCGGATGCATAATAATGACATCATCTTTGGCGCGCTTCAAACGTTGGGGGGTAATCCCATATTCTCGGTAATATTCGCGTGTGGAGGGGAAAAAGTTGCCTTTTTGCCGTTCAAACTGAACACGGAGAACATTCACAAAATCGGCGTCTTCGATAGCTTCTTCGACTTTATTGGTAACCGTGACCCCCATATTTTCGACCCCGATGGGGATGAGCGAGGGAGGCCCACAAACGATAACATTCGCACCAAGCTTAGTGAGCGCCCAAATATTTGAACGAGCCACTCGGCTGTGCAAAATATCACCAATGATCGCAACCTTTTTGCCTTCGATATAACCCTTTTCCTCGATCATCGTAAACAGGTCAAGCAGGGCTTGGGTGGGATGTTCGTTAAAGCCATCTCCAGCGTTGATGACGGGGACTTTGACATGGTCGGCGATAAGCGCCGGAACGCCCCCCATTGGATGACGAACGATGATCCCATCGATCCCCAGTGACTCAAGGTTGCGCACGGTGTCGATGAGCGTTTCGCCTTTGTTGACACTGCTCGTTTGAACCGAAAAGTTGATCGACCCTGCCCCAAGCATTCGGATCGCCATATCAAAGCTAGCACGGGTTCGGGTACTATTCTCATAGAAAAGGGAGACAAAGACTTTGTTATTTAAGGTGGGAAGTTTTTTGACGGAGCGGTTAAAAACCTCTTTGAAAACCGTGGCTTGTGCAAGGATAGATTCGATTTCCTCACGAGTGAGACTCTTTAAACCGAGGAGATGTTGAGACTGGATGTTTCCGGTATTCACGCCGAGGCCTAATTGTAGACTGTCGAGGGGGAATGAGGCAAGAGGGAGAAAAAGTGTAGCAGCGCGATAAATCGCGCTGCTACAATCAACTCAATTATTTGGGAAGCCGAGCCTTTACAACGACTGGCTTTTCAGTAGAAGTAGGAGCTAATGGGGTGCTTCTTTCCACCTCCTGAGCCCAAGTTTCTATAGATTGTTTAACTTGTTCAGATACTGTAACATTCTTTCTGTAAAATTCAAAAAACGCCCATAGTCGCACTTGGGTACATGTGTGCAACTCAAAGAGTTGTGCATCATGTGCACAAGTTGACGAAGTGGGTCAAAAGGTTTTCCATAGTGTTTGCAAAAAA
>CAIWAN010000090.1 GCA_903910705.1 uncultured Candidatus Marinamargulisbacteria bacterium
TCATCCTGATTGCGACTCAGTGCGCTATTTAAAAATAGCGCTTGACACGCTTTTTCCGTTTTCGTCTGGAACCCCGACTAGCGTTGTTCAGCGTCGGGGGGTAACCGTGATTATGCCGCTATTCCATAATTAGAATTGCTGCCTAACCCCCATATAATTTGCCAAGGTATCGCCCTCGCGGTAGAATACGCATACTTGGCGTGTCTTGCCGGAAAATCTTGAAGGAGGCTTTGTTATGACAAACGAAATGGAAGCAACTAAATTAGGTGATGTGAAAGATCTTTTTAGCGATGATATTAAGCCTGTAATGGCATCAGAGGGGCTTAATTTATCCCTTCGTGGCACATCGATGGGCGAAGAATCTGAATTTGAAAAATCATTAAAGTCGGCTAACCCCGAACCCTCAACAGACGTTCCACCCACTCCCCTAACGGAGTCGACGCCTGTAGCAACCCCTGCAGAAGAGCCAGCCGAAGTCGTGGCCGAGGCATACCCCAAAAGTCCTCGTGTCCTTAAAATGGAAGAGGAAGACGAAGTTTATGGCATGAGTCTTAAGAATTATACCGAAGGCGACGTCATTAAGGGCACCGTTCTTTCGATCGAGAAAGCCGGCGTGTTTGTCGATATTGGGTTTAAATGTGAAGGCTTTGTCGCTAATGAAGAATTAGGCATTCCCAAAAATGAGATCACGGAAGGCGAGGTCATTACGCTCGTTATCCTTCAATTAGAAACAAAAGAAGGCTATACCCTGCTTTCAAAGCGACGTGCCGACTGGGAAGGCGCGTGGAAAGAAGCCTATCAATCCTACAAACTCAAAGAACCTGTGGACATTAAAGTCGAGAGTTCCGTCAAAGGTGGCCTTGTGGTCAGCTTTAAAGGACTTCGTGGATTTATCCCTTCGTCACTCGTTTCTCGAAATAAAGCCGATGATCTCAATGCGTTGATCGGCGAGACGATGTCGGCCAATGTCATTGAAGTCGATAAAAAACGAAAAAAGATCATTTTCTCTACCAAGAGTCATGAGCGTCCTGCCGACAACTCCAAATCCGAGGCTCTCGAAGCGCTTGAAGTGGGTCAAGTCGTCAATGGTCGCGTCACGAGTACCAAAGAATTTGGCGCGTTTGTTAATATTAACGGGATCGAAGGGCTTATTCATATTTCCGAGATCAGTTGGGATCGTATCGAAAAAGTCGAAGATATCCTTCATGTGGGCGATATGATCGACGTCTTTATTTTGGGTGTTGATAAAGAAGCGAAACGCGTTTCACTTGGCTTAAAGCAACTCACCCCCGATCCTTGGGAAAAAGTTGAAGAGACCTACCCCATTGGCCGCGTGATCACCGGAACGATCAGCCGTACCACCACATTCGGCGCTTTTGTAAAACTAACCGAAGGGCTTGAAGGGCTTATCCATATTTCTGAACTTAGCCATAGTCATGTAAAACATGTTGATGATATGGTCAAAGTTGGCCAAGAAGTCACCGTTAAAGTGCTTCGAGTCATCCCTGAAGAGCAAAAGATTGGCCTTAGCCTAAAAGCACTCGAAGAGGTTGTTGAAGAAGACGCTGAAACCGTCGAAGAGTAACCGGAGCGCATGTCACTCCCTACATTTCTCATTCTTGGACGACCGAATGTAGGGAAGTCGACCATGTTCAACGCGTTAAACGGCAGTCGTCGATCAATCGTCGGCGACTTGCCCGGCGTTACGCGTGATCTTATTTTCGGCTTATGTTCCTACGGAAAACACCACTATGTTCTAGTCGATAGTGGCGGCATTTTCTTCCATGAAACCGAGAATTCAGGCCTTCCCTTCCAAGGCGAGATCGAAAAGCGTGTCAGAGAGGCGCTACTTATCGCCGACAAGCTGCTTTATGTGGTGGATACTCGAGACGGGCTAACCCCGTATGATGAAGTCATCGCTCATGCGTTGATGCCCTACAAAGACAAAGTCGTGCTTCTCGCGAACAAAACAGATCACGAAAATCTTCATATTAACGCGTCAGACTTTTATCAATTGGGCTTCAACGGACTTTACATGGTCAGCGCCTCACAAAAGCAAGGGTTTGATGAGGTTTTAGATCATTGTTTTGAGACCCTGCCCGCTATCAAGCAAGGCTTTAATAATGTTGCTAGCGATGCGATCCCTGTTTCGATCGTGGGCAAACCCAATGTCGGCAAGTCATCTATTTTGAATGCTTTAGCCGGTGAAGACCGCGTTATCGTTAGCGAAGTTCCGGGGACAACAAGAGATGCAACCGACCATACGATTACCTCTCATGGGCAAGACTATTGTTTTGTTGATACGGCAGGGTTTCGACGCAAATCAAAAATCACAGACGATATCGACTTTTACAGTACCGTTCGCACCCTTCGATCGATCGCCAATAGCGATGTGACCCTTCTTGTACTCGATGCCACACAAGGCATAGGGGATATGGAGCAACATATCGCCAATCTCGTCGAAGAAGAAGGCAACGGGATCATTATCGTCGTCAACAAATGGGATCTCGTCGAAAACAAAGACGGCAACACCATCGATCGTTATACCGAATACGTTTATCGCAAGCTGATGTTCCTCGAATACGCCCCTATCATCTTTGTTTCGGCCGTCACAAAAAAACGCCTCAACTCGCTATACGACCTCATCCAGACCGTTCAAGCGAATCGACGACAACACGTCCCTCACAAAGAGCTCAACGATTTCATGAAACGCGTAAGTGAGCGCACACAGCAACCCTTAATTCGCTCCGGCAAAGGTCGGGTTCATTATCTACGACAAGATAAATCTGTCAGCTATCCCAAGTTCCTCGCCTTCGTCAACAAAACGGAAGTTTTCAAAACGCCCTTTACCCGCTTTATTATCAAACAGATTCGCGAGGCTTTTGGCTACATCGGCTGCCCGATCCAGATCGAGTATCATGATGGTCGCGATTCAAAGGGGATCAAGCAACCGCTTCAAGACCTTCAAAAGAAAGTCGTTCGCCGATCAACTGTCAGATCAAAGAAATAGTTTTAGCCCTATTAACGCTCGGTAATCGGTTCCTGTCGGAGCGTTCGTTAGCCAAATCTCATGAAGAATGGATGTTTTATCGCTAAGGGCGATGGTATTGGATAGCTTTGACTTAACCGTTTGCTGACTATTCAGGTTTTTCAAATCAACGGCAAAGCCCCAATCCGAGAATAGCTTATCAAACGAGACGCTGGCATAGGTCGTTTCATTCTCTATCGGGAACCCAAGCACATCAATAGCACCCGCTTCTTTGTGGCTATCCCCCAAAACCGGCGAAACACCCGCAGCACCCAAAGCTAATGTTTTAAGGGTTAATTGCGACCCTGCGATCGAATCGCAAGTCCATGTTAACGCCGTTGACGAATGGTCAAAACCAAGAGTAAATCGTCCAGTGAACTGATTACTTCCTATTTTGACAGACATCCCCAAAATATCACTATTCTGACTTTCACCATAACGTTTCTGCCAGTTTAGATCGATCAGATCATCGAGGGCAGAGAGCTGTAACCCCGTTCCTACGGCAAGGACAGAGTGTCCGGCAGGAAGACGATCCATCGAGAACCATACGGGCACATTCGCAGGCGCGATCCGGAGCCGACTACCAGGAAGATCGATCACCTGTCCTAAACTGTTGATTTGCTCACGAGGCCCAACCGACAAAGCGGTGGTCAAATTACCCACTTGAGGCAACGCATAGTCGGCAGAACCTTCGAACAAGAGATTAGGTTGAAGTGATGAAGAGGGCGTATCACACCCCACGATACCCATAGCAAAACGATAATCATTTCGGTCAATGATATAAGAAAAACGGGGGGTAGCGGTTAACCTATCGTCACCCTTATTGCTCATGACGGCATTTATTTCGCCATCCAAGCGGAAAACAGCCGCGCCTGATTCTTGCTTGTTTTCGATCACTTTTAGATCATTTCGCAGACCCTCAACTTGGTCTTGGAGCTCGTCGATCAACCCCATTTGGGCATTGGTATCCGCTAACGGTGCTGCGTTTGAAAGTGAAAACAACAAGAGAAAAAGAAGAGGCCAATGCCTATTCATTTTTTTCGTCGGAGATTTCTTAAGAAAGACGGAACATCGAACAGTCCGTCTTCTTCTCGCTGTGGCTCAGGGATCGACTTGGGTTCAACGTGAGCAAATCCACTAGGCGGGGTGAGCAATTCGTCATCATCAAAGTCGTCCGCTTCATCATCTAAAATGGGTTGCAGGATCGAAGATGGCATCTTGAAGGGCTTTACTCCTGCTGATTGCGGATCGGACTCATCATCAAACCCACTTAGCTTGGTCGCGGTCGGGGTTGAGAATTCACTCGGTTGAGCACGAAAAACGGGCCTTTCGACTGACGGTAAATTATCTTTTGGTTTAAAGCCTGTGGCGATAACGGTCACGATGACCTCATCTTTTAGGTCTTCGTCTAAGACCGTCCCCCAAATGACGTGAACATTAGGGTCGCACGATTCGAAAATAAGATCGCAAGCGGCTTGGACTTCGTGGAGTGTTAGGCTCTCCGAGCCGGCTATGTTAAGAATAACACCCGTGGCACCCGTAATCGATTCCTCCAAAAGCGGACTGCTAATGGCGGCTTCTGCGGCCTCAATGGCTCGATGACTTCCACTGCTTTTCCCGATCCCCATCATGGCCGAACCGGCATTAGTCATGATCCGTCGGACATCCGCAAAATCAAGATTGATCAACCCTGGCTTGGTGATCATATTGGCAATACCCTGAACGCCCTGCAGTAATACATCATCAGCGATCAAAAAAGCATCCTTAAGGGAGGTTGTCTGTTGAACGACTTGCAACAGTTTATCGTTGGGGATGACGATTAAGGCATCAACTTCTCCCCGAAGCTTGTCGATACCTGCTTCGGCTTGTCGCATACGAATAGGGCCTTCAAAACGAAAGGGCTTCGTGACGACACCCACGGTGAGCGCACCGGCCTGTTTGGCAACGCCGGCAATGACAGACGAGGCGCCGGTACCTGTACCGCCACCCATTCCTGCCGTAATAAAGATCATATTCGCGCCTTCTATCGACTTTTTGACATCGTCGATACTCTCAAGGGCGGACTTTTCACCAATTTGAGGATCGGCACCCGCCCCTAAACCTTGAGTCGCGGCTGTCCCGATCTGCATCACATTTTCGGCCAAAGAAGCGTGTAAGGCTTGAGCGTCAGTATTGACCGACCAGAACTCTACACCATCGAGGCCTGCAGAGATCATCCGATTGATCGCATTATTGCCACCACCACCCACACCGATGACCTTAATATTGGTATATTGCATAGGTTCTGTTTTCATCACCTGACTCCTTTTGGTTAATCGTCACTTAATATGTAAAGTATAGTCGGTTCAGAACAAATCTTCAACCACTTGAAAGAGGCGATGTTTCAAGGTTTTTCGCCGATGAGAGAGGTTGGGCAAAATGATATCATTATTGATACAATAATCGACAAGTGCGATAGCGGAGATATAGGGGCGATTGGCCAACGTATCATCGTCACCTTCAAGCACCTGAATATGCCATGAACGTTGGATCCACTTGGCCGCACCCTGAGGATGACCCTGCCCCAGCAAAATAACATGGGACGACACATCCCGCATTTGATCAAAATGAGGGATCTTCTCAATCACTTTAAGGAGTTCTGCGTATCGAGAAAACACCACATCATTAAGCGTATCCAAATCAACTTTAATCCCGTTGAGTTGAGTGAAATGATCTGTCCCGCCTCGTTCTCGATCAGGATCGACATAATCTTCTTTGAGTCGCTTTGAGGTTAATTTATCCGTTCGAAGCACCGCCGCGATATCCCTGCTTATAAGCTCACTTCCGTAGGGAACCGAAAGGGAATGTCCCAACAGCCCATCACGAATATTATATAAATAGGCGACCTCCCCACCTAAGTCAAATATGAGCGGGTTCATCATCCTGACATTCATTCGGCTTAAGAAATAATTAACAAAGGCTAGCGACGGAGCGACATATTTGACGACATGGATATTGAGTTCTTTGAAAATGTGGCGAAAATCTTCATACAGTCCCTCTTCACAACCGATCAACATCACATCCATGGCAAAATCCGTTGCCTCCATACCGATCGGATCTTTGGTTGCTCGTTTATTGACATAATATCGCGTGGGAATGGCATGTAAAACGACCATATCCTTGCAAGATTCCCGAGCCCGATTAATGAGTTCGATCTTATGTTCTTGTCGAACATGTCCCGCCTCGATTCGACTGGAGACACTGATCTTATTGGTTTGATAAACGGCCATGGGCAACGATACGAGGGCTCGCCGATCATCCGCTAACAAACGAAAACGGGTCTCGATCTCACGAAGGGCACGAAAAAGCACTTCTTGGATCGGTTTCTTCATGAGTGTTTTTTTGTGATAGAGGGGTTGAGTCCACGGAATCGTTCTTAAATCGATAGCCTTATAATCTTGAGAACCTCGAAGCTCTACCGTTGCCCATTTAGCGGAGGAGGACCCTAGATCGATCATGAAAACGACATTTTCTTTGACGATACGCGCGCGTTTTGTAAACGGTTTGAAAAATGAAGATAGCGAAACCATTAGATGAATTATTGTACCACGAGACGATCAGCAAGTTCAGATAAAGAGGCGACAACATAGTCCGCTTCGGGGACAGGCGTTTGACCGTGCGAACAAACCATTACCGTCGTACACCCAACGCGTTTTCCAAAGACCATATCACTCCTCGAGTCCCCCACCATCAGGCTTTTCTTGAAATCGATATCGGGAAAGTCGGTTTGGGCCATTTCCAACATTTTTGTATTCGGTTTGCGACAAGCACAACGGTCGTCCCGATGATGGATGCAGGTATAGATACGATCGATCTGGCCTGACAACTGAGCCTGCATCTTGGCATGGACGGCTTCAAGATCGGCTATTGTCATCAATCCTTTGGCAACCCCCTGTTGATTGGTGAAGACAAGAATATACTTAAAGATCAAGCGGAAAAAGTGAACCGCTGCTTCCGTTCCTGACACAAGAACAAATTCCTTGGGTTGTCGCACGTATTCGTCAATGAGCCGAACGTTGATGACCCCATCTCGGTCGAGGAAGAGAGCCCAGTCTTTATTCACGCATATTGGCAGTGCCGACACTGATAACCTCCAACGGCGTCTCGATAGCATTTATCGTCACCACAGCCGTTTGTGTTTGAACAACGATAGGCTTTGCCCCCCAATCTCCATAGAACCTCAATACAGGATAATCGGGGTAGCGAACATCCATATACTCGACTTTTTCATTATTACTTAGGGTATCGGCCATCATCAAACGAAGGCTCTTTAGTTTATCGTTCATCCGTTCGGTGTCACCCAATTTCAGCTCGATCAAATCATTAGTCAAGACGCGAATATCTCGAACATCGGATATATTGAATTTGATCCCATTCTTGCCGAACAAGTCAATCAACGTCGCAATGGCCCCCTTTAACAAGTAACGATAATAAGGGTGTAAGCGGACTTTATGTTTGAGTTGCTCATCAGAGATGCCTGTAATAAGCGGTAGCGTCGAGGGCGCAGCATAAGACTGAACCTCTTGGTGCTGATTAATATTGAGAATTACACCCTCTTTATCGACGATATAGTTAAAGGGATACGAGATGATGGAGGCAAACGAAGGCCGTTCGATCACTTTAACGGTAAGCGTGCGGGTCAAGAGGTTGATATGAAACTTGACTCGACTGATCGGTGGTATCTTTTTTTGAAGCCGATGATTCATTCGAAATCGCGGATAAAAAACTAAATTTGTCTTTGACGTTGGCTGCAAGACTTGGAAAACCCAGGGTTTCTCGACGAAATTTGTCCCTGTAATCACCACCGTTTTCAGTTTAAACTCGGGTCGTGTTAAGACGAGATAAAGCAATAATGCCAACAACACGATCCATAACCAAAACCACCAACGAACTTTATAGCGAAGCATCAATGATCTGTTGCACTAAAGCTTCAAAATTAATCCCTGCGGCTTTGGCCTGCGCGGGAAGATCGCTAGTATCGGTCATACCGGGGATCGTATTTAGTTCAAGGATAAAAGGAAGATGATTGGCATCTATGATCATGTCCACTCGTATCGCCCCTCGACAACCAACCACATCATACGCCTTCTTGGCTAATTGTTTAACTCGCCGTTCAAGGCTTTCGTCAAAAACAGCCGGAAGGATAAACGTCGTCATGCCAGCGGTGTATTTGGCCTCAAAATCATAAAAAGCGTTTTTGGGAACCAATTCTAGGATCGGAAAGATCCGGTCGCCAAGCAAACTAATGGTTATTTCTCGTCCCTTTAGGTAGGTTTCGACAAAAAGATAGGTAAATGTCTGAGACATCTCGCGGTATCGAGACCGCAGCTCAGCCTCACTCGAGACGAGGGATACCCCAATACTGGAGCCTTCTAAAGCGGGTTTAATGACAACGGGGTAAGACTTGACCTGATCAATGTCGTCTTCTGAATGAAGCTCAATAAAAGCGGCTGTTGGCAGCCCTTCTGACAATAATAATTTCTTGGTGACGATTTTATTATAGGCGATCGCTGAGGCCAAAATGCCTGAACCCGAATACGGGATCCCTTTCCATTCGAGCAGTCCTTGAATAGAACCATCTTCGCCACCTTTACCATGAAGCGCAAGAAAAGCAAAATCAAACTCAGATGAAGCAACATCTTCTTGGGACGGATCGACCAACCGCGCCGAATAGCCAAGCGACAATACAGCCTTCAGCACATTTGCCCCAGAGCGAAGGGATATCTCTCGTTCTGAGGACGTCCCTCCAGCGATTACAGCAATGGACTTAATGGGTTTCATGGCTGACAAAATTGTATCACGTCCTCACTTTTACGTCTTTGGTTGGCAGGGCATCCGGTTTGATCTGATAATAACGTAGCATTTGCTGAGCGATGCCTTTAAAACAAGGGACGGCCGTCTGCGAAGCATAGATCGTTGTTCGAGGGTTGGTGACGATCACGATCATCGCAAATCGTGGCTCACTTACCGGAAATAGTCCTAAAAACGAGGTATTGTAAGACCCTAGCACATAACCATTCGCTTCTTGGACAAATCGACGAGCCGTTCCGGTTTTGCCACCGATGGAGAAGCCTTTAATTTGTGTTTGCTCACCGGTTCCATTCTCAACAATGTTGATCATCGCTTCTTTCATCACCTTTACTGTTTGGGGTGAGAAGACCCTCGCCTTATGTTTTTGATGATTCGTTCCATCATCAACAATATAGGGATCGACAAGCACCCCATCATTTCCAAAGACAGAAATGGCTTTCAATAATTGGATCGGGGTCACCGAGACAGAATACCCGAAAGAAATACGGGATAGATCAACTTGACGCCACATTTTGGAGGGCCATAAGATCCCCGAACTTTCTCCACCGATGCCCATGCCAGTACGTTTCCCAAATTCAAGTTGGGATAAATAGTGGTGCAATTTTTGGGGGCCGAGCATCAAGCCGATTTTGGCAGCCCCGACATTTAACGATTTTGCAAGGATCTCAAGGGCTGACTTGTACCCCGACCCTTCATTATGAGCCTCTTCGATAATGGTCCCTTGAACAACGAGCTGACTGGGAACATAGATTCGATCGTTGAGATTGATCTGTTTTTCTTCAATGGCCGCTGCGACGGTGAATAATTTCATCACACTCCCCGGCTCGAACACCATCGAGACCCCTTTGTTCTGAAAAATATCCGCACTTCGATACTGCGAATAAGCATTAGGGTCAAAGTAGGGATAATTCGCCATACCCAAAATCGAACCATCTTTGAGGTCCATCACAATAGCGAGGCCCGAATCAGCTTGAACGCGATCCACCATGGTCTGCAAATTGATCTCGGCAATCGATTGAACCACGTGATCGATCGTCAGTTTAACGGTTTTGCCGGTTTTGGCATTATTGCCACGTTGGTTAAAACTAAAAATGGGCTCACCGGTTGGGTCTGTCTCGATGACAATTTTGCCGGCTTTGCCATTGAGTTGCTGATTGAACGCATACTCGATCCCGCTCAACCCTTCATCATCGACATTCACAAACCCCATGATCTGCCCTCCACTGTGTCCGAAGGGGTACAAACGCTTGGTGTCCTCCATAAAGTAAACACCGGGAACGTCCTTTAATTGCTCTTTAACATCGGGGGCGACTTTTCTTTTGACCCAAACAAAATGGGTTTGACGATCGAATAGATGGGGCGATAGGGGCCCTAACGCTTGCGTCAGACGTGCTGCTGTTTCGCTTACATTTTTGATCTGATAGGTATCCAGATAAATCGAGTAGCCGGGCAAGGTTGTTGCGAGGATCTGCCCTTTTCGGTCAACGATATTGCCTCGGTTCGGATTGATCGTGATGATACGTTGATGCTGTTGCTTGGATTTTTTCTCAAAGAAATCATGTCGGATCACTTGGAGATAAAAGAGTCGCCCAATGATCGTGGTGAACGCGAACGCGATCAGCAGAAAAAGGATCCATATCCTAAAATTAGTTTTTTGCATAAAGATAAATGATCTGTTCGGGGAAAACCATATTCAACTGTTTTATGGCAGCTTCAGACACTTTATCCAGATCGCCGGTTTTATTCACGTCTAACTCTAGGTGCTGATTACGGCTGACCAACTCTTTATATATTTTCTCCAGCCCTTGTCGCTGGTAGTCTAACTTCATGTACAGTGTCAGTTGAAGCACCGCGGTCACCATCAAAAAAGCCGATACAACGGCGACAATGGTAAAAAATCGCCCCAGATTCAGCATCGAATAAAGCCCCTGAGCTTGGCGCTCTTGGCACGAGGGTTTTCTTTCATTTCTTCGTCGGATGGTAACATAGGCTTCTTACTATATTGTAAGCCAAGTGAGGGATTTGATGAAGAGGCTGCTTGAAAGCCATGTTTAACCAGTCTATCTTCGAGTGAATGAAAGGTGACGATAACAAGGCGACCCTTCGGGGGCAACGATGAGATCATCTTGGGGATGGATCGTTCGAGTTGTCCCAACTCATCGTTGACGACAATTCGGAGCGCCTGAAAACACCGACGAACGGCCAACTGTTTTCGATTATAGCCACTCGGAACGATCCGATGTAAAAACTTTGCAAAACCCGTGGTGGTCCAGTCCTTAAAGGACTTGCGATCGTTCACCCAAAACTTGGCGATATGACGGGCCGCTGTTTCTTCTCCATAGATGTAAAAAATATCTGCCAATTCTTTTTCGGTCTTTCGACGCAGGATATCCTCTGCCGTCCAACCTGACTCATAGTCCATACGCATGTCAAGCGGGCCCTCTTGCTGGAAGCTAAAGCCTCGATTAGGCTCGTCGATCTGATGACTGGACACGCCGAGATCGAGGACAATTTTGTTCGGCACGGCGTCGCCCAAATCTAAGAGCTGCTGATAATCTTCAAATTTCCCCGAAACGGTGCTAAAGCGAGGGTCCTTGATCTGCCCCGCCACAAACTCGATCGAATCGGGGTCACGGTCGAGGCCGATATATCGAGAAATGTCAGGAAATCGGGATAAGATCGTACCCGCATAGCCTCCCCGCCCCAATGTGCCGTCAAGGATAATGTCGCCAACTTGCGGGTCAAGGGCACTCATTACTTCTTCTAATAGAACCGGAAGATGGGGCCTCAAATGATTATCCTCAAAATAATTCACCCTTCCGTCCCATAGGGACACCTTCCCTTGGTAAGGGAAGGAAACTCTCCCCCTTGCCAAGGGGGAGTGGCCGATAGGCCGAGGGGGTAATCAGAAAAGCACTCATTGAGGGTCTTTTAAGAACTTCAAATAAGCGGTGATGCCAGCTTGAAGGCTAGGGAAATACTCTTGATGATGATACGAAAAGAGTAACAAGGTGAACAGATTACATTTGATGGAGAACAGGATCGCTCGTTGAGGCAAAAAGGGCGTTGCGGACTGCTGCACCATCTTGATGGACTCGCGTCGGACATGCTCCTTGGGTGAAAAGAAGAGCAGCCCTGCACGAAGAAAATCAGAGAAGACGATCTTATCTGTGTCGAGCTCGGTCCAATTCTTCTCATCAACCAGATTAACTACGATCTTCTGCGCAGAGATCATTTCGGGGCTATTGCCGTCTTTCAAAAAGATCTGAGGCACAATGATCGGCAGGGTTTCAGTGCCGATAATCAGGTATTGAGCAGGGTCTTTGGGTAACAATTGGGGGTCGACTAAATAATTATCGAGTCCAAAGTAAAGGCGCTTCAAGGCGGGGGCTTCGCGCTTTACCCGCTGCATCAGGTGATCGGGGATCTTTAGGCCATTTTGAAGGATACGGGTCAACACATGATTATGATTCTCAAATAATTTATCCATTTGAGCCGTGTAAACCGACTTCTGAGAAGGCTCTTCCACTTTGCTTGTATTCTTGAACTGCAACGTTTGCATGACACCCAATTGATCGATAACCATTATTCTTCGCCTCCTTTTGCTCGAAAGAAACGCGACACGGAAATATCATCTAAAAACTTGGTATCCTCTTTTTCCATCAACTTCTTCCATAATTTTTGCTTCTTTTCTTTGTCTTTTTCAAGGATTTTACGATCTCTGATCGCTTTTAATAGTTTTTTCTCTTCTTCTTTCACTTTTTCTTCGGCTTCTATAACCGCTTGTTTTTGTTCGTCTTCTTTGATCTGTAGTTGTTCCATTTGATGTTTGCGAAGTTTGACTTCGGCTAGATCGAGGGGACGTTGCCCTTGATACATTTCCATGATCTTGTCATGTTCGAATTGTTGCTGATCTTGGATCACTTTTAATTTTTGTTTTTCTTCTTCAACTTTACGCTTTGCTTTTAGGACTTCTTCTTTTTGAAGGGTTTCACGGATGATCCGTACCCGAAGCGCCGACGCTAAATTGTATTTGAACCGTTTGCTTTTCTTTACCTTGGACATAATTTAGGTTCTTTCAACCGTCATCGCCTTCTGATATTCCTCTTTCAAGACTGACAGCCTGATCCCCATATCAACAAACCCCCAAGGTAGAGGGGCATCAAGGTCGCGCGGCAACTGATACTCATTCTCGGGAAGTCCGGCTTCTTGCATGGCCTCGAACCATCGGTCGGGTTGAAAATGGTCATACCAAGCGTCAAAGCAAGCCCCTTTGCTAAAAGCCCGTTCGATCACATCGCCGACTCGCTCATCCCCTCGACTCAGTATCCCTTCTAACCACGTTAGTTCGGGGTCAGTCCAACGCAACTCAAGTTGTCGGTGTCGGGTTCCACGTTTAAGGCAGTTCAATTTCTCATTAAGCGTCTCACGGTCATCTTGCGCGCACCACTGGAACGGCGTATACGGTTTGGGATTAAAACTCGAGACATTGATCACTATCTTATTTTTCTTGGGCTTGATCGTTTCGATCAAATGAAATGCCAACTCGTTGATCGCCTCGACATCGGCCATCGTTTCACGGGGCAAGCCGATCATGAAATAGAGTTTGATGCTCTTTCCGCTATTACTTGAGGCCAGATTCACCGCATCCTCAATATCATTGAGTGTTAAATCTTTGGCAATGACATCGCGTAAAAACTGACTACCCGCCTCGGGGGCTAAGGTAATGCCCGACTCGCGCAATCGGTTTATTAATAGGTTCATATCTGACGTGAGCGAGTCCATTCGAAGCGAGGGCAAACTCAGCGCGACCTGCTTTTCCTGACACACGGTTTGCAAACCATGGATCAACTCGATGAGTCCTTTGTAGTCGCTCGAACTAAGTGACGCGAGCGAAAGCTCCCCTGCCCCTGTTCGCTCGATAATGGCCTTGCCTTGTTCGATCAGCGCGGCGGCCGACTTTTGACGGATCGGTTTACTGGTATAGGAGGCTTGGCAGAACCGACATTTCCTTGGGCAGCCCCGCATGATCTCGAGGCTATAGCGATCGTGAACAACTTTCATCAGCGGCACCAAGGGTGTGATCAGCGTCGTGTCTTCTTTAAACCCCGAGAATACGGCCCGCGTTAAGGGACGTTTGCGATCATGGAGGGTGGGAATAAACGCCCATGGCTTTTCGTTGAGGGCGCTTAGTGCCAAGGGTTTCACTTTTCCGACCTTTGCAATGATGTCCGCAATGTCGACGAGTGCTTCTTCGCCATCCCCAATAATGATCGCATCCAAAAACCGAGACATCGGCAAGGGATTCATCACCCCACCTCCACCGGCAATAATAAGCGGATAGGTCTCGTCTCGATCTGACGCTTTGAGAGGGATTTGAGCGAGATCAAGCGCTAATAAGACATTGGTCAACGCGAGTTCGGTCGAAACAGAAAACGCGATCAGGTCAAAGTCCTTTAACGGGCGTTGGGTTTCGAGGCTAAATAAAGAAATCGAGCGCGTCCGCAGTGCCTCGATCATGTCTTCGTCAGGGATAATCACGCGCTCAAGCACATGGGGCGAGTGACGATTGATGCGGTCATAAAAAAGCTGGACGGCCAGATTGCTCATCGCCACCTCGTACTTGTCAGGATAAACCAACGCGATACGAATCGCACCCTTTTCTGGCTCTTTACGCACCACATTCAGCTCTTGACCAAGGTACTGGATCGGGCGTTTTACGGTTGAAAGAATGTCATCAAGGAAGGGGGGAATCAATCGCATTTTCTTAGTGTATCATTTTTTTTGAAATATTGTGTATATCGTAACGATAAACAATTAGGGACGTTTATTTAATAAAAGAAAAGGATGAAGATGAGAAATAAAATCATTAGTGGTTCAGAGCGATATACGAATCATAATATTTTTGTATTGTATCCCTCTGGACAAGAGAAAGATGCCCCGTTCCAGTTTTATAGGGGGCACATTGATCTAAGTGTAATAGAAGATGCGGATTCATTCGAACCCGACGGAACGCCATCATTTAAACTCAAAATTATTAACACTTCACGTCGAAATGATGATACAAGTGAACCTTATTCACTTAATGATCTAAGACACTCAGCATTATTTATTCTAGAAAATGGAAAACTAAAACAAATCAATAATGATGAATTAATGGCTGAGGCACAAAAGAATGAGAAACCATTAAGAATTCAAGCCATTGATCCAGTCTATTTTGACATACTCAACAATTTAGATGGGAATGTTGAGATAGTCATGATCTCAGATCCGCATGGTGCTGCTAATACTGCATTCTCCGGTTTAATATTCCCAAATGCTAAAATATTTTACGGTGGCGACGCCTTTGATCGAGCGGATGATGCCTATGCGATGTTTCACTTACTCCGAACTTTCGTTAACTCTCCCACTAAGGGTGTGGAAAGCTTGAAAAATTATTTTGGTGTCCATGGCAACCACGATAGAATGTGGGGAGGACTTGCTTGTGGTGAACCCATTTCAATTGCACATGGCTTAAGATTCCTTCTTCGTTACAATGAATCGCCTTTTTTAGAAAAGCAAATGGGGCTTAATTTAACAAAAGCTAAAGAGTTGGCTATGAGTCGAGAATATGAAGGAAATTTCAAGGCAGCTAGACTAATTTCAAGTTTTGATTTTACGGGTATTGATGATCTGTCGATTAATCAGATCGAAAATTTACTCCAATTATTGGAATGGGAATCCATTATGGATAACAAAGGAAAACTAAACAATCAATTTAATAATAATATGCTTACAGAGAATGACTTAGAGGAGATTGAGATAAATCCGTCAACACTTCCAGACGTCCTTAATAGATTAAATCAGGTCTACTTGGAAACCTACTCAAATGGAGATTTATATCGAAAACTTGAAGCATTATTTACTGATATTCAACTAAAACTAACCTATGGAGACCCAAACATTCAATTAACTGACGCAGAAAAAGACCTGCTACATAATCTAAAATGGAAGGAAGACAAAAGAGAAATTTCTGACACCACACTGCAAGCAATTTATGGAAAAGTTAGAAAAGGCAAAATCGGCGACAAATTGGTTGCTTTACTTGGAAAAGACAGTGCTTTTATTGTTGAATTAATTAAATCATCTACGGAGCCATCATTTTCTTCTGAAAAATATGCTAATGAAATTATTTTGTTTAGGGAGATACTTCCTTTAAATATAAACTCAGACAATCTAATTACCCAACTCTCATCAATTAATGGTCAAATATATAATAAAAATCTGCTTGTCACGAAATTAAAATCCGACACAACTCTTGATGATCTGGAAAAAAGAAACCAGATAAAGGCCGCAGAAAAAAATATAGCCACTTCTGTAAAAACCGTACTAAAAACAATCAACATAAATACTTTGTCGATGACAAATGATGAAGAGGAAATCCTTAAACACATTAAAAAAGGTGACAACCAACTCTCATTGGATGAATTTGCATTGATCAAAGACCTTCAGACCCAAATTCTTTCAAGTAAATCATTTAATGAACTCGCCTCATTTATTCTTAAACAAAACAAACCCTATCAAACAACATCAGCTGGACCAAAAACAATATTTGGCCTTCATAGTCATATTCCATTAAATAAAGACGGTTCTCAACGAGAAGTCATTATTGAGGGAAAACAATACAAAGGAATTGCTTTGTTAGATAAGCTCGGAGCACTCGACGATGAAATCACCAGAAGATTTGATGAAATCAACCTTAAGGATGAACACTCTGTCAACGAATACTTGAACTGGCTAAGTAAGCGACAAATAAGCTTTGACTGGACTGCATGGAATTATGATAGCCCTTATTATGGACGAATCATGCAAACATGGGAACGAGCCTATACTAATGAGACGAATGGTTTATATGGTGAACCGAAGGATCCATGGAATTCAATATTCCAAACAAATAATGCAAACTCTGAAATAGTCGAAAGAGTGTATGGAGACATTGCAAATCAACTTAACGTTGAAGCGCAGAACCTAACCATTGTGAACGGACATACACCAAATGATATGACTGGGCTGCCCGAGTCATTCCACAAAGGGAGATTGTTACGTATTGATGGAGCCGCTGCTAGTGCCTACGGTGGCCTTGGGCACGTTACATTATTTACAGACAAAGGAACAGCTTACTGCCTTTTCCTAGCTCCACATGCAAAATATGCTCTTTATAAAGTCGACCCCAAGTCAGGCGAGGTCCAATTGGTTAAGCCTGCTCCGGTTAGGTCTAAACGTTCTTCGTTTTAATATTTTCACGCCTGAACTATGATACCCAAAGCATCTTCAATATTATTTAATTTGGAAAGTAATCGGATAAAAGTTTTAACTTCATTTAATGAATAATTATTGTCTAACATTAGGGAAACAATACCACAAACAAATGCTCCAACACGATCACTTTCAATATTTGTTTTATTAATAATTAGGTCTTCCACATATTGTGTATATGATACTTTTTCAAGCGGTTCACTAACTGAACAATAGTTATTCATATAACATCGTCCATGTAAAAAAGCATCTTTTGGAAATGATTTACTGTCGAAAGGAATTCCATTAAGTAATTGATATAAATACTCCATAGTCGAAGCTAGGTATGAATGTGAAACGCCTAATAATTGCGAATCATTCATCGCATGACAAAGCTCATGCACTAAAATTTCAGTGCATAATGAGTCTTCATAGTCCATTATCAAATACGATTCCAGCAAACCAGTGACCACATTAGGAATAAACGCACAAAAACTAGTAGGAAAAACTATGAGATGTTTATTTAGAACCTCACGAACTTGTGGATCTAATTTGTCGAATGTTGGATTTGAAGGTAATGGTCTTAATAGAACGGCCATCAACCCTAGGCATTTTAAATCATAATCAAAAAATTGTTTCAAAAAATAATTTGCTTCTGAGAATGGTATTCTTAATCTTTCAGGATCGAAAACTAATTTTAAGCGATACTGTAACATTCTTTCTGTAAAATTCAAAAAACGCTCATAGTCGCACTTGGGTACATGTGTGCAACTCAAAGAGTTGTGCATCATGTGCACAAGTTGACGAAGTGGGTCAAAAGGTTTTCCATAGTGTTTGCAAAAAA
>CAIWAN010000091.1 GCA_903910705.1 uncultured Candidatus Marinamargulisbacteria bacterium
AATATTTTGACTTGTTGATTTTTGATCATTAATTGCTCCTTTTACGGATCCAATGATCTCGTTCAACCACACTATCAAACATCCTCCGAAAAGGGGAATTCTAATTGTCGTCAGGTGGGAATTCTAATTGTCGCTCATCACCTCTCTTAGATTTGTTTCGGATCAAGTCAAATTTCCTCTATCCCTATGAGGTTCTAAGGCTAATCTGATACAATAAATCGATGGTTAATCGAGGACGATTTTGGCTGTTTTTTATTGGCATTATTTTCTTAACAGTGGGCTCGTTTTCCATCACGCGTAAATCAAGTGATGCAAGTATTCACATTTATTCGAGAATCGTAGATCAAGGCATCGTCATTTCACAGAATGGAAATGTCGGCATTAATACCTTAAGTGCGACCGAAGCCCTGACGGTAAGTGGGAATGGTCGATTTTCGGGGACTATCGCGGCAAAATCCTTTGTTGGCGATGGCGTAGGTCTAACCAATCTCCCCACCGTCAGCTCGGCAAACTTGGCCTTGACGAGCAACATCGCCATCTCAATGAACACCCAAGGCCTGATGGGCGCGATATCGGTGGCCACGGGGAATACCATCATGTCGATCACAACCGCAGGCAACGTTGGCATCGGGACGACGAGTCCTTTGGCACCACTTCATGTTGTGGGAGGCACTGGTTCTTTTCAACAAGTAGATACACTGACAATGCAGGCTTATTCTTGGGGAGTAGGAGCTGAATCACGATTAAATTTTATGATGTGGGGAGGAGGCGCTAATGGGGCTGGATATGGAGCAGGTTTTGCGGGTGTAGATATTGGGAATTATGATTTTAGATTAGATTTTAGAGCAAGAAATAATACAACGACAAATCTAAATCCAACAACAGTTGCTGACACAAAAATGGTCTTAATGCCAGATGGCCAAATTGGTATCGGAACGACGGCTCCAGGGTCAAAATTAACAGTAAGTGGCGGTGGATTGGCGGTTGGAACGAGTTACGCTACGAATGTAGCTGGTGATGGGAATGTAATAATAGCTGGCAACGTCGGCATCGGGACGACCGTCCCCTCAACAAAACTAGAAGTTGCCGGAACAGTCTCCGCCTCGGCGGTTGTCGTGAATGGAACAATAACGGCGAATATTCTGGCGGCGAGGTTAGCCAGACGGGTAGTGTCTATTGTTTCGTCCGCAACACCGGCGATTAATTCTGATGCCACCGATCTTTTTATTATTTCAGCCTTAGCCACCAACATTACGTCGATGACCTCAGGCCTGACTGGAACACCCGTGGATGGCGACTTACTTGAGATCCGTATCCTTGATGATGGTACCGCCCGAACGATAACATGGGGCAGCTCTTTTGCCTCGACGACAATCACGTTGCCAACAACCACGGTCATCAGCACCACGCTGCGCATCTTACTTGAATGGAACGCCGCCACGTCAAAGTGGGAATGTGTCGCGGTCACTTAATGGTTCCTCAAATTCTTCTTATATTGTTTGTTCTAATGATGTCTACCACGTGGGCGGATATCTCCACGGGATTGGTTGGGTGGTGGAAGCTGGATGGCAATGCGTTGGATAGCAGTGGCAACGGCAATCATGGGACGATTTTTGGCGCAACGGCCACAACTCATAGAGAGTAGACGGAATGTCTTTTCAACTACATAATAGATAAATGGTCACAGATTCTGAAATTCAGGATATCGCAAAAAAAATTCGGCTTAAAAGCGGTCCTTCAGATATTTATTTATTTGGAAGTTATGCCTATGGTGTGCCAACAAATGACAGCGATATTGATTTTATGGTTGTAAAGCCTGTTGTTCAGAATCGCAGACAAGAACTGATCGATATGAAGCGAGATATTATTTCTAAAGATTACTCGATTGATATTATTTTGCTAGGGCAGAAAGAATTCGCACAAAAATATGAAGAGGGCTGGTCCGTTATTGCTGACATAATGACGAAAGGGAAACGCTTAAATGTTTAGTGATACAACACCTGAGTATTGGTTCGAAATATCAAAACATGATCAAGATGCTGTTTCGCAGCTGTTAAACATTGGCAGTCATCCAGATATTATTATCTATCACATGCATCAGGCTATTGAAAAACAACTGAAAGGCTTCATTCTTCAAAATGGCGGAAAACTCCAATTTATCCACGATCTAGAGAAACTTTTCCAAATCCTAATGGATCATAATAACTCATTCCTTCAAGCAAAGGATGCTGTCATTGGACTTCATTCCTATTTTTCCGACCTTCGATATCCGGTATCAGATTTTTTGAATCAAAGCGATCTGTTGGATGCAAGTAGTTATTACCAGCTTCTTCTGGATGAGTTTTGTTAACGTTACTCAAGGCTACTAACTGTTGTCACCGGTCATCTTCTCCCCTATAATATAAATCAGGAACAAATGTGACGGACGCCTCTTTTTTACCCCAAATCCTCCTTATTATCGGACTTATTGGTCTATCGGCTTTTTTCTCTGCAGCAGAGACCGCCTTGACGTCGCTTGGGCATTTAAAGCGTAAAAAACTGGTCGCGGAGAAAAAATCACAGGCCGTCTATATCGAAAAGCTTTTCCAGAGTCCGGGACGGATGATCACCACCATTCTGGTTGGGAACAATACCGCCAATATTGCAGCTTCTATTATCGCAACGATGTTGTTTGTGGAGTGGCTAAAGTCATGGGGGATCGAAAGTGAAATGCTAGTGACAGGCATAACGACGGTCTTTATGACGGCGACGCTGCTCATCTTTGGTGAGATCACGCCGAAAATGTTTGCCATTCGGAATGCTGAGAAGGTGGTTCCGCTTATCAGTCGGCCGATTTATTATTTCTCGATCCTCTTTTTTCCCATTATCGAATTATTGAATTGGATCAGCAATTTATTGATCCGAATCTCTCGTGGCAAAAACCTCGAAAAACATTCCTTGGTCTCTGAGGAAGAGATCAAGATCTTGATCAATATGGGGCTTCAAGAGGGTGTCCTCGAAGAAGAAGAAGAAAAAATGCTGACCTCCATCATCGAGTTTGGCGACATCGTGGTTCGCGAGATCATGACGCCCCGATTAGAGATCATCGCGGTTGATGTCGAAAGTACCGTCCGCAAGGTCGTCAATGTCATCAAAGAACATTGGCATTCGCGGCTCCCTGTTTACGCAGACAAAATGGACAATATAGTCGGGTTTATCTATGCCAAAGATTTATTGGCTGCAGGACCGGAGACACGTGATGATTCAACCTACATCAAAGGTCACATGCGCGAGGCCTTCTTTGTCCCTGAAAGTAAACGGATCGATGAATTACTGAAGGACATGAAAAAAGAAAAGAAACATGTAGCCATGGTTGTCGATGAATACGGGGGGATCAGTGGACTGGTGACCATCGAAGATATTATCGAAGAGATCGTCGGCGAGATCCAAGACGAGTACGATGAACTCGAGGATGATATGCTTAAAAAAATCGCTGAAAATGTTTATATTGTGTCGGGGCTTATGAATGTCAGTGATCTGAATAACGATCTGGGTACCCAGATTCCCGAGGCTGACAATTATGACTCAGTCGCGGGATATATCGTTGATCGATTGGGTAAATTGCCCTCTAAGGGTGCTGTGGTTGAGGACGAGCATCTTCGACTCATCACGCTTCATGTGGCAAGTCGTCGAATTACGAAAGTGAAATTAGAAATAAAATCGGAAGGAGCAGAAAATCGTGACAGCTAAATATGTTTTTGTCACCGGAGGCGTCGTTTCATCGCTGGGCAAAGGAATCACCGCGGCTGCCTTAGGAAATGTATTGAAAACAAGAGGGGTTAAGGTCCTTATCCAAAAACTTGACCCCTACCTAAACGTCGATCCGGGGACCATGTCTCCTTTTCAACATGGCGAGGTGTTCGTCACCGATGATGGAGCAGAAACGGATCTCGATCTGGGCCACTATGAACGCTTTATCGATGAGAATTTGGGGAAAATCAACAATGTAACCTCGGGAATGATCTATAATACTGTCATTCAACGAGAGCGACGTGGCGACTATTTAGGCGGAACGGTCCAAGTGATCCCTCATATTACCAATGAAATCAAAGATCGTATGCGACAAGTGGGGACTAACAGTGGTTGCGATGTGGTCATTATCGAGATCGGCGGTACGGTGGGTGATATCGAATCCCTTCCTTTCCTTGAGGCGATTCGTCAGTTCCGTAAAGAACTCGGTCGCAATAACTCGATCCATATTCATGCGACGCTCGTTCCCTATTTAAAGTCGAGCAGTGAATTTAAAACAAAACCCACGCAGCACAGTGTCAAAGAGCTTAGAAGTATTGGTATTCAGCCCGATATCATTGTTTTGCGTACCGAGCGAGCGCTGACCCCAGGCATCAAAGAAAAGGTCGCGCAGTTCTGTGATGTAGAGCCCGATGGCTGTATCGAGCTTCGCAATGTCAAATCGATCTATGAAGTGCCGCTCAATGTGGCTGCCGAAAAACTAGATGAGATCGTTGTTAAATATTTAGGTATGGACACTCAGCCTCGTGATCTTCGAGAGTGGGAAGCCATGGTCCAAAAGATGTATCATGCCAAAGAGTCTGTCAAAATTGCGATCGTGGGTAAATATGTGGGGTCGGGTGACTCGTACATCTCGATCGTCGAATCGATCCATCATGCTTGTATCGATTTGGGTCACAAAGCCGATATCCTGTGGGTTGATAGTGAAGAATTCGAAACCAAGTCGGACGATGAGATGCGGGACATTTTTGAGGGTGTTCAAGGCATTTGTATTCCGGGTGGGTTCGGCCATCGAGGGGTGGAGGGTAAGATCCGCGCTATCCAGTTCGCTCGTGAAAATCAAGTTCCCTTTTTAGGGCTTTGTTTAGGCATGCAAACCGCTTGTATCGAGTTTGCTCGTCATGTGGTGGGGATCCCCGATGCCAATAGTAGTGAGTTCGCCCCAGAGGGAGCTAACTCGATCATCGATATCATGCCCGATCAAAAGTATATTGCCGATAAAGGCGGAACAATGAGGCTAGGGCTCTATCCCTGCAAAGTCAAAGAAGACTCTTTGCTACGCAAACAATGCCTCGAAGAGGTGATTTTCGAACGTCATCGTCATCGGTATGAATTTAATAATCTGTATCGTAAAGATTTTGAGGCCAAAGGGTTTGTTTTTTCTGGGACATCCCCAGATGATCGATTGGTAGAGGTCATCGAATTGCCTAGCCATCCGTATTTTATTGCGACGCAGTACCATCCAGAATTTAAGAGTCGGCCCAATCGTCCGCATCCTTTGTTCGAAGGATTTATCGACGCCGCGATAAAGAAAAAATAATGAGCAAGATTCATATTCTTGACCCCGAGACCGTCAATAAGATTGCGGCGGGTGAAGTGGTGAGTCGCCCTTCATCGGTGGTCAAAGAATTGGTTGAAAACGCTATTGATGCGGGGGCGCGTCGTATTACGGTTGAAGTTCGGCAAGGCGGAAAGTCTTTTATTCGAGTAACCGATGATGGACACGGAATGGACATGGATGATGCGGTCTTGTCCTTGGTGCGCCATGCGACCTCAAAAATTAATCAGGTCGAGGACTTAACCTCTCTGCAAACCATGGGGTTTCGCGGGGAAGCGATTCCCAGTATCGCCTCGGTATCTCGCTTTACGCTTCAAACCCAAGTCCCCGACGCAACGATAGGGACAGAGATCCTTGTCGAGGGTGGTGCTGCACCGATCATCAACGCTTTGCCATTGACTCAAGGGACGACGCTTTGGGTGCGCGATCTATTCTTTAATGTACCGGCTCGTTTAAAATATTTAAAATCAGATCGTTCTGAATTTATGCCCATGCTGAAATTTATGCAAAGTGTGGCGCTTCTTCATCCCGAGATCGCAATATCGCTCATTCATGATAATCGAAACATCTTAAAAACGGGCGGCAACGGTCGGATTGAGGACGTTCTCCTTGAGGTATTTACTGACGAAGTGATCAGCCATTTGCGGCCTATCGACTATCAACTTGAAGACATTCAGATCAAGGGCTATTGCTCGACACCTTCGCAAAGTCGGCTTGATCGCGACAAGCAAATATTGTGTGTGAATGGCCGCTGGATACAATCGGATTTACTCGGAAAAGCGATTCGGCAGTCAACACAAACGATTTTCCCTTCGCAGCGATATCCCTATCTATTCCTTCATATCGAGGTGCCGTCATCTGACGTGGATGTGAATGTCCATCCGGCTAAACTTGAGGTTAAATTCGCGCAGGAATCGCTGGTTTTTCGAGCGGTTTTTCATGCCCTTTCAAGTCTCTTCTCGGCAGGACTATCTCCAATCGCTGATAGTCCCGTAGTTCCGACGTTTCATGGGTTCCACATTCAGCAACGTCCGCATGTTCCTTCCGAGCCTTTGGTTCCAACCGATTGGGCCAAGCTGTATACGCCCGAAAATAGTTTTTTACCCACCCCCATCAATGCGATGCCTGCTTTTATTCAAGATATCGTTAATGTCAAAACTCCGGAGCCTTTGCCCTCGGTCGTAGAGCGAATGATCCTTCAAGTGGATAATACATTCTTAATTTTTGAGCAGTCTGGCGAATTATGGGCGGTGGATCAGCATATTGCGCATGAGCGAGTGCTTTTTGAGCAGTTACGATCCAAGGATCGTCCGGTTGCGAGTCAAGAATTGTTAATACCAGAGACCTTTACGCTTGATAAAGTCGACCAATTATGGTTTGAAGAAGTGCTGATAGGGCTCGTCTCGTCTGGTTTTAGAATTGACGAGTTTGGTGGGGGGCAGTATTTGATCCGCGCCATTCCTATCATCTTGATGGGAAAGCCAATTAAGTCTATATTAAAGGACAGTCTAAAGGAAACAGATGAAAAAGAACCCGACACGCGCTATAATCGGTTGCTATCGACTATCGCCTGTAAGGCAGCGGTCAAAGCAGGGGACAAGCTCAGTCATCGAGAACGTGAAGAATTGATTCGAGACTGGTTATCGGTGCCGAACAATATGAGTTGTCCTCATGGACGACCGATTGTGAAGCGGTTCAGCTTTGCTGACATGGCCGGATGGTTTATGAGAGGAAAACATGAGTAAACAGCTTGTTATTGTTGAGTCTCCCGCCAAAGCCAAAACGATCAGTCGTTTTTTGGGCGATAATTACACCGTCAGGGCCTCTATGGGGCATGTGGCTGATCTACCCGAACATGATCTTGGCGTTGATGTCGAAAATAAATATCAACCGTCATATTTGATTAGTGAGGGCAAGAAAAAAGTCGTCGATGAACTGAAGAAATTAGCCAAAGAGTCCGATAAAGTCTGGATCGCAACGGACGAAGATAGAGAAGGAGAAGCCATTGGGTGGCATATTATGAATGCCCTCAAGTTAAAGGATTCTCAGTATGACCGTATCGTTTTTCATGAAATCACTCAATCCGCTATCAATAAAGCGATCGAGACGCCTCGGAAAATCAATCAATGCTTAGTTGATGCTCAGCAAGCCCGACGTGTCATCGATCGTTTAGTGGGGTACAAATTATCACCACTACTATGGCGAAAAGTCCAAAAAGGACTCAGCGCTGGACGCGTTCAATCAGTAGCTGTTCGTATTTTGGTTGACCGTGAAGAAGAGATCCGTGCGTTTAAAATCGAAGAGAACTGGCGTTTAAAAGGGGTGGGGCAGCCCGAAAAAGGCCGCTCCTTTAACATGGTTCTCGAAAAAATTGCGGGCAAGAAAGTCAATTGGACAAACAAAGATCAAGTCATCGCCGCCCTCGAAAAGGGACTCGGCGAGCTCACAACCACCGAAACAAAAACAAAAAAAGACTGGATCGAGCTGCTTGTCGAAAAGACACCGCTCCCCACCTTGACCGTTTTGTCGGTTGCTAAAAAAACAACCAAGAAATCGCCCGTACCCCCGTTTACAACCTCCACCCTTCAACAAGAAGGTCATCGAAAGTTTGGATATGCGGTCGATCACACAATGCGCTTGGCTCAACAACTCTACGAAGGGGTCGATCTCAAGCGAGGCCGTGTCGCCCTGATCACCTATATGCGAACGGATTCGGTTAATCTCTCCGAAGAAGCGTTATCCCAAATAAAGTCATATGTGGGAACAGCCTATGGAAAAGATTATTGTGTCGACGGTTATCGTCGGTATAAAACCAACTCAAAGGGTGCTCAAGAGGCGCACGAGGCCATACGCCCTGTCGATATAACCATCACCCCCGATTCATTGCAGGGCGAATTACCCGATCAACTCCTTCGTTTATACACCCTGATATGGAAGCGCACCGTGGCCACGCAGATGGCTGATGTTGTTTTGGAGAACACTGACGTTAAGCTAGAGTTGCCCTCTGCGCAGTTCCTTTTTGGTGCCAAAGGCCAAGTGATTCGTTTTGACGGGTTTATGAAACTCTATACCGAAGACAGTGACGAAGAGGACGACGAAGAAGGCGACGCCATTCTGCCTGCGATGGAAGAGGGCGATTCGATCGGCTTGCTGGCTTTAAAGGCGCAGCAATTATTTACCAAGCCCCCTTCACGATATACCGAAGCAACGCTCGTTAAAAAAATGGAGAGCGAAGGGATCGGCCGCCCCTCAACGTATGCCCCTACGATCAAGGTGATCACCGATCGAGGCTATCTTAAAAAAGAAAAGAAGTTCCTTGTTCCGACCGATATTGCGTTTGTCGTGACCAATTTTCTCAAAGAGCATTTTGCCGATGTCGTAGATTATAAATTTACCGCTCGTATCGAAGAACGTTTTGATGACGTTTCCGAAGGCAAAGAAGAATGGGCGATCGTGGTGGATGACTTTTATCTGCCTTTTATCGAACGGATCGATCATACCGCGAAGACCGCGCGAAAGTACGCCGAAGAAACGAGTGAGATTTGTCCCGATTGCGGGAAGCCGTTAGTTATTCGAATGAGTAAATACGGGAAGTTCATGTCATGTTCGGGTTTTCCTGAGTGTCGACATACCAAGAATATGGATGGCGAAACACCTCGTGAAAAGCCCGAACTCGAACTGATTGATGAGCTGTGTCCGGACTGTGGGAAACAATTAGCCAAACGTGTGGGGCGATTTGGTCCTTTCACCGCCTGTTCGGACTATCCGACGTGTAAATATATTCAGCGAAAGTCCGTTATTGTAAAAGAAAAGGGCTGCCCCGATTGTGGTGGAAATATTGTCGAGAAGCGCTCAAAGCGCGGGAAGGTGTTTTTTGGATGCGATCAGTATCCAAAATGCAAATATGCCGTATGGAACAAGGAAGACATAAAGGACTAAAAGGTCTTTTTGAGCGCCACGTCGCGCATAATGCTGGCTATAAAGTGCTGGCATTTTTGCTTGCCGTGCTGCTTTGGCTGATCGCACGAGCTCGGTTCTAAATGCAGGTTTTATCGTCGATTGATTCGGTGCGCTCCTACCGATCAAGCTTGCCAATAGGGACTCAAGTTGGTTTTGTGCCAACCATGGGGTTTCTTCATCAGGGGCATTTCAGCCTCATAAATGCTTCCCAAAATGATAACGAGGTGACGATTGTCAGTATTTTTGTTAACCCTCTCCAGTTTGGCCCAAAGGAAGACCTCGCAAATTATCCCCGAGATCTAGAACGGGACAAACAACGCTTAGAAGCCGAAGGGGTCGATGTACTCTTTTTGCCCAGCGTTGAATCAATGTATCCTGAACTCATGAATGGACTGCTTACAAGGGTTGCTGTCGATGAAGCATTTTCTTCAAGAGCGTGTGGGGCGTTTCGTCCCGATCACTTTGAGGGTGTGGCAACTGTTATTTTAAAACTCTTCAATATCGTCGCACCTTGTAACGCTTACTTCGGCCTAAAAGATTATCAACAATTTGTTTTGATCAAGCGAATGATCGACGATTTTAATCTGGATATATCGATTCAAGGGCTACCGACTCTGCGTGAACCCGATGGTCTCGCGATGAGCTCCCGCAACACCTACCTAAACGCAGAGGACAGAGCCCTTGCCCCCATGGTCAACATGATGTTGCATAAAATCCTTCCCTTACTAAGGGAAGGTGGCAGCATCGCTGACGGAAGGGTAGTTTTCGAGTCCCAATTATCTGCGATATCTCCGCGATTTCGCGTCCAGTACCTAGAGGTCTATGATCGCTCCTATGAACCCGTAACCACAATCGTTGCGGACGAACGCGTGATAGTTTGTGCGGTCTATTTAGGTGACGTTCGGCTCATCGATAATTTGCTGTTTTAGTTTCACGCTAGACCGAACCAGAGTATAATTTCTGGCATGGTTGATATCCCATTTATCAAAGGGTTTAGTTTCTCGGAATTTAATAAACGATTCCCTTTAAACGATTTTGGCGTCGCCGTTACACTCATATTCATTTTGATCATCATGATCATTCCCTTGCCGATGTTCTTGATGGATCTTCTTTTAGTGCTCAATATTTCATCGGGAATTATTATTTTGTTGGTCGCTATATTTTTAAATAAACCCCTCGAATTTGCTGCTTTTCCTTCAATTTTACTCGTAACCACATTGTTGCGGTTAAGTCTTAACGTTGCCAATACACGTCTTATTTTGACGCTAGGTACTAACTTTGATGGCAAAGTCGTCAAAGCTTTTGCCAATTTTGTTACAGGCGGAAATATGGTGGTTGGGGCGGTTGCGTTCGGTATTATTACGATCGTTCAGTTCATGGTCATCACCAAAGGTTCTGAGCGTGTGGCTGAGGTTGCCGCTCGATTTACATTGGATGCGATGCCCGGCAAACAAATGTCGATCGACGCCGATTTGAACGCCGGTATGATCGATGCGAATGAGGCCCGAGCAAGACGGACAGAACTCCAAAAAGAGTCGACGTTTTTCGGTTCAATGGATGGTGCGAATAAATTTGTCCGTGGAGATTCGATCGCAGGGATCATTATTGTTTTTGTTAATATTATCGGAGGGATTGTCATTGGACGATTCCAGCAAGGCCTTGAGATGGGCGAAGCCCTTGAGACGTTTACCACGCTAACGATTGGTGACGGCTTGGTCGCTCAAGTACCAGGGCTGTTAATCTCGATCGCGACGGGTATGGTTATTACCAAGTCATCCTCGGGCGATAGTTTGGGAAGTGATATTACCAATCAAATCATCAAGAAACCGAGCGTTTTTATCTTTGCGGGCGCTATATTGTTTATGTTCTCTATTGTGCCGGGACTGCCGTTTATTCCGTTCTTTCTTTTGTCTGTTGGGTCCTTTGCTTTAGGCTCGTCGCTGATGAAAGCCAATGAAGTTCAAGATGAATCCGTCTCAGCGCAAGAAGAACAGGCCGCCAAAGAAGCCATGAAAAAGCCAGAGAACTTGCTGGGTACGTTGGCGCTTGACCCCATTTCCTTAAAGACTGGACGAAACCTGATCCCGTTGATTGATCCGTCTCAGAATGGTCCGCTGCTTGAACGGATCACCTTGGTTCGTTACCAAATTGGTCAAGATCTGGGGTTCGTCATTCCGGGGGTTCGTGTTATGGATGATCTGAGCTTGCCTCCGAACCAGTATAAGGTGGATATTCGGGGCACCAAGGTTGCCGTAGGGGAGGGATACACAAATTCTTATTATGTAAAAACGACATTGGCTGTTCTGCGCGAAAAAGGATTGGATGGAGAAGAGGTCACTGATCCTGTCGATGGGAGTCGGGCTGTTTGGGTCAATGCCGAGTATGGAGACCAGTTGCAGCAGTTGGGTTTCCCCGTAAAGACCATTGTCGATTATATCGCGGAGCATTTTTCTGAAACGATCAAACGATATGCTGATGAGATCATGACCAGACAAAATGTTCAGGCTTTACTCGAACTAGTCAAAAACAGTAACGCCGCGATCGTCCGCGAACTGGTGCCGGATATGCTTTCACTGGGACAGGTTCATAAGGTGCTTCAAAACCTCGTCCGTGAGCGGGTCAGCATTCGTGATCTATCAACCATTTTGGAACGTCTAGCGGATTACGCACATGTTTCACGGGATACAAATCTGTTGGCCGAATATGTTCGGCAGTCTCTAGCCCGCCAAATCTGTGGCCTTTTTGCGGATGCAGACGATACCTTGACCATCGTGACCTTTGATCCTCGACTGGAAGAAGTCATGATCGGAGCAATCCATCAAAGCGAGTATGGGTCGTTTTTGGCCCTTGAGCCGGCAACGGGTGAGCGATGTCTCAGTCAGATCAAAGAGCATTTAAAGAATTTCAATAAACTTCAAAAACCCCCGATCATCCTTTGTTCACCCCGATTGAGGCCTCATTTGAAACGTTTTATTGAGCGGAATTATCCGATGTTCCACGTGCTTTCGTATAATGAAGTGGTTCCTCAGATCAAGGTGCAATCGATCGGGGTCATTAGTGAATAATGCAACGAAATCGGCCAATGGATATTGAGTGAAATTTGCAATACTCTCGACCGATAAGTTATTGATAAGTAAAGTGTGAAGTAACTCAGGAGGATCTTAATGGTAAACGTGTTTAATGAATCGCCCCTTCAGCATCAATCGGAACAGGATTTCCCTTTGGCGATGTTGTTTACGGATGGCAGTTACCTTGATGAATCCCTCTATAAATCTCGTGAGCAAAAGGTTCAAGCTTTTGTCGATCTATGCAATAACACCCGGGTTGAAAACTATTCCCCTAAAGATGTGGTTGAACATGTGGTGCGAAATGCCCTTCAGGTTGAGTTCTCGGCTGTGCTTTCCGCGCATCCCGATATGGTCAGTGCCGTTTCGGAGACACTCTTTTCAGATTTACTGCTTCGCGATGAAGTGGTTGCGTTTGCGCATCGACATTTTCAAGCAGTAAAAATCGACCCAACCCTTATCAATTAAGCTTCCTTCCAGTATCATACCCTGTATGGTGGAACGGGGAAATTTTTCGAGGAAAGAACTCGGCGGATGGGGCGATGCAGATCAAAAGATGGATAATACCCTCATCGTGGAGGATTTATCAAATCGAATTGATCCGGTATTGATCGAGCAATATAAACAAGAAATGGCTGATTCGATCAACATTATCCTCGCCGGACTCCATCTCGAAGACCATACGGTTATTCAGCGAAAATACAATGTTCTCGAAGAGGATACGGTTTTTGTTTACGAATATTTAAAAAACATCTTATTAAAACGAGCGATGAAGAAGCTCTCTTCATTACTGGTGTAATAATGGCTATTATTCCCGAACTTAAAGAAGAAATTGTTCAAGACCTCCTTGATTATATTTGTTTCCATCACGCGGATCTTTTGTTTCAGGTTTTTCATCAAAAAATTAATATGTTGGTTCAAAATTACGCAAGAAAACTTCCACGCTATATTAAGACCAGTGAGATCGACGACTTAAATAATATTGCTCGAATGGAATTTATTCAAACCCTTCGGAGCTGGAAACCCCTCTCCAATCCCGTGATCTGGCCGTTCGCGTATTCACGAATTAATGGAGCCATGCGAGACCATATTCGCTACCTTACCAAAGCAGATCCGAGCCGTTTGTTTAATTGGATCAATGACGCGGCCTATATGTATTTAGCCATTAATCGAAACAAAGAAGAATTCGCATCCCAAATTGAAGACGGAGTCGTCCTAAAGCAAGCCATGGCGAATTTGACCGAACAAGAACATGCGATCGTAACGATGAAAAGCCTTCAAGATATGACCCTTGTTGATATTGGAAAGGTGATCAATTTGTCAGAGTCGCAAGTGAGTCGCCTCTACAATGCCGCGATCGAAAAGCTCAGAAAGATCCTCTCAAAAAACTTAGATATGGTATAATAACGGCCTATGAAAGGCGTTGTACTTGCTGGCGGAACGGGCTCTCGACTCTTTCCCCTTACAAAAGTTACGAATAAGCATCTTCTGCCCATTGGTAACGAGCCAATGATCTATTACCCTATAAAAAAGATTCTTGAAACAGGCATTACCGAGATCCTCATCGTCACCGGTGTTGACCATATGGGTGACGTGGTTAATTTGCTTGGCTCGGGCAAGGACTTTGGCTGTCGGTTCACCTATAAAGTTCAGGATGAAGCAGGCGGGATTGCTCAAGCTTTAGGCTTAGCAGAGAACTTCTCGGCGGGCGAGCCTGTTCTTGTCATCTTGGGGGACAATATTTTTACGGCCGATCTAACGACGGCAGTGAGAAATTTTAAGTCTGGGGCCAGTATATTCGTTCAAGAAGTCCATGATCCGGGACGATATGGGGTCGCCACAATTGCAGGAGATCGTATCGTTTCTATCGAAGAAAAACCCACGGTTCCCAAGAGTAATTATGCCGTTACGGGTATCTATATGTACGGTGGAGATGTCTTTAATGTAATTAAGACGCTAAAGCCCTCGGGTCGAGGTGAACTTGAGATCACCGATGTTAACAATGATTATATCCAAAAGGGACAAATGACCTATAGTCTGCTGCAAGGAGATTGGACTGACGCCGGTACGTTCGAATCGCTGCATTATGCCAATCAACTGATGAATAAACAGACCCATGACTAAAGCGATTGTTCTTGTAACAGGTGGGGCAGGGTTTATTGGGTCGAATTTTATTTATTACTATTTGTCAGCGCATCCCGATCATCTGGTTATGAATCTGGATGCGTTAACGTATGCAGGAAATCTCAATAATCTTAAAGCGATAGAGTCCCATCCCCATTATACGTTTATTAAAGGAGATATTACGGATCGAGTGTTGGTCGCTGATATTTTTTCGGGAAAGAAGGGGGTTGGGTGCCCCAATCTTGTTGTTCATTTCGCGGCTGAATCTCATGTCGATCGAAGTATTCAAGACTCAAGCCCGTTTGTTCTGAGCAATGTTTTGGGGACGCAAGTCCTTTTGGATGCGGCAAAAAAGGCCTGGCCAAACGATACGACGAACCGTTTCCTTCATGTGTCGACCGATGAAGTATATGGTTCGCTTGGGGCAACGGGGTTCTTTAACGAAGAGACCCCGCTTTCACCCAATTCGCCGTATTCTGCTTCAAAAGCGGGCAGTGATCTGATGGTAAGAGCTTACTTTGAAACCCACCAATTCCCAGCGATTATTACCCGCTGCTCGAATAACTACGGCCCGTACCAGTTCCCTGAAAAATTAATTCCTCTCATCATCAATAATATCCTTAACGAGAAGCCCTTGCCGGTTTATGGTCAAGGTTTGAATGTGAGGGATTGGCTGTATGTTGAAGACCATTGTCTAGCGCTCGATACGGTTTTACAAAAAGGACAGCTTGGACACGTTTACAATATCGGGGGGCATAATGAATGGAAGAATATCGATATCGTTCATTTGTTGTGCGACTTAATCGACCAAAAATTAGAACGCAAAGAAAGCAGCAAGCGGCTCATTACTTATGTCGAAGATCGCAAGGGGCATGATCTGCGCTACGCGATCGATGCAAGCAAGATGCAACAAGAGCTGGGTTGGACGCCTCGCCATACTTTCGAAACAGGTATCTCATCGACGATCGATTGGTATCTGTCTCACCTAGAGTGGTTGTCTGATGTTGAGAAAAGGGCAAAGAACGAATGTTAAAAGCGATTCTATTTGGTGGCAGTTTTGATCCCATTCACTTAGGACATCTTCATATCGCTCGATCGGTAAAGCATATGGCCGAGCGCGTTATTTTTGTGCCGTGTTACCAAAATCCATTAGGCAAACTCCCTCAAACAACGGTTGAAGCGCGGATCGATATGGTCAACCTCGCGCTCGAGGATGAGTTCGCGATATCCACATGGGAGATCGATCAACAAAAGGTGTCCTATACGATTGATACCATAAATCACTTTGAGTCAGAGTTTGGGGGCCCCCTTGGGGTTCTTCTCGGAGTTGATGCATTTCTTGAGTTCCCTTATTGGAAAGACCCACGTGATATTTTGAAGCGGGTCAAGATCATCGTTTTTAATCGTCCGGGGCAGAATCTTGCCCAAGTGGATGAGCTGCTTAAGCAGCCCTTATTCGAAGGGGCGGATGTGGAGATCATTCGGGACTCAAGTCTCAATATATCCAGTACCCAATTGAAAATATTCGCCTATCTTGGAGAAGAGATCGACCCCTTTACGACTCCCAAGGTCGCTGCGTATATTAAAGATCGGAAACTATATGCCCGTAAGGAAGACCTTAATGTGCAACGAAAGGACCCCAGTATGACTGCGATTACAGCCGAAATCATTGAATCCCATGGACTGACCCAAGACGAGTACAAACGAGTGAATCAATTGCTCGGACGTGAGCCCAATATGACGGAGCTCGGGATGTTTTCGGTGCTTTGGTCGGAACATTGTTCCTACAAAAACTCAAAACCCCTGTTAAAGCGTTACCCCACAACGGGGACCTATGTTTTGCAAGGCCCGGGCGAGAACGCAGGGATCGTCGATATTGGCGATGGGGTGGCGGTTAGTTTTAAGATCGAATCGCATAATCATCCCAGTGCTATCGAGCCGTATCAAGGCGCCGCAACGGGGGCAGGGGGTATCATTCGTGATATTTTTGCGATGGGGGCTCGTCCGATCGCTTGTCTCGATTCGCTTCGTTTTGGTGAGATCAAGGACAGCAAAGACAGTCGTCATCTTTTTGAATATGTGGTGAAAGGGATCGGCGATTATGGCAATTGTGTAGGCATTCCTACCGTGGCCGGAGAGGTCTATTTCGAAGATAGCTATGAAGGGAATTGTTTAGTGAATGCGATGTGTGTGGGGGTCGTTCAGTCTGGCGACCAACCCATTGGCCCGCTCTATGGACCCATTATTAAAGGGGTCGCGACTGGCGTGGGGAATCCGATCATTTATGCAGGATCCTCAACAGGCCGCGATGGTATTCACGGGGCGACGTTTGCCTCAGTCGAATTATCTGATGAAAGCGCAGAGCGAAAGTCATCGGTTCAAGTGGGCGATCCGTTCCAAGAAAAATTACTGATCGAAGCCTGTTTAGAATTATTGAAAACGGGCGTTGTTGTGGGCTTAGGGGACATGGGCGCGGCAGGGTTGACCAGCTCACTCAGTGAAATGGCCTCTCGAGGAGCTCATGGTGTTGAGATCGATGTCGCTCTCGTGCCTCAGCGTGAAAAAAACATGACACCTTACGAAATTATGCTTTCTGAAAGTCAAGAACGTATGGTGGTGGTGGTACAAAAAGGCAAGGAAGAAGAAGCTTACAAAATCCTTCGGAAATGGGACATCTATGCGGTGACTATCGGGCATGTTACCGATGATGGGATGTTTAGGGTGTTGGAAAATGGCAAAGTGGCCGCCAATATTCCGGCACTGGCCTTAACGGATGATGCACCGATCTACAATCGCCCCGCAGCTGAACCCACATACTTGAAAGCTTTGCAAAATCTTGATTTAAATACTATCCCTGATATTAAGCCAGACGAAGCGGAGACGGTTTTGCGTACGCTTCTTGCTGCCCCAAATATCGCGAGTAAAAAGTGGGTCTATGAACAATACGACCATATGGTGCAGCTGAATACCGTAGTCCTTCCGGGGCGAGCCGACGCGGCGGCTTTGACGATACAAGATACGAATAAGCGGATCGCGGTTAAGACCGATGGGAACGGCCGATATTGCTACCTTAATCCCGAAATGGGCGGCAAGATATCGGTCTCCGAGGCTGCGCGAAATGTTGCTTGTACGGGGGCTCGTCCCATCGCCATGACCAATTGTTTGAACTTTGGGAATCCTGAGAAACCCGAGTCATTCTGGCAGCTTGAGCAAGCGGTGAACGGAATGGCCGAGGCTTGCAACGTCCTCGGAACACCCGTTATTAGCGGAAATGTTTCGCTTTATAACGAATCTGAAAAGGGTGCCATATACCCCACGCCAGTGGTCGGTATTTTGGGGCTGTTCGAGCATGATAAGGCCCCCATGACGATGTCTTTTAAGAAAGCAGGAGACAAGATCTATCTTATTGGGGAGACGTTGAACGAGATTGGCGGCAGTGAGTATCTCAAACAAATCCATCATCTGGTCAAAGGCCTTCCGCCTCGATTGGATCTCAATACTGAGAAGATTTTGCAGTCTGCGATCATCGATTTAATCAAAAATGATTGGGTTCAATCGGTCCACGATCTGGCGGATGGTGGCCTATTGGTTGCCCTTGTCGAAAGTCTGGACGAGAATAAACTCGGTGCGGATATTTCCCTGACGCGCAACGCAGCCCTTCGATTGGATGCGCTGTTGTTTGGTGAATCACAAAGTCGAGTCATTGTGAGTGTCAGTTCTGAGAAACTCGCAGACTTCGAGGCAGCCACCGCCCATCTCCCCGTTTCGCGGATCGGGCAAGTTGTTTCTCATCATGGGCTAACGGTCAATGTTGATGGGGCTAAGGTCATCTCGACATCAGCCAATACCTTGATCGATCTTTACGATAACGCGATCGGTCACATTATGGGACACCACTAATATGTGTGGGATCTTTGGGATTTGGACGACAAAGCTTAATGTAGCGGAGGCGGTCTATTTCGGGCTTTTTGCTCTGCAACATCGGGGACAAGAGAGTGCGGGGATAGCCGTTTCAACCCCTGAGAAAATGACGATGTTCAAGGATCTGGGGTTGGTTTCTCAGGTGTTTGATAAAGACAAGTTGTTGTCGCTAGGAACCGGACATGCGGCTATTGGGCATACCCGCTACTCAACGACAGGGTCTGTGGTGGTTGATAATGCCCAACCCATGATGGCCCTCTTTAAAGGTGAACCTGTCGCGGTGGTTCATAATGGTAATTTGATCAATACCGAAGAATTGCGTGAAGAATGTATAGCACGTGGACATGTCTTTAAAGGGACGTCTGATACGGAGGTGATATCAGCACTCATCGAAGATGCGGATGCCTCCGATATCGAACAAGCGATTCTAGGGATTATGGGCAAAATACGGGGGGCGTATTCGTTGACTTTCTTGACGAAAGATAAGTTGATCGCGGTGCGTGACCCAATGGGGATCCGTCCTCTTGTCGTGGGAACCTTAGGGTCGAAGGGTTATGTCGTTTCGAGTGAAGATTGTGCGCTTATGGTAGTGGGGGCAAAATTTAGTCGCGAGATCCTTCCGGGTGAACTCCTCACCATCGATGCCGAGGGGACGCATACCCGAATGTTTATTCAGCAATCACAGCGACAAGGGGCCTGTTCGTTTGAGTATATTTATTTTGCGCGTCCTGACTCGGTCTTCAATGGACGTAGTCTTTACTCTATTCGGGAAAAAATGGGACGCAATCTGTTTCGCGAACATCCCGTTGAAGCGGATGTAGTTATCAGCGTGCCAGACTCGGGAACGCCTGCAGCGATCGGGTTTGGGAAAGAAAGTGGCATCGGTTTTGCAGAAGGATTGATCAAAAATCGCTATATTGGTCGTACGTTTATTCAGCCTGAACAGCTTTTACGCGAAGTCGGTGTTAAGCTTAAGCTCAATCCGATCATTGATGCGATCAAAGGAAAACGTATCGTCATCGTTGATGATTCCATTGTTCGGGGCACGACCAGTAAAAAGATCGTCAAACTCCTGCGTGACAGTGGTGCCAAGGAAGTCCATTTCAGGGTGAGTTCTCCGATGGTTATGAATCCGTGTTTTTATGGAATCGATACGGCGACCAAGAAAGAGCTCATCGCCGCGAATTTAGATGTTGAAGAAATACGTCGAGAACTCAATGTGGATTCACTGGGCTATTTGTCTTTGGAGGGGCTCCTGAATGCTATTCACTTGCCCAAGCAAAGCCTTTGTCTAGCCTGTTTCGACGGGGACTATCCGATCCCCGTGTCCAACAGCCTGAAGAAATCCAAGTATTTATTTGACTCGGCTCCCTTGCACTCATAATGAAAAATCGACGATTATTGGTTACTATGGTTTCGTTGGGGATTGTTTGTTCGCTTAGCTTTGGTGTTCTGATCATTCATGTGACCGGTGCGGATCCTCAAAAAGGAAATATTTACGCCACGTTAGCTACAAGCCCAACAGAGTATCAAGATGTGATGAAACATCAGCCGCCTGTACATAAAAATGTTCTCGCGCCGAAGCCCCCTATTGACTGGGTCATAAAAAACCTATCAACGGGAAACGTGGTTGTTGTGCTTTTCCAAGATGAAAATGGAAACGGAAAACTGGATTCAAACTTCCTCGGAATACCTATTGAGAAATATGCTTTCTCAAAACAAGCAAGGGGACTTGTTGGTCCTCCAAGTTTTGAAGCCGCGATGGTTTGGGTGACGGCAAACTCTCAGACAACGGTGAATTTGCAATAATGAAGTTTGTTATGCGGACGATTCTTGTTTTTGTTTTATTTATTGTATTTCATGTTCTATCAACCATTTTGAACTTTACACCCATACTGTCGATAGCAACATTGTTGGTCGCGGCCCTTGTTCCCTTTGTTTTTGCTCGTTGGTTTAAAGCAACTTACTTTTATTGGGGGATGACCGCAATGTTTCTCATCATGGCTGCTGTGGTGGGGTTCGGGGGTAATGAAGTGGTTATTCGATACACCACATCATTTATGTATGGGGGGCTGTTGCTCGCAAGCCTTGTGCCACCCCTCTTAAACCGTAATCCCTTTACCTATGAGTATTCTGCTAAAAACTATCCAGATGCGATCATTCAGTCTAAGACGTTTAAAAAAGTCAATTTGATCATCAACCATATGTGGAGTGTTCTCTTTATTTTGGCAGCCATTCTATCCTCGATAACCTATTCAGCTCATTTTGCAGAACAAGAATTTTGGAGCTCGATCATTCCCATTTCGCTACAGCTATTGATCGGTCTACCCCTGACCCTATATCTCCCAACCTTCTTGCATAAAAAGCTGCCTGCCGAGCGAATGGTCTTTTCATCGTGCATCGATATGTTTCAAATGATGCCCTACGGGATCAATGAAAAGGAAGCCATGAATTTGGACGTTGTATTTCAGTTTAAACTTTCTGGGAGCGAACCTGTTTCAGGATATCTAACCATAATAAAGGGGAAATGTTCTTTCTCTGAAGGGGTTCATGCCGACCCGACGATGACGATTCATTCGCCGAGTCAAGTTTGGCTAGATATTTCGAATGGTAAAATGGATGGATCAGAAGCATTCATGAACCGATTGTTTTCATTGGAAGGGGATGCTTCATTTCTTTTGAAACTCAATAAACTCTTTCCCTCGTCGCCCCCAAATCCGGAAAAGAAAAAACGATCAACGTCCGACCCCTCCGTTTTTTCATTTGGACACCTTACCGCTGGATCGGTAAAAAAAGCCTTAATTATTGATGGGGGTATGCGGTCGGCTGGATATAGCAAGACAGAGCTGTTGGCGAGAAGGTTTGAAAATGGGTTGGTTGATTCGGGGGTTCACGTCGACTATATTAAACTAAAGTCCTACAAGATCAATGATTGTTTGGGGTGTTATAGCTGTTGGACCAAGACCCCTGGGGTATGTGTTCATAAAGATGATATGCCAGAGCTTCTTTTGAAATATCGAGAAGTTGATCTGCTTGTCTTCGCCAGTCCCCTTTTCGTGTTCTCGGTTGCCGCGGTTTTGAAGCGATTCTTAGACCGTCTGATCCCCACATTGGAAGGACGGATTCTGGATGATAACGGGGTAGCCCATCACCCCCTTCGTTATCCGAGCGACCCTCACAAAGGTGTCGTGGTCATTTCTGCAGCAGGGTTTCCGCAGATCCAAAATAATTACGAAGGGTTCTTGTCGTTATTTCGTAATTTCTCGCGCCATGGTGATAATCTTACTTTGCTTGGTGAGTTAATCTTACCAGGGGCAGAGTTGATGTCAGTTCCCGTATTCTCCGATCATCGAAAAAAAGTACAAGAAGCCTGCTACCAAGCGGGTCAGTCTGTTGTTAAATCAGGTCTTATTCCGCAGCAACTGATGGATATTGTCCAATCCTTACCGGTTGAGCGGGATCAGTTCATCAAGGAGGCCTCTATGTTTTGGGAAAGTTTTCGTGACGGACGATCCTATTATGAAAAGGTCGACGCGTTTAGTCAGGATGAAGAAAAAGGAGCATAAGCCATGAAAAATATATTAATCGTCAATGGGCATTCCGCTAGAAAAAGTTTAAGCCAGTCGATCGCCGATACCTATGAAGCTCAAGTTAAGGCACAAGGACATTCTGTCCATCGGATCGATCTAGGACTCCTATCATTCGATCCTATTCTTCGTGAAGGGTATGGCCGGATTCAAGCGTTAGAGCCCGACTTGCTCGAAGCCCAAAAGTGGATACTTTGGGCCGATCATATTGTTTGGGTGTTTCCTGTGTGGTGGAGCACATTCCCCGCACTCTTAAAAGGCTTTATCGATCGGACTTTTTTGCCGGGGTTTGCTTTTAAATATCATGATAATGATCCGTTCTGGGATAAATTATTAACGGGTAGGTCAACAGATGTTATCTATACGAGCGGAACCCCCTCATGGGTATTTCGAATATTCATGGGAGAGCCTGTTAATAAGGTGCTAAAGGGTATCCTTGGTTTTTCCGGTCTCAAACCAATGCGGGTGCTTCGTTTCGGAGGCATTCGTGAGCTAAATGAAAGGCAAGTTGCCACTATCCTCGAAAAGTCGAAAATGTTCGCAAGGTCATATAAATGAAAACAGACTATAAAAAGAATTTGAAAGCTTTCTATAACCCTTCGGCAAAAGCAATATCTGAAGTGGTTGTTCCTAAGATGAACTTCCTGATGATCGATGGTCAGGGTAGCCCTAGAGAGTGCAAGGCTTGGTCGGATGCCATCGAGTGCCTTTATCCAGTGGCTTATTCCCTTAAGTTTTCCATCAAGAAATCGACAGGTTTTGATTATGGAGTCATGCCCCTCGAAGGGCTTTGGTGGGCTGATGATATGAATGATTTTACAGCCGGTAATCGAGAAAAATGGCGTTGGACACTGATGATCATGCAACCTGATGTGGTGACTCGGGAAACGTATGAGAAAGCCCTTGTGGACGTAAATTCCAAGAAGAGACTAGCCTGTATCGATCAGTTACGTTTCGAATCTTTCGAGGAAGGCAGGTCTGCTCAGATAATGCATCTGGGACCATTTTCTGAAGAAGGTCATAATATTATGAAAATTCATCACTATATTGAGAATGTGAAGGGGACTTTTGAAGGGAAGTTGCATAAACATCATGAGATCTATCTTAGTGACATGCGTAAGGTATCACCAGAGAAGATGAAAACAATCTTGCGCCAACCTTTTTATCATGGCGTCTGACGCAAGCCAAGTGACGTTTATTGTTGACCAGATCCAAGGTGCTGGTCTGATCGCTTATCGAAAGATGTTTGGGGAGTACGCGATCTATTGCGACACCAAAGTTGTCGGTCTTGTTTGTGATAATCAACTCTTTATTAAACCAACAACGGCGGGGAAAGAGTTTGTTGGTGATATATTGATGGCTCCCCCATATCCGGGTGCGAAACCCCATTTTCTCATTGAAGAGCGGCTTGATGATCGAGAATGGATCACTGAACTGGTCAAGATCACGGCACAGGAGATTCCCTTCCCCAAGCCGAAGAAACCGCGACGGTCAAGTAATGGTTTCCTAAACCTTCAAAATTGAATATAATAAAACAATCATGCCAGTCATATCTATGTTCTATGGGATTATTGTTAGACTCTATCATTTTGATGACGAAAAGCATCATTCACCTCATCTTCATGTTGAATACGGAGATGACTCTTGTGTGGTTGATATTAATTCTAGCAAAATCCTTAAAGGGAGTTTATCAAATAGAAATATTCGATTGGTGGATGCATGGATTGAGATTCATCGTGAAGAGCTCTTAGCAGATTGGAATTTGGCTGTTAAGGGTGAGGACATTTTTAAGATAAAGCCACTGGATTAAATTATGCTGAAAATTAACTCCGTAGTGCCGATATCAAATCATGAATTAGCCGTTTCTTTTGAGAATGGAGAAACAAAAAAATGTGATATTTCAGGTTATTTAGATAAAGGTATTTTTCGTCAGCTAGCTGACCCTAGTTTATTTCGTCAGGTAAAGTCCATTGGTTTTGGGGTTGAGTGGCCAAATAGTGCTGATTTAAGTTCGGATACGCTCTTTGCTATTGGGCAAAGAAATTAAAAAAGCCCTCGTAGCTCCCTCCCAAGGCGGGCAAGGCGATATAGACTATCGTTTTTTGGTGCGATATGATGGTTCGGGAAAGTATCCGTTTTCAAAGCCCTCGTAGCTCCCTCCCAAGGCGGGCAAGGCGATAAGTATTTTCCAATCGTGAAATGAGCCTGAAAGTCAGAGGGGGAATGAGAGTGCCTCGACATAATGAGGGACGTCTTTTACCTCCTTAAAGATATTCAGTAGTTGTTGTTGGACGAGCACAGCGATCTG
>CAIWAN010000092.1 GCA_903910705.1 uncultured Candidatus Marinamargulisbacteria bacterium
AGGTGGGAATTCTAATTGTCGCTCATCATCCATTAAATAAATATGATGAACAGACTTTCATTGAAGCTATGCGAAAAAAGATGCCTATCATGCTGGGTTTATCTGTTATGGGTTGGATCAATAAAGGCGAAATTTCAAAGAGTGATATCACCAATAACATGAAACAATTGATGTCCTTTATGGCAGACTTTCTTGTCAGCTATCGGGATACTATGGTTCCAATAGATACAAAACAAAATGTTTCCATTGATTCGCTAACATGTATGGATGATATTCGCCCGTTGATATTTCAAAAGCTAGTTGAAAGAAATATTGAAATGCCTTTAGCTGAAATTGCGTCATCGAAGCTTATAGATCAAATTCGAAAGAATGTAATGATTATTGAGCAAGGAAAGGATGATCCGATTTATCTCCAACACTTTCTAGAGGCATACTCTCGATTGGATGAATTGGCCCAATCCTTTGCATTTCAACTTGATGACCTTTTTAGACTCGTGAACGCTACTACAAGAGAAGATACTATCAATAAAACGTATTTGAAATTTCTTGAGTCTCATTATGAAATGATAAAAGCATATCCTGATGATATTGAACTTCAACGGGGACTCCCTCCAAGCGGGAAATATGCGACCTATCCGACGATACAAGACTCTGGTCTGGATGCTTTAAATAAGCATGTGCAAAATTACAGAAAACAACTACCCCAATTATATGAACACACACAAAATATACTTGCAAGAGACCCCAAGGCTAGAACACAAATTCTTGAACATTACTTCGAAATGTTTCTTTTCGGAAAAACCCATACGGCAGAAGTTCTTGCCGAATTAACTCGCTTAATGCATCTCGAGAACAAAACATATTCAGTATTACTAAACGAGAGGCTATCAAGACAAACAGAACACACACGGTATGTCGCGGAACAAGTAAAATCATCGGGAGGCATGAATTATTCCGACTATATGAAGCTTTGTCTTTATGACAAGGCTCATGGCTATTATTCGAGGCCAAGGGAAGAGATTATTCCTCGACAAGAGTTTATAACCTGCCCCGAACAGTATACCGATTTTGGACGGGGTGTGGCACATGACCTTTTCAATCGTTGGCAAAAAATGGGGCGTCCCGCTCATTTTGATATCATTGAGATGGGCGCGGGAAGCGGCAAATTAGCCAAAGATTTACTCGACGAAGTACAAACAAGATCAAATAAATCCGATTGGCGTGATTTCTATATAGCGCTTGATTACCAAATTGTCGAAATCTCACCATCTTTAACTGAACATCAACAACACTCTTTGACAGAACACTCATCAAAAGTGAGGTGGATGAACACCAGTGCCGACAAATTAGAAGAAACGTATTTCCCAAATAGCGTAAAGGGCGTTTTTCTGTCAAATGAACTACCGGATGCATTTCCTGTCCATGTGGTTAAGGTTGTAGATGGCAACTTGCGTGAAGTTTTTGTCTCGGAAACAGATGGAATATTAATTGAAGAGTATCGAGAAATATCAACCACCTTGATTGAGAAGTTCATGACTGAAAATGGCATCACTCTTGCAGAAGGGGAAATCCGAGCCATTAATCTTCAAGCTCAAGACTGGATGAATAGTATGGCTCGAATACTAAGCTCTGGCGACATTATCACCATTGACTATGGACAGGAACTTGGGTGTCAGACGGCATCTCAAAACACTCGACATCCTGTTCGAACATACGGTAAGCATCGCAATAAATCTGACTATGCATTCAATGGCACAACAGGATCTGGAGATTTCGCTCACGAATTTTCAACAAAAATTATGGCGTTACAAAATTCATTAGGTCGAGAAGGAGCATTAGCAGCAATATCAGATAGTTTGAAAGGTAAATCTAATACTCAATTAGATGAAACTCTTGGAAAAGAAAAGAGAATATTTGAATATTTCATGGCTGATATTTCAAGTTCACCCATAAATTATCCTTCCGAGACAGATCTTACAAGTGATGCTGATTTCTTGCCAATGCAATTAGAGGGGCGGCGAAAGGGGCTTATTCCGCTAGCCCCAATTAAACAGTCAACGTATTTTAATAAAATGAATATCACTTTTTCGTCTCAATTTACACAAGATCCCTTTCTGGGTTTCTTTGTTCAAACATTTCACAAGGAAATTGATGCTACGCAACAACAAAATCAAAATGAATCACTATCAATACAAGAACTGGTTCTTCTTGAACAAAATCAGATTCAAAAGCCTAGCGATGTAATTACGTTGCTTCAGTTTACTGCAAATCATAATGTGCTGGGGCTTGGCGAGGCATCAACTGACTTGTTAAGTCGACTTAAATTTGACTCAGTCACTGATCTGCTTGATATGAATATCATAATGGGCATGAGCATCGCTGATGCGCTAGCTTCTTTGTCACGATATTACGCTAAAGAGAAATTGCCTGCTGAGCTTAAAGTAGATACTCCTAAGATTGATCTTTCCAAGCCAGCAAAAGACATATATGAACAATACCTTGATGCAATTGTTTATGATGAAGCCCTTAAGAATAAAGTCAAAATGCTGTTTTGCAACGAATTAATGAATAGAGGATATTCGATTTCTGAAAAGCAAGTAAGTAAAAGTGAACTCGACTTTTTCGCAGATAAGTCTTTGACTGAACTGATGGATATTGGCAAGAAAAATGAACCCCTTTCTAGCTTTCACTCCATTAAGGCACTCTATAATGTTACAAGAGAATTTATGCATCCAAGAGCAACGACAGATTTAAAATTTGAAGTTGATTTTTTAGACGACTTCAAGATAAGCGAGAATGGTGAGCTGCTTGTAAATTTCGATCGGGTAATTGGCGATATTATTCGCTTTGCAGGGACATTAGATATTAAATCGTTAGTCTCTAATGCTCTTGATTTCATATTTAATCCCGAGTTGTTGTTTGAGATAAATGAGTTTGCACAGAAACCCACCTTCGAGAGTTTTATTAAGATCCGAGAACCATTAACCAATAAAATCCTTACAATAATTGATCAGAAATCAGTTGTTACAGCAACGTCGAAAGAAAATGAAGCAATAAAGCCTTCTATTACTCTTACTGATCGTACTGAGGTTGCCGAAGTTGAGGCTGATCTTATCAAGAGTGAGCCGGTAAACACAAGGAATCAAGCGATTATATTTGGAAAGTTTGCAGACTATGTTCGCTACGGACTTAAGTTCGGCAATTCAGTATTTGGGAAAAAGGACTTATATACGTATATTCGACTTCTGGATTCATCCTGTGACGCTGAGTACTTGAGTCCAATTATTGATGAAGTCATGAGCAAAAGCTCAACTTATGAGCGTCACGACCCAGAACTTCTTGAATTGCTTTACGAAAAAGGATTTAAAGATGCGGCAAGAAAACTCCTCGCCACTTGGCCGTTGGAGTCAACATATTACTCTCCCAAAATTATTCAAGTACTGGACAAACAGGGTGAGAGGGATTTGATATCCAAGTATATCGACTCCATGCGGGAAAAACTCGATCCAAAGCTGGGAGATGATCATTATGAACGTCGTCCCTTCATCTTTGATAAGCTGAGTGATACCACTATCGCAAAAGAACAGTTTGAACTTGAGTGGAATTATGTAAAGAATGTCCTTCGATTGTTCAATAAAGGTAAAGAGGCCGGCAAGGATACCGCGCGATTCTCCGATTTATGTCAAAGAGGACAATTAACCATTGATAGCAATACCCCTTGGGATATTTTTAATCCAACTCAATCGATATCGATGCAAATCAGTCCGATCGGGAGCTATGAATCGCCCTCCGATGAAGGAAATTTTGTTTATAAACTAGAGCAATTTATTACAACGGGGCTAAAAGATGACCGTTTTAGAACTCAAGCGATTTCCTGTATTGCGGAGATGTCGGCTTCACCTATGAAACTGCACCTATTGGAAAAGGCTTCAACGTCTCTTCCATCTGAGTGGTCAAATGAAGAACGTGAGCAGTTCCTTCGCATGTGGTCAGCCACTTTAGAGGAATGTGGTCAACAAATCCAGGATCAACATTTCATGGAGCCGGATCAAGATTGTCCTTTACTAAAAAACCCCAGAAGAGCGTATCCGGAAGTCATTAATAAGTTTCGACATTTATTGCCAAAGAACTTTACCGAGTCGCGATATTATAGAGAGCATCTTTCAACTTGTTTAGAATGGGCTACAAAAGAGCTGACAGCCAATGGCCTTGATGAAGGCTCTCCTGAATATATCGCGCTTAAAGCGAAAATGACGCCGATTGACAACCGAGTGCGGGTTAGTGTTAAACGCGAAGGTGGTTCGGGTGAAAGAATTGAGTCGATGTATTTGGCTGGGAATCATTATGTGTTAAGCCAAGCACGAATATTGTTAGAAGGTATTCATGTCGAGAGCCAGCCAATCATGGCATTGTTAAATAATCTTGAGTTTCCGAAAGATAACGATTTTAAATGGGGTGCTCCTGTCGAATCAAGCAAAGACATCTTCTATAATTATTTCCAAAATGCTCAAACGTATTTGTCTGCATTGCATGAGCTAAATCGCCTTGCTATGCGTGAGGGCTATCCTGACATTGTTGAAATAATCAATGACAAGTCACAGACTGCCATGTCGCAGCTTTCAAAAAGAGTAGAACCAGATCATATTGAAAAAGAGTTTAAGGTCGCTGCTCGAACGTGGGATTCTCGATTGGCCCTTAACGACGATATCGCAAACATTCGGTTCGCAGAGAGTAGTACTCAGCGGGAGGAGCAAACCAGAAGTCTTATGTCGCGGTTAGTGAATGATCGAAGAGGCTTCTTTGAGCCAGCGATCATAGCTGAAGCAGCGGAATGGTTGAGTCAAGATGATCAATGCGCATCCATATCACTGAGCTTGTTCAAATTAGTAATAGATAAATTATCGCCCGAACGCGGGAATCCAGATTGGTTGCCGAATGTAATCGCCAAATCCTTAGAAAAGGCGTCATTGAGTGATCAAGATAGAGATAGCCTGAATTTATATGCTTTGGAAACAATGTGGCCCGAATCTGAGAAAAGGATCAGCCATTGGCTAAACACGAATGAAGTCCTGACTACTGGACAGAAAATGTTGTTTGATGTGGTTGATGATCCCTTAAGATTCCCGTTAAGCCATTCATTTTTCCTTGAAAAAATTTCAAGTTTAGTAAAAAAACTTGACCCAACCCTTCATGGAGAAAACATCAAAGGTGGACAGATTTATTTAATGACCGATTTTGAAAGGGAAGTTGCTTTGCTTGACCAGATTTGCCGCCGACTTGTTCGACGTTCAGATATTTGGAATCCTAATAATTTTGAACAGCTGCTCGAAGTGTTCCCCGAGAGAAAAGAAGCAATAGACACACTGAGAGGAATATTTCCCGAACACGTTGAAACGATTGAGCGCCAATCTCGACATACAGCATTGCCAAGCCCCGAGGCAATTGCTCAGGGGGATTTTGACCCGAGATCGCTGGAATCAGAACTACGCATAAACCTATCATCTCAAGATGAAGATGAGCGCTGGAGCGAATCGGTCGGGGTGTTAAATGCTTGGTTTACGCATGATGCAATTTCACTTTTAAAACAAAATGAAAAAAAAGAAACGAAGAAAGACTATTCAAAGCAACGAGATGTCGTTATGACTTCTGGCGACTATCAGCAATTCAAGAGTTTCGAAATATTAAATACCTATTGGCCAATATGGCTTAAAGAATCCGGAACAAGTCAAAACGCACGAGATGCCATATTAAATGTTCTTTCTGGAGATTCCAAGGAAGCATCAAAAGCAAAAGGATTTCTTGCCTTTCAACTATTGGGACGAGAAGACATCCCTCTGCCCCTTCAAGAAAAAGCCTTCTTTTTGATTGCGAAACATTATCTGCCGTCCTATGTAACCGATGTTTTTAATCAACATTATTTGTCTGCTAATCCTGAGAGCCAGCGTGAATTTTACTCGATTATCGCGCTTTGGAACCACACTTATCAAGAAATGGATCGACCAACCACCTTGTGGGCTCACATTTTCGAAGCATCAACAGAAGATCGACATCGGCTTGTTCAGAATATTAAGCAGTATTTATTGTCGCCTGATGACTGGATAGCAGATCTCACCAATGCAGATGATTGGAAGATACTCCATCATCATTTAAATCGCGACAAACACAACAAGACCTATTTTGATCACTATACGTCTGGATTTGTGTACTTAAACGGCGTCGAAAATTATTCTCTTAAGGAGCGACTGATTAGCCTCCTATCAAAAAACAAAGGCTCGGAGATCGTTCTGACCCACCTTCTCAATAATTGGCCAAATATCCAAACTAAAAGCATCGAAAATGATTGTTGGCAGGAATATCGTCAGCTTGAAAATAACAACAACTTTAACGATGAAACGCGATTTCGAATATTTAATACTGAATATAATAAATGGACGAAATACCTTAATGTCTTCCATAATTCAATAACGAATAATGAGCCCTTCTCTTTTGAAATAAGCGATCGTATGACGTGGGAAGATTCTGCCGCATTTCAATTGCTCAAATCATTCAACCCGAAAAATGACTCGCGTCAATCTTTGTCCGATATTCTTCGTCTTCGTTTCCCTCGTTTAACTAGTGTGAAGGTTGAGCAACTACATAATCTTGCGAAGAATCCCTTTAATATTGAGGATTCGGACAAAGGTGATGCGGGTTGGTGGAGCCAAGATGGATATCTCTACAAGGGTGAACAGACCTTCCATAATGAAATTAAGCGGATAGCGGGAGATGCTCTTGATGGTTCTGAGAAAAAGGCGCTCATTGAGATGATGTACCCTTATAGTAAAACGTATTGTTTAATGAATGACTTCAAACTTCAAGATAAATTTCCACTGCCTTTGCCGGTAGGCGCTAACAGGCCAGACCATTCTCGTTCAGCACGGAGTGAAATCAGCATTAAACTTCTTGGCCAATTTAATAAATCAAAAACACCCATAAACGAGAAAATGGAATCGGCCCTAATGCAAGCGGCTCGATTAAAAGCCGCTCGATCACATGCGCTTGAAGTTGGCCCTGTAATGATGATTGCGGAAGAAATCCCAAAAGCGGCGGGAACCCATCTTGCTCGCGAACATACAATTGATATCTCTCCTTTACTTTTGCCAGAGAGTTTTGCCCAGTATCAACCCTTCGCAAAATTTCTCATTAAAACCTATTTAAATGTCTTAAATGCTGGAATGATAGAGTCTATTGGCAGCAGTATAAAAGGAAAGCCTGCGGATGAAGCCTTAAAGCAATTCTTTACAATGACTGGGCAAGAAAAGTTTGCCCAAATGTTGCGTGCTCGCCCAGAAGTTCCAAAAAGCTATCAAGAATCTCTTCGAGGTGTCGAGGATAAAGTGGCACCAAGCGATAGGGCGGAAGTACAAAACACCATAATGCGTGCAAATAATTGGCAGCCTGATTCGTTTCGTTTGGAAAAGAATTTAAATGCAGGGAGTATGGGCGAAGTTTGGCTCGTAAACCATAAAAGCTATTCTGTTCCACTTGCGATTAAAGTCCTTACTCCCTCAAAGCTTGAACGAGTAAAAGCCAGTTTGAAAGAAATAAAGCGTGTCAGGGATATTCTCAGTTGGTACAAAGATATAAGTAGAGAAGCTGTAATTGCTCATGAAGTAGCCACTAAACTTATTCAACTGATTGAGAATGAAATTGATTTCCGAGTTGATTTTGATAATTGGAAACAATGGGTCGGTACCAATAAACCCAATGAAAGTCGCTTGAAATCAGATGGTATCGTTCCTCTTCCCAATGGGAAATTCTGGACTCCAATGTATTTTGAAGGACAAGAACATGCGCTGAATATGAGCTATGTTCCGGGGGTGGGGTTAAATGATGTGATGGATACTATTTCAGGAAAACCGATTGGTTTAGACCTTGCTGATGATTTATGGGGAATGCTTAAACATGCTTTATTCGAGAGCACCGATGGAGTATTTCCAATGGATTTACATCCTGGAAATGTCATGTTCTTACAAAAGGAACTAGCTCGACTTAGGGAAGCTAACTTTAAACCCACTCGTGTTCTTGTTGATACGGGACAAATGGGACAGCTTTATCTCCCTAGTCAAAGAGAAAACATGGTTGACTTCCTGAGTTCGGCTGCATCAGAAGATCCAATCGGTAACGCTATGAATCGTTTCGAAAAATTAGGGTTTGATGATAATGGTAATCATCCACCACGAACCTACGATAGATCTGGGCTTGAGCATCGCATGAATGAGCTGAGGCATTCAGGAGATTTGTTCGATAATATAGGATTATTGACCGTTGAAGCTCCGATGAACGGATTGCATATTCTGCCTCCCTATCTGGATGCAGTAAAAGCGTTCTACACCTTAAGAGGAGGTATCAATAAGCTCGATCCAAATTTTACCTTTAATTGATTCTTGTCCTTTCTTGTAAACGACTCTATACAAAAGTCATAAATCCCGTTTGACACCCCCATATTTTTCTGGTTTTTCGGCGGCATCACAACCGATGTTTTGCCGTTGCCTTTTGTGCATGTCGGCAAAGCACAAAGGAGGCCAGTTATGGTTAAGAAAAGCAGTCAGGCAAGTGCAACATGTATCGCCGTCGGGCAAAAAGTAGTAGGGGTTATCGGTTCTCGGTCGCTCCCGTTAGAGTGGGCAGAGCGTGTGGGTTCCGTTACCGAGGATCTCTTGGGGCGTGGATGCAATATTGCCAGTGGGGGTGCGGTGGGTACGGATGAGTTTTGCTTGGCGCATCTGGTGCATATCGGTGAGAGTGCGCGCGGCACGTTATACAGTCCGTGGAGCACGTATGAGGGTTTTCCGGTCAAGGTGCGCGCGCTCACTCGGCAGTTCAAGGATTACGGTGGTTCGGTTGTTTGGGGCACGGTTCGGGGACAAGAAGAATATACCATTGTTCGTACGGCACTCCTTCAGCGCAATATGCGCCTCATCGATGCGGTCACGGGTGTGGTTGCTTTTCTGCATGGCGACAGCAAGGGCACGCTTTTCACGCTTCGCAAAGCACTGGCGGCACATCTGTCGGTGGTTATCTTTTGTGTTGGTCGTCCGCTCCCAGAGTTTCCCAATATCAAATGGAAGCCGCTTATCTGTGGCGGGTGTTGGGACGGTGCGTATAAAGCACTGTATTTAAAATGATTGTTCAACCTCTGTTCATGACGCCGGAGCCACGATGGCGATGCCGGAACAAAGCCAATTTCGCCCCCGATCCCGCCAGCAACGTCCTGTTGCTGGCACAACCAAGCGTCCCGAAAGGAACTAATATGAAAGCCACTCTTACCAAAACGAAAAAAGCCTCCCCTCATTCAGGGGAGGTGCCGAAGGCGGAGGGGTTCCGTGTTGCCCTCTACATCCGAGTATCAACCGAGCGTCAGGCTAACGAAGGCGACTCGCTTGAAGAGCAAGAATCGGAACTAAAGAAGTATTGTGATTTCCGAAAGTTCGCTATTCATCAAATCTACATTGAGCGGGGCAAGTCGGGCGGGAACACCAACCGTCCAGAGTATCAGAAGCTCATCAAAGACATTCAGAAAAAGAGAATCAACGCCGTTGTCGTCAAGAAACTAGACCGGCTCAGCCGGTCACTCTTGGACTTTGAAAACTTGATGAACCTAATGAACGAAAACGACGTCGAGTTTATTAGTATTAAAGAAAACTTCGATACCACAACAGCCATGGGCAAAGCCATGCTTCGGGTGGCTTTGGTCTTTGCCCAGTTGGAACGCGAACAAACCTCGGAGCGGATCGCCGACGTGATGGGACACCGAGCCAGTATGGGGCTTTTCAACGGTGGCCGTCGGCTCTTTGGCTATTCCATTGTTGAAAAAGAACTGGTTCCGTATCCGAAAGAAAAGCAGATCGTGGAGATTATCTTTTCCAAGTTTCTGGAAACCCGTTCCACATCTGCCGTCATGCACCACCTGAACGAAAACGGATTCAAATACCGGGACAGCAAGCCGTGGGACGAACGGCAAATCCAGAAAATGCTTCAGCAAGAAAGCTATATCGGCAAGGTCACATGGGGAAAGCAAGTCTACACCGGCATTCATCAACCGATTATTACCCCAACCACGTTTGAAAAGGTTCAGCAGATATTCAAATCAAAGACCTACACCAAAGACAAGAACACCACAAATGCCCTGTTAGCCAAAAAAGTATATTGTTCGCAGTGCGGTTCACCGCTTGCGCCCAGTTTTAGCACTAACCGACATCAGAAAAAGTATTTCTACTACCGATGCACCGGCTCCAAGGACAAGAACAAATCCTGCCCCAATCCGCACTACAGCTTTCCCCAACTAGAGGCGAGAGTTATTGAGATTGTCCTTTCCCTATCCGAGGAAAAGCATTTCAGCCGTATCGAAAACAAACTGCTCAAACACAATGAGCAGATCACCGCGCAGATCCGCGAGCACGAGAAGTCCCTGAACCATCTTGAATCTTCGCTCAATCAGCTCAAGACCAAGAAAGACAGGTATTTGGACGGCTTGCTGTCCAGCCAGTTCCTGAGCGAAGAACGAGAACTTATCAAAACAAAAATCGCAGAAATGGAAACGGAAGAGAAGCAACTCAAGGCGGCCATTGGCAAAGAACAGATCATTATCAACCAAACAAAAGAAGACCTTATTTCTATTTCCGAGATCAAGAAACTGCTTATTAACTATCGGTCAGATTATCCGTTCAACGATAGCCATGCTCACCGGGTTGCACTAGCCAAGATCATCGATCAAATCGGTTGTTCCAAAGATACGCTCGAAATCCAGTTCGTGATGCTCCCAAACAAGGAGTGCTTCGCCCTGAATCCATGATCGGGGTATTAGGCAACGGGAAGGACATATATCGAAGATATCGGTGTTTTTAGCGGAAAATCATCCTTGGCGTGTTCGATATAGCCAATTGGCTATATCGATTTATATATCGAACTCCTGACCCAAAACCGGGTTTGTGTGTCCCCGAATTTTGGTGGAGCGGCTTGCAGCCAGAGCAACCTTTTTAAGTAGACCGGCTTTCGCCAGAACGTAGGATTCGGTTTTGAATTCCATTCGTTGTTTAAAGGTTCATCATTCGATAGACGTTTGCGTTGCGGTCTGAGAAGTCTGGTGGTTTCGGTTTGTCTCTTGTTACTTGAATGAGTCCTTTGCTTTCCAGTTCCAACAGTCCGGTTGAGATCGTGTCGCCACTGATCCCGTAGAGCTTTGCCATGTCATCTTGTGATCGGAACCACTCAGGATACTTGGTGGACTTCGATGCTTCCAGTAAACAGATCAAATATAGAAACTTCGCCTTCATTGAGAGTCCAGCCATGTGGCCTGAGTAGAACTTGTCGGGAATGATAAAGCCCTGGCCAACTCTGATGGAGACGAACTTCTTGCTGTACCCAACCAAGCCGCTCTTGGCGAGCTGTTCGATATTCTGATGGACTCGCTCATAGTAATAGTGGCCAGAGTTGTTGTACCCGCCAAGATCAGCCGGCGCTTGGTAGCCCATGGCTTTGGCTAGCATTTCATAATCAACATAGAACGTATGTTTGCCGGCTTCCTTGGCTTCTCTCAGTAACAACAAGTACAGATCGAACTGCTTATCGGCCTGAGCGGCTAGAAGTTTTCGACCGTTTCCTGCAACCGTTAGAAACGTGGTCGCGATTGGGACACCGTCTTCCTTCTGACCGAAGATGTCTCCCGTTTGGATCGCGACGTCATTGATATAAGCATTGATAGACGCGGCGTCCGGCAGCGATTCATAGAAGCTGGTGGCCTCGTAGTTGTCGAGTATCGCTGCCCTCGACCAATTGGTACTTCCACAGAAAACATATCGCCCATCAATGATAACGGCTTTGACATGAAGCAGTCGGGTCGAGGTGTCAAAGTGGACATCGACCCCGCTGCTCTGAAGTTTCTTGTACGCTTGGGTGTTCTCTTTGTACTTCCCGTCTTCTAAGACCACTTTGACACGGACGCCGCGCTGATGAGCTTTGATAACCTCAGCAACTAAGTCGTTCACTGGATTGTCTTTGTTGTCGTCCATGATGACAAAGTACATGGCGATATTG
>CAIWAN010000093.1 GCA_903910705.1 uncultured Candidatus Marinamargulisbacteria bacterium
AGTTCTTGCGGGTCTAGTTCATTGGGGAGTGTGGCTTGAAAAAGATATTTGCATTAGGCCCTTGACAAGCCTTTTCAAAATTACCCAAAAACCGGAAACCAAAATGGTTTAGGTATATTAAGTATGGCGGGGCTCAACTGGAAAATGTCGTCGAGCTTGTCATGCGGGATCTAGGTCGGCAACTCTCACCCGATCAACAGAGCGAGCTTCGTGAAAGTCTCTTAACGGCAGGTCGCGCTGCTTTTCCTGTTTAACTTTAAAAAAAACGGGCATAACCCTTCATATGGGTGGTTATATTTTCAATCCAGAGCTTTCAAAAAGAGCGATCCAACAGCAGCAGTCAACGCAAAAAGTTCAAGCGTCTGCAGGGGCTGGGGGGTTCCAAGGGGTGCTTAGTAACTTATTGAATCATCAAGCGGCGGTCGAATCAGCCATCGCAACAGAAGAGAAAAATATTCACAAGAAAAAGAAAGACAGCGTCGAAATGCTCTCCGAGTACAAAGAACAAATGGCGGATACCTATGATGTTCTCGAATTAGAGAAGAAGATCCGAACGGTGTTTAGAAAGATCCATCTGGACGTATAATGCCAAGCGCCATCGAACAGTTCTTGTTGGGGCGTATCCAAGAAACCCCTTATAAAAAACAAAAACCCGATCTCTCAAAGATCGAGGATGCCTTACTCGCCCAAGTCGAAGAACTTAAGCTCTATAAGCCCGACGGTTCAAACGTTTCGGGCCGCTCATCTCTTATCTAGTGAATCTTTTTCTGCTACCATGTTGCTATGCAGCAGAACACGATATCGTTTAAAGACCTTCAAATCTCTTGGGGGCAGTTGCTTCTCGATACCGAAACACCGATTTCGTTATACGAACGGGTGCGCCGAGACTCGCCGTTTTCCTTTCTTTTTGAGAGTGTTGAGTCGGGTAATAATGTTGGCCGCTACTCCCTAGTGGGGTGGGGGGCACGTCGCCAATTTATCGGGTTGCCCAGCGAGTCCAACGTGTTGGCCCGTTTGGATGCCCTTATCCAATCCTATCAAGGGCTTGATGTGTTGCCCTTTAACGGATTCTTCGGGTATTTAGCCTATGAATCAGTCCATGAGATGGAACCCACTGTGCCGGCTGACCTCGCCTCGCTCAATGTTCCCTTGGCGATGTTTTGGCTCCCCGAAGTGCTGGTTGTTTTTGACAAACTAGCCCATGAAGTCACGTGGATCGAAAACGCCGAGTTTGGGGCCGTTCAGCCGGATATCGAGAGCCATGTTCGGGACGTGCTTTGCCGATCGCTTCAAATGACACCGTTCCTTGGGGTGGGGGTTAGCCATCGCGATCTCGTCCCCAAAAGTAACTGCACCCAGTCTCAATTTGAATCGATGGTGAAACAAGCCAAGGACTATATATTGTCGGGCGATATTTTTCAGGTCGTCCTTTCACAACGTTTCTCGTCGGACTACGCGGGTGATCCGTTTACGATCTATCGCCATCTCTGTTCACTCAATCCCTCCCCGTATATGTTTTACATGGAAATGGCAAATCACGGTGTGCTGTTAGGGACGTCCCCCGAGATCATGTTGCGCAAGGAGGGCGAGACGCTTACCATTCGTCCCATCGCCGGAACGCGTCAGCGGGGCTTAACGCAGGCAGAGGATCTTGCCATCGAAAAAGAGTTATTGGCCGATGAAAAAGAAAACGCAGAACATATCATGCTCGTCGATTTGGCTCGCAACGACCTTAATCGGGTGGCCGATCCTCAAACCGTCAAATTAGAGGCCTATCAAACCATCGAGCGCTACAGTCATGTCATGCATATTGTCTCGTCGGTGACAGGGATCATGCGCCAAGATCAGACGGTGCTTGAAGCGGTCAAAGCGACTTTTCCGGCGGGCACCTTATCTGGCGCGCCGAAAGTTCGGGCGATGCAGATCATCCAAGAGCTCGAAGCAGAACCCCGTGGAACTTACGGTGGGTTGGTTGGATATTTTGGCTTAAATGGTCAGTTCGATTCGTGTATTACCATTCGCAGCGTTCGTGTTAAGGAGGGTCAGGCGTATGTTCAGGCGGGTGCGGGTATTGTCGCTGATTCAGACCCGTCCAAAGAATATGAAGAAACCGTCAACAAAGCCAAAGGGATGTTTAAAGCCATCGAACGCGCGATTGAGGAGCCATCATGATCCTTCTTATTGATAACTATGATTCATTTACCTATATCCTCAAACAATACTTCGAATTGTCTGGTCAAACGGTTATCGTGAAACGCAACGATGAGGTGACGATTAAAGAAGCCCTAGCGCTTAAACCAGACTATCTAGTGATCTCACCAGGGCCAGCAACCCCGCGTGAAGCAGGGGTCTCGATGGAGATGATCCATGCTTTTTCGGGAGTTATTCCAATCCTCGGCGTGTGTTTAGGGCATCAATCCATCGGTGATGTTTTTGGCGGCAAGATTATTCGTAACCATCGCATCATGCATGGCAAACAAAGTCCTATTCATCATGACGGAAAAGGGTTGTTCCGAGGGCTTCCGTCCCCCTTTCTTGCCACCCGCTATCATTCGCTTGTCATCGAGAACGAGTCTTTTCCAGACAACGAATTGGTCATAACCGCCCGCACACTCGAAGGGGAGATTATGGGGGTTCGGCATCGCCAGTATCCGATAGAAGGTGTCCAGTTCCACCCCGAGTCCTTCAAAACGGAACACGGCTTGTTGATGATTAAGAATTTTCTCGCCTCGACTTCGCTCGGCGATCAAGATAATGTGCTCGCTGATCAAGATAATGTGCTCGCTGATCAAAATAATGCGCTCACTGAGCGGAGTCGAAGTGATGCGCTTTTCGACATTAAATCCCTGATTACCAAAGTCAATAAGCGCGAAGACCTGACCGAGAGTGAGTCAGTCTTTGTTGCAAATGGGATTATGGAGGGCTTGTTCTCTCCCATTCAAGTGGCCACTTTGCTTGCTCAGTTGGCTGAAAAGGGGGAATCTCTTGCCGAGATCACAGGGTTTGCAAGGGTGATGCGCGAAAAGGCGACGGCGATTCAACGCCCCCTCAATAAGCGGGTAGTTGATACGTGCGGAACAGGTGGCGATGGGCGTCATACCATTAATGTCTCGACGTTAGCGGCCATTGTTGCGGCAGCGGCGGGGGTGACGATCGCCAAACATGGAAATCGCTCTGTCTCGAGTGCCTGTGGAAGCGCCGATATCTTGGAACGGCTTGGGCTGAACTTAAAGGTCTCTCCTGAAAGAACAGCTGTGATCCTTGATGAAGTGGGGATCGCTTTTCTTTTTGCACAATCGCTTCATGCCGCTATGAAGAATGTTGCCCCTATTCGTCGCGAGATGGGGATTCGAACAATCTTTAATCTGCTCGGCCCGCTTACCAATCCGGCGAACGCGGATGCTCAAGTGGTTGGCGTGTTCTCGGATGCCTATGTCCCCTTAGTGGCCTCTGTTCTTGCTGAATTGGGTTTAAATGAAGCTTTCGTGGTTCATAGTCAAGATGGGCTCGACGAAATCTCCGTTAGCGCCCCGACCACCTATGCTCATTTAAAAAACGGAACCATCACCCAAGGTGTCATCGACCCCAAGGAAATTATAGGGCGCACCTATCCCTTAACCGAGATCGCCGGCGGTTCGCCCGACATTAACGAGGGCTTGTCTCGTGATATTCTACAAAACAAAAAAGCGGGCGCGATGACCGACGTAGTTTGTCTTAATGCGGGTGCAGCCATCATGGTCAGCGGCTTGGTGGATGATTTGAAGTCAGGGTATGAACTCGCCAAAGCAACGCTTACTTCAGGAAAAGCGTGGGACAAGTTGCAACAGTGGGTTGGTGCTACGACAACCTCTGACCCTACCGTCAGCTGACGCTGACACCTTCCCTTTCAAAGGGAAGGAAAAATTGGTGAAATAATGAATAAGAAATTATGTATAATAATTAATGGGCTAAATCCTCTCCCTTGCCAAGGGGAGGTGTCTCACTTTGTGAGACGGAGGGGTATATGACCGATATCCTTGCTCGAATCATCACCGAGAAACGCAAAGTGATCCCCTCGACGATTACAGCGTCTAGTTATAAACCTTGCCCCTTTCTGCATAAAAACAGTTTTCAGGTCATCGCCGAAATTAAACGGGGTTCGCCGTCATTAGGTCTTGTGTCGCCGAATTTATCTATCGAGGACACCCTGCGTCGCTACGAGGCGATCGGGGTTAGCGCCGTCTCGGTTCTCACCGAAGAGGTTTTTTTCTACGGCTCCTTAAAGGATCTCGAATCAGCCAGAGCCTTAACGCAGTTGCCCCTTCTTCGCAAGGACTTTATGGTCGATATTCGACAGATATCAGAATCTCAATATTTTGGAGCAGATGCCATTCTTATAATAATGGCGGCATTCGTTGATGACGTTATACCCCGCCAGCTATTGGCAGAGTCTAAGCGCCTTGGCTTGTCAGTATTGACCGAGGTTCATAATAAAGTCGAGCTCGATCGAGCCCTTTCGATCGGTGCGGAGATCATCGGGGTGAACAATCGCGACCTTCATTCCTTCAAAACCGACATCGGCGTTTCCCTTGAACTTGCAAAATTTATGCCGAGTGAGATCATCAAAGTCACCGAAAGCGGGATCAAAACGGCAGCGGACTTAATGCGTCTTCGTGACGCCGGCTACAACGCCGCACTCATCGGCGAAGCCTTCCTAAATGTAGAGGGTTTTGACGAAGTAATCTCCCAACTCTAATCAAGCATTCGCATTCACCCCCTCGTTCCTAAAGAGGGGAGGGGGTCACTTCCCACCGGGCATTGGGGTCAAACGGATTGATCCGAAGCGCCAGTGAGAACAAATAAGGGTAGTGGGCTTTTAGATGTTTCATATATTGGATCCAGTCCAGCACCAGTAGTTTGTAAGCCCGCTTGATATCCCCCTCAAGGTGTTTTTTGTCAGACTCTGTAATGTCGAGGGCACGTTCTCGATGCACCAACTCTTCGGCAAGGTGAAAGACCGCCCAGAGCAATTCGGTGAAGGTATCGTGTTCAAGCAAGTTTTGATTTTCGAGGAGGTTAAGCAAAAACTTACGCTTCTTTAATAGAAAAAGTCGCAAGTCCTCAAGTTCACAAGTTGCGCATTGAATGTGAAAGGCTCTTGACTGCATGAGTTGAGAAACCGTCTTGACCGAATTTTCGTTCCATTCATGGTTTTCTAAAATGGCAGATCGAAGGGATTCGATATCGGGGTCCATTTTACTAAAGTAACCCAATAGATTCGAGCCCACCTCGGTAAAAAATACCCCGATGACCATGTTCAGTCGACGCGCCATGGTTTGTTTTTCTCTCATCCGAAGGAGTTTATCAAGGAGTAGGGTAACCACAAGGATCTGGATTGGAGCGTAAGCTAAATCCAATAGGAGATAATACATAGCATGATAGGTATCATGGAAGAACACGTCTTGAATGCCATAGATCAAAGCCGATGTTGCAAGAAGACCGATCATCAAATAGATTTGCCAACGAAGTTTACTCATCGTAACGCTATCTTACACATTTTCATCAATAACTGATACACTAATCCCATGACGTTGCTAAAAATTTGTGGAATGACTGACCCTGGGTTAGTGAAACAAGCGGCTACCCGTGGGGCCTCGATGCTTGGGTTTATTTTGGTGCCCAGTTCTCCCCGTTATTGTCATCCCGCCTTGGCGAGTGAATATATCGAGTGGCTCCGTGTCTGTGCGCCCGCTACAAAGTCGGTTGTCGTTCTGGTTAGCGATGAGCCCGACGAAGTCCGTTCGGTTTACGAAAGACTTCGCCCCGATTTTATCCAACTTCACACCACCATGAATGCCGCCACCTTTAATCAATTGGGTGTGCATGGCTTGATCAAAGTCTTTTCGGTAAAGGGGCCGCTGAACGAGTCGGATATTGTCGCCTTTCAGGCTGACTACTATTTGTTTGATACCTTCAAGGCAACGCAAAGTGGGGGGACAGGGCAGTCGTTCGATTGGCGTTGGATACCCCTATCGGTGATGCCCAAGGCTATTATTGCGGGCGGGATCAAGCCTGAGGATATCCCCAAGCTTAAAGCGGATCTACATCCCTTTGCGGTGGACTTAAACAGTAAACTCGAGATCCGAAAAGGACGCAAAAGCCCTGCGCGGATCGAGAAAGCGATTCGATTCAGTTACCGTTGAGGCCCGTACAATGTTGCGGTAAGCTGACGAGAGTATTTTTCAAGTTCGTCGGCACGTTTGTTAAATCGTTTCTTCTTATTATTTTTTACAATACTTGAGTGCATCATTCACGCTCCTTGTTATGGTTTACATGAGTGATCTTGCCCTCAAATAAACAGAATCAAACATCATTTTTAATCCAACGAAAAAATGCGATGTTAAATGATGGGGAAATAGGGAATACCATAAAAATCAGGGGGGCGAGAAACGTGGACAATAATAAAGAAGCACAAGATATGTATGAGGCCATTATTCGAAAGTCAATTCAGTGGTACGAGTCCGAAGTGAGCAGTTCCAATACTCACTCAAATCCAGTTTGGGTACCTATTCCCCAAAGCGCCATTCCGAATAAACATTAACGAAACCCTATCTTCTTAGCAGGTGATTCTGCCGGCGACATAAGTTGGCACGGACTACGGTGATGCTGACTCTCGCCGCTTGAGTGCTTTTGAGAATGTTACCAAGCATAAGGGCTCCATGTTCGGTGAACACGTAGGGGAGTGTGCCTCCTCAAACTTTTCTGGAAGGTATCACATTTTGTGATACCAAACTGTCCGCCTAGGGCGGAAAACGAAGTAAGCTTTTGCGATGAACTAATTTTCCATGTTTAAAACCCTCCCCCCCCCATGGGTATAAAGGAAATAGACAGTGTCATCTCGACTCCGCTCGATGACCGGACGACTCCGCTCGATGACCGGACGACTTCGCTCGACGACCGAGATTTTCGGGTCCCTGAGCGGAGCCGAAGGGACACTGAGCCTAACATTGGGTCACTGAGCGGAGTCGAAGTGCCCATTACCTAAATCCGATCTTCTTAGCGGGCGATTCTGCTGGTGACATAAGTTGGTCGATGGCGTCGAAGAGAATATGGATGGCTTCCCCGTGTTTTATTTGAGTCGATTCTAGTTTCGATATCAGCTGTCTCATCTCAATTTGACCAACATACATCTGCCGTAGCTTTGTAAATGTTCTCATAATAGCAATATTGACCTGAATTGCTTTGGGACTATTTAGTAGGCCTGACAACATGGCAATCCCTTGTTCGGTAAAAACAAGAGGTGATTTTCGAGTGCCACCCCAACTTGATGTGCCAATATGGCTCTTCAAGTTAGTTAATTCTTCCTTGGTTAAGGTAAACATAAAATCATCGGGGAATCGTTCAATATTCCGCCTTGTTTGTCGTGTTAATTGGCTTGTTATGACGCCATAAAGCTCAGCAAGGTCTCGATCCAGTAGAACATATTGATTACGGATAAACAGGATTTTTGATGAGATCGATTCGGTGTGAAGCAATAATTCCATCGGTGATATTATATTCGGGCTCGAATGACGCGTCAACAATAAAACAAACAATTCAATTGACGTAATATTATTTTTCTGTCTGTATTTCCTGTCATCGCAAATGATCCCTAGTCCGCCTTGGGCGGAAAACGAAGGAAGCTTTTGCGATGAACTAATTTTCCATGTTTAAAACCCTCCCCCCCCACGGGTATAAAGGAAATAGACAGTGTCATCTCGACTTCGCTCGATGACCGGACGACTTAGCTCGATGACCGGACGACTTAGCTCGATGACCGGACGACTTTCGGGTCCCTGAGCGGAGCCGAAGGGACACTGAGCCTAACATTGGGTCACTGAGCGTAACCGAAGGGACACTGAGCAGTCTTTTGGGTCACTGAGCGTAGCCGAAGTGAGCCGGCATGCCGGAATTTACTTGTTCATTAACACTTTTTCAGTCGGCATATGACCGAGTTCAAGTTCTGTGAGATTTAAGTGTTTTGTAGCTTGGTCGATATCGATTCCAATGATATTCTGATCCTTATCAAAATCAATGACAAGATTTGGCGCTACCTCCAATGAATCTACAGACTGTCTGCCACTAAGCTCAATGTAAAGAGAGTCCGTATCGTTATAATAGTTTAGTTTCATGCTTGTTATTTGGTGAAGACAATCCCGTCAGTTAGCTAGCGATCTCTATCGGATGCCGTGTTTTTGCAATAGATGGATCAAATGTATAGCTGAGCATTGACTTTAGGTCGATATGCTTAGAAGCATCTAACACTTCGATGCCAACTAATTCATTATTCGAAGTAAGATCCATCTGAATGCCCTCGGCAACTTCAACGGCACCATCGGGGGTCTTTTCACAAAATTGAATATACAGTGCATCAACATCATCATCGTAATGGATAATCATCTCAATCCTTTCTTTAATGGAAATGCCGTTATAACAGTTATTTCCTCGCTAGAATGTCGACTACAACTTTAATCGGATACTTTTCCTTTTTATCATTGATCAATATTTCTTGCTTTCCGATTGAAACATAGCTACTGATTGCCTTCTCTATCGTTAATTGATCAAGTTGGTAAAGACTCATTCGTCGTTTGGCGTGTCGGGACCAAATAATTCTTCGAGCCATGACTTTTATTATACGAAATTTATGGAGTAAACGGAATCCCACGAATTATTTCCGGTCATCTCGACTCCGCTCGACGACCGGTTACATTCGCTCGATGACCGGTTACATTCGCTCGACGACCGAGATTTTCGGGTCCCTGAGCGGAGTCGAAGGGAGGCCCTCGAAGTGCCTGTTGTCTCGGTACGATCTGACTGTGTCAAGTCACTCGGCAACCGGAATACAACTCATTGACAAAAAGGGTGTCAACTTTTCACGCGACGAAATCTATGAGTCATGACTTAGTTTTTTGAGATCCGTCGACTGGCGTTAAGAACCGTTAGACCAATTAATTGTTTTTTTTCATATCTCATAATGATGTCATCATCGGTTAGCTCAGAATCATCTGCATGGGAAGGTTTTTTGAAATTTATATAGAGGACATCCGCGTCTTTATCGTAAGACGTCCATAAATGTTCAAAGGGAAACGCCAAAACATCAGGGACAAGATCAAGAATCTGACGTGTGGTTATTTCGGTGGCCATATTTGAATCCTCCTTGAAATCTTGATGATTTTGGATGTAGTAAATGCCGTGATTACGAATCCATCATATTTTGACACTTCACGGTAGACAACACAAAACGCTTTTCTCTGGTTAATACGTTTAATGGCAATTAGTTCTCCATATGAACCCTTGACTATCATGTCAGGATTTGAAATATATTCGAGAACATCGAAGTACATTCCAGCAAGCTCAGAATGCTCCTCTGTAATATGAAGCCATCGTTCAGCCGTTAGACGAATTGAAACTTGATTCTTTGATGTGGCAGCGTCCATAACACTCCTATCATACCTTGCGACTTGACGTTTTTCAAACCTCCCCCCCACGGGTATAAAGGAAATAGACAGTGTCATCTCGACTCCGCTCGATGACCGGACGCTTACGCTCGATGACCGGAAGACTTTCGGGTCCCTGAGCGGAGCCGAAGGGACACTGAGCAGTCTTTTGGGTCCCTGAGCCTAACATTGGGTCACTGAGCGGAGTCGAAGTGAACCATTACCTAAATCCGATCTTCTTTACAGGTGATTCTGCCGGCGACATAAGTTGGTCGATGGCGTCGAAGAGGGTGCGGATCTGAGAATCATGCTCAAGTAGCTTTTGGCGAAATTCCTCGTGGGTGGAAAGAAATTGGCGTAGTTTAACAAATGCATCGATGATTTGAATGCTTATGCGAATAGCAGTTGGACTATTTAGTATGCTTGATAACATCAGAACGCCATGTTCAGTAAATGCATAGGGAAGAGATCGGCTCATCGTCGAAAAATTTGTAGTCGCAATTTGCGACCGCAAATTATGCGTCTCATTGTTGGTTAACCGAAACATAAACTGAGCAGGGAATCGATCCTTGTTTCTTTTTACTTGTTCATTTAAACGCTTAACGGGGACACCATATAAGTCAGCCAGATCACGATCAAGCATAACGTTGATGCCACGAAGGCTATAAACTTTATACAAGATTGCTTCAAGTGGAACGATATCGTTGTTTCCCATGTGTTCATTGTAAATTGGACACTATAAAACGTCAATAACGAGGAGTATGTTAGACTTGACGTAATATTCATTTCCCGCGCCCTGTATTTCCTGTTATCGCAAATGATCGCTAGTCCGCTTGGGCGGAAAACGAAGTAAGCCTTTGCGATGAACTAATTTTCCATGTTTAAAACCTCCCCCCCACGGGTATAAAGGAAATAGATAGTGTCATCTCGGCTACGCTCGATGACCGGTTACATTCGCTCGATGACCGGACGACTTTTGGGTCCCTGAGCGGAGCCGAAGGGACACTGAGCCTAACATTGGGTCACTGAGCGTAGCCGAAGTGAGCCTATTACCTAAATCCGATCTTCTTGTCAGGCGATTCTGTCGGTGACATAAGTTGGTCGATGGCATCGAAGAGGGTGCGGATCTGAGAATCATGCTCAAGCAGCTTTTGGCGAAATTCATCGTGGGTGGAAAGAAATTGGCGTAGTTTAACAAATGCATCGATGATTTGAATGCTTATGCGAATAGCGGTTGGACTATATAGTATGCTTGATAACATCAGAACGCCATGTTCAGTAAATGCATAGGGAAGAGATCGGCTCATCGTCGAAAAATTTGTAGTCGCAATTTGCGACCGCAAATTATGCGTCTCATTGTTGG
>CAIWAN010000094.1 GCA_903910705.1 uncultured Candidatus Marinamargulisbacteria bacterium
ACATAATACATTCATGAAATCCTCGACAAGTCCGCCCGAGGCGGACAGGCAGATCCAGCATGTTCGCCTCGGGCGAAATTCTGCGGTGCTACCATTACACTATGGGGCAATCACTCTTTTCGTTCGCTAAGTATACCATCTAACTCAGCTCGTCCTCTACCCATTTTTAATGACTTTTCTCTTTGGAGGGACTCTAATTGTGTTGGGAACTCCTCAACATATACTAGTTCCCATGGTCTTCGCCCCGATGTATATCGAACATTACCCTCATTATGCATTTTCAATCTCGCTTCGACATTTTGTGTCGAGCCTACATAACGTGTTCTATGCGTTTTACTCTTTAGAACATAGACATAATACATTCATGAAATCCTCGACAAGTCCGCCCGAGGCGGACAGGCAGATCCAGCATGTTCGCCTCGGGCGAAATTCTGCGGTGCTACCATTACACTATGGGGCAATCACTCTTTTCGTTTGCTAAGTATACCATCTAACTCAGCTTGTCCTCTACCCATTTTTAACAGTTTGTTGACGAAGTTAATTCTGTGAGGGCAAAACTGAAAGGACTTGTTTAACGATCTTGGGATGAAGGATACGATCTCCATGAAAAGGGATAACCATCCTATCATTGCCTCGTTTATATATCCGGTGGCTTCCTTGAGATCGATTTAGAGTAAATCCTCCACGAAAAAGCATTATTTCAGCTTCTTTTGCAGTAAGTCGAACAACTTTAGGCAACTTTAATCTCAAGTTGCGTTGTCATAATATTCTTACTAAGCAATCCCTTGCGTTCATCAACACTTAGGGTGCTTAAATATAATTCAACCGCTTCCTGAATATTTATCATCACTTCGTCTATATCATCACCTTGAGTCTGACAACCGGGGAGTTCAGGGCTATAGGCAAAATAACCAGAATCATCGTGTTCAATTACAGCGCTAATTTTCATGTTGTCCACCTCTGATCAAAAGTATATCATAAAGGCCACTAACTAAAGAATATCCCGATTTCTCGCTGGGCACTCTCAACACTGTCAGACGAATGGACAACATTTCGATTATTATAGATGGACAGATCACCACGAATAGTACCGGGTGCGGCCAAACCTGCGTCCGTTGTACCACACATCGAACGAACAATACTAATGGCTCTATCGCCAGTGATAACCATAGCTACCAATGGACCTGATGTAATGAAATCGATTAACGGTGGATAGAACGGCTTTCCGACATGTTCTCCATAATGGACTTCAGCCTTTTCACGGCTCAGTGTCATCATTTCCATTTTAGCAATTGTTAAGCCTCGCTTTTCAAAGCGACCAATAATATCCCCGATATATCCACGAGCGACACCATCTGGCTTAATGAGCACTAATGATTGTTCCATATTATTACCCTTCCCTCTGAACTTCTTTTAGGCGTTTTTTGGCTAGTTTTATTTGTTCTTTGACGGACTTTTTGGCGGTGCCCCCATAACTATCTCGCGAATTCACACTATGCTCTTCATTAAGATACGCCATGACATCCTTTTTGAAGACATCCGAATAAGTCTGCAGCTCATCAAAGGTCAGGTCTTTGAGTGATTTATGGTATTTTTCGGTGTCCTTTACGATCGAGCCGACAATATGATGTGCCTCACGAAAAGGAATCCCCTTTTGAACAAGATAATCGGCAAGGTCGGTCGCTAATAAATACCCCGACGCAAGGCTCTGATCTAACCTATCTTTATTAACCTTCAACGTTTTGAGCTGTCCAATATTAACTTTGAGGACCTGCTCGACGGTTTGACAAGCATCGAACACCCCGTGTTTATCCTCTTGAAGATCACGATTGTAGGCCATGGGAAGCCCCTTCATGATCATAAACAAACCCATCAAATCACCAATAACACGCCCGGTTTTCCCTCGGGTAAGCTCACTCACATCGGGATTTTTTTTTTGCGGCATAATGGACGACCCTGTAGTAAACGCATCCGACATTGTAACAAAACCGAACTCCTCGGTAGACCAGAGAATTAAATCTTCACTCAGTCGAGAAAAATGGGTCATGATAAGGCTGGTCGAATACAGCATATCCAAAGCATAATCACGGTCTGCAACAGAGTCGAGTGAATTATGTGTTGGCTTCGAAAAGCCGAGTTCATCCGCTGCGGCGAAACGGTCAAGTTGGAAGGGATTCCCTGCAAGCGCACCGGCTCCCAAAGGCAACTCAAGCAAATAATTCCTAAAAAATAACAATTTCTCAAGATCCCGATAGAACATCTCAAAATAACTCTGGAAATAATGAGCCAATAAAATGGGCTGAGCTTTTTGCAAATGGGTATACCCCGGAATGATGACATCAATATGCTCTTCAGCAAGGCTAATAAGCGTCTCTTCAAGCTCGACAAGTTGCTGAACCAATCGCTCGTTTTTGGCAAGAAGCGCAAGTTTAAACGCCGTCACAACTTGGTCATTTCGACTTCGCCCTGTATGGATCTTTTTACCAACATCACCTAATCTTTCGATGAGATAGGTCTCGATATTCATGTGGACATCTTCTAGCTCGGGACGAAGAACAAAGGCACCTGTTCGATATTCTTCTAACAATTGGTCTAACGTATCTTCAAGCTGTTTTTCTTCTTTGGCTGTCACCAGATCGGCTTTTTTCAGGAGATGAAGATGAGCCTTCGAAGCATAAACATCGGCTTGAAGCAGGCGATAGTCTTCTTTTAGGGAAACCGTGAAATTCTCGACATCCTTATTGGTCTTATCGTCGAAACGACCGCCCCAAAGTTTGTCGCTCATAAGAAAGGTTGAACCTTCCCGATCGTTTTGAGGGGCAAGCCTAAAAGTCGAAGAAAACCTTTTGCATCTTTTTGGTCATACGTCGCATCTTCGCCAAAAGTCGCTAGATTTTCGGAGTAAAGTGAATAGGGGGATTCGACTCCCGCCAAAATAACATTCCCTTTGTAGCACTTAAGACGAACAGACCCTGTCATGTATTTTTGTGTCGAGGACACAAACCCATCTAGTGCCCGCTTAAGCGGACTGAACCAAAATCCATAATATACCAACTCGGCATATTTAAGCGCGATCAGCTCTTTATAGTGAAAGGTTTCTCGATCCAGCACCAACGTCTCCATGGCATGCTGGGCAGCATAAAGAAGCGTTCCACCCGGTGTCTCATAGACCCCACGGGACTTCATGCCGACAAATCGATTCTCAACCATGTCCACTTGGCCGATCCCATGACGGCCGCCAATAACATTGAGCGTGGTAATAACTTCATGAAAAGGCAACGACTTTCCATTTACAGCAACGGGAACGCCCGCCTTGTAATCGATGTCCACGTACTCCGCTTTGTCGGGAGTGTTCTCGATCGGACTGGAGATCATAAATAGGTCGGGCTTGGGTTCATTCTTGGGGTCTTCAAGATCGGCTCCCTCATGGCTAATGTGCCAAAGGTTACGATCTCGGCTGTAGATCTTTTCTTTGCTAACGGTAAGAGGGATCTTGCGTTCAGTTGCATAATCGATGGCATCTTCGCGGCTTTTTATCGTCCAACGGTCATCTTTCCAAGGCGCGATAATGGTCAGGTCGGGAGCTAAGGCAGCAAACGTCAGCTCGAAACGAACTTGGTCATTACCCTTACCCGTCGCTCCATGCGCCACAGCGTCGGCACCTTCTTTTCGAGCGATCTCGACTTGCTTCTGTGCAATGAGCGGACGTCCGAAGGATGTCCCAAGCAAATACTTCCCTTCATACATCGCACGAGCTTGTAGACAAGGAAGGATATAATCATTAGCGAATTCTTCGCGGAGGTCTTCAACGTAGAGTTTGCTAGCTCCCGTAGCTATCGCTCGAGCTTCTAGTCCGTCCAGCTCATCGCCTTGTCCTAAATCGGCCGCGAATGCAATGACTTCACATTGATAGTTTTCTTTTAACCAAGGAATAATGACCGAGGTATCTAGCCCCCCTGAGTAAGCGAGGACAACTTTCTTAACCATGACGATAAATCGTCCTTTCACGAGAGTTACCCACACTGACGAGCGATACCGGCACCCCGACAAATTTTTCGATCGCTTTGATATACAGTTGAGCGGTTTTAGGCAATTTGTAGAAATCGGTAATGTCCTCAATATTTTCGTCCCATCCAGGAAACGATTCATAGATCGGTTTGACCTTGTGAAGATCACGCATATTGTCCGGCCATTTGTCGCTGCGTTTACCATCGATCTCATACGCAACGGCCATTTTCACTTCGGTCAGACCTGACAAAATGTCCAGTTTTGTAATCGCCAAATGCGTCATACCATTGACCTGAACCGCATATTTAAGCAACACGCCATCAAGCCAACCACAGCGACGAGGACGTCCTGTCGTCGTGCCAAATTCATGCCCCTTTGTCCGCAAGTCTTCGCCGAATTGATCACAAAGTTCGGTTGGGAAGGGCCCCTCACCTACGCGTGTAATATATGCTTTGGCCACACCAAGGACTTCTTCGATCTGGGTAGGACCTAAGCCGGACCCTGTACAAGCGCCCCCTGCCGTGGGATTGGAGCTCGTCACGAAGGGATAGGTTCCAAAGTCGATATCAAGAAGCGTACCCTGTGCGCCTTCGAGCAGAATCGTCTTACCTTCTTGCACTCGTTTGTGCAAGAAATCAACGACATCGATCATATACGGCTTTAAAATACGGCCATATTCAAGATATTGGTCGATGACCGCATCCACTTCTTTTTGAGTAATGCCTAATAAGGTTGTCCAGTCATGTTGGAGAACGGTGGTGCGAAGGGTTTCTTTATCTTTTAAATCAACCATTCGAACCCCACGACGACTAATTTTGTCCGTGTAGCAAGGGCCGATACCTCGGAAGGTTGTCCCTATTTTGGAATCATCGGTCCGTGCGGACTCTTGAGAACGATCTTGCTGCTCGTGAAAAGGAAAGATAACGTGTGCATTATTACTGATCTTTAAATTTTTAACCGAGTAGCCCTTGGCTTCAAGTGCTTCAATTTCTTTAATAAGCACACCGGGGGAAATAACAACCCCGTTACTGATAACACATTCGACATGTTCGTAAAGAATACCGGAAGGAACGATATGGAGCTTAAATACTTCGCCATCAACAACGATTGTATGTCCGGCATTATTGCCACCTTGATAGCGGACAACCACGTCAGCTTCTTTGCTGAGCATGTCGGTAATTTTACCTTTACCCTCATCGCCCCACTGGGCGCCGACTAAAACTCTGACTACCATGGTTGCCTCCAAAAAAAAGCCCCACCATGCCGTGTGATCACCAATGCTCTGAACCTGAAAGTTTCAGAATGGGTCTCGTCCGAGGACGAGTAGAAGGGGCCTCTGAAGGGCCGCAGCCGACCAGAAGAACTCCTCCCATTTTTTTTATGTTGGCTCATCTCTCAGTGAACATCACGAACACGGTCGGGCATATTTCTTATGACCAAATTACCATCGCAATATAGCATTATTTATAGCTTAGCGCAACGAGAAAACAGCCGAGAAAACGGTTAAATATTCGGCTCTTGAAGTTGTCTTAACACGATCTGTTTTTGCTGCTTTAAAAGCATCAAATACTTTAAATAAAAATCCAGAAAGAATGAGGGAATCTCTTTCTTGAACGAATCGAGTTGCTTGATATTACCGTCAACAATAAAAACTTGAAATTGTTCAAGCATGCCATTTGTCTTTACGGATATCATATTCCGAAGGCTATGCCCAGTAAGCGAGGCCGCCCTTAAGTTGTCCATGATAAGTTGACGGATCGCTTGGTCTTGACTATGAGCCAAGGCTTCATCAGGGATTTCATTTTTAACCGATTCAAAGAGATTATAGAGATCCGCAGCGAGTTTATTGAAATTCTTAAATATTTCAATGCTATATTTTTTAATTAAGATATCCATTAATCGGATAAAATTATCATCATCTAATTGAAGGAATACGTCTTCATTGATCTTTATCCCAACAGGACGAAGGGATGCGTCCATCTTAATAATAACGATCTTGTAATGATCAAAAATATATATGAATTCATCGCTAGAATGTCCGACCCATTTTGTGATCATGGATCGAAACTTTTCGGCTACTTGATTAATGAGAGATTTATCAGTGTCCATGGCCATTCTTCGGATCTGCCCCTTTTGAGAGATCATCAATAAGCTCATCCGAAGCGATGATCCCACTCATGATTTGTTCTTCCCGAGTGAACGTCCGATCTTTGTCCTTATCTTTGTCTCGATCTTTTTTTCGAAACATCCCGAACAAAAATGACATCGTTACACCGCTCGGTGAAAGGGACTCTCCCTTGACGCTACCGCCTGAAGAGACTTTTGACGCATTCTGTGTTCGCCGAATTTCCATAGATTCTATTGTATGGAATAACAAAGAAAAATCAAGCTATGCATTTAAAAAGACGACTACCAATTATCTTCGTCTTGCTTAGCCTTATTACGACGTGCAGCTTGTTTATTCGTACGTGCTTTTATTTCAGAAGGCTTCTCATAAAACTCACGAGCACGAACTTCCAGAAGAATACCTTCGTCTTTAACTTTTTTCTTGAAACGACGCAATACTTTATCGAATGCCTCGTTTGGTTTTTTAACCGTTTCTGCCACTATTAATCTCCTCCTCAGTCACGGCGCCCCTCTCTGGAACACACTGCATGCTAGTATCTCAAAAGTAATCTAAGCTGTCAATTTTCAATTTACCGCTTACATGATAGCAAAGCTTAGGATATAATACACATCAGGAGGTGTATTATGCGGACAAATATATTACTCGATGACAATTTAGTTAAAGAAGCATTTTCTTTTGCAAAAGGGGTAAACACAAAAAAAAGTCTGGTTGATTTGGCACTTCGAGAGTTTATTGAAACCCACCGTCGCAAGGACTTACGGGAATTAAGAGGTAAAATCGAATTTGCTGACAACTACGACTACAAAGCCCTTCGATCCAACCATGATACTCGTTGATACCTCTGTCCTGATCGGATATTTTCGGGGACAAACGGGACCTATCATTGATCAATTCGAAGACATAATGACCCGAGAAATTCCATTCGGGATCAATAGTTATATTTTTCAGGAAGTGCTTCAAGGCGCCAAAGACAATCGCGAGTTTAGTAAGCTCAAGACGTATTTGGAACCGCTGATCTTTTATGAATTCTTAGACAATAAAACGTCTCACGAACAAGCAGCCCGACTCTACATGCGCTGCCGCCAATCAGGCATCACCATTCGAAGCACCCTAGACGTTATTATTGCCCAATGTGCGATCGAACATCAACTCTTATTGCTTCACAACGACAAAGACTTCGACGCTATAGCAAAGGTCATCCCCGAATTGAAATTGTATTAACAAGCCTTCAAGTGACACTCAAAGCAGGTTTTGCGCTAATAATGATATCGACATTGAAGGATAATTAAACCGTCTTCGTCTATGCGATAAACCAATCTATCCCTTTGATTAACACGACGCGACCAATAGCCACTAAGATCATATTTTAGTGGTTCAGGTTTACCGATTCCCTGAAAGGGTGTTTCAAGAATCGAGGCGATAAGTTCTTTTACCCGAGACAGGTTCTTGGCTGAGTGTCGTTTATAGTATTCAATATCTTCCCTCGCTTGAGGGCGAAGATCGATCCTCATTAAATACTGAGATCCTTTTGAAGCTCATCAAAGTTGGCATAAAGTTGCCCTTTGCTATTTATTGCCGCCGAAAGTCGATCCCTGTTTTTTGAAGAACCCAGCAAATAGGCTGTTTCATACAATGACAGATAATCAGATTCAGGCAGCAAAATAACATTCTCACCATGGGCTCGCGTAGCCAACAAGACTTCATGGTTGTCACAAAGATCATCAAATTCTTGTTTCATATTTTGGCGCAAGGCCGTTACTGCAATCGTTCTATCCATAGCGCACCTCCTGCTTATATCATGCACGTATCATTGTACCACTATTCGTACATCTATAAATAGTTTTTTACCCTGGAGGCCAAGTATGTTTGCGTCCCGCAAGAAGATGCCAATGGACATGCGCAACGACTTGGCCCCCATCCGAGCCACTATTATTAACGAGTCGAAACCCTTTTGTGGAGAGGCCTTCTTTGGCAACGATCTGTAGGATAGCCTGATGGACACGCCCCATGACCTCAACCGGCACCTCGATGATGGAAGTGAAATGTTGTTTGGGGATCACCAGATAATGCAGGGGTGAAACAGGCGAAATATCGGGAAAAGCGACGACCGTATCATCTTCGTAGACAAAGCGTGTCGGAATGAGGCCCGCTGCTATTTTACAAAAGAGGCAATCAGGACTTGATGAATCGTCCATCTTGATAGTTATCCCGCTCATAGGCTAAGCAACAAATAAGTCGACCGCAACACCCAGAGAGTTTAGGGATATTGATCGCGAGACCTTGCTCTTTGGCCATTTTAACGGTTACCGATGAACCCTTTTTGTTCCATCCCGAGCAACATAAAGTCTTACCGCAGCCCCCTACCCCGCCAAATAATTTGGCTTCGCCCCGATTGCCAACTTCACGCATTTCGATTTTTGCACGGAACTCTTGTCCGAGCTCTTGAATAAGCGGCTGAAGATTGATCTTTTTGGGCTGTTTTTTGTCCTCATCATCTTTTTTGTAATAAATGATATAGCGTGAACCATCAAACAATTTCTCGACTTTAAAGAACTTGACGGGGATTTTATATTCCAAATTCTTTTTAACACACTCGATAAAAAAGGTCTGCTCGTCCTTCTCCATATTCTGATAGGTCTCAAGGTCTGCCTCTGTCGCGAGACGAACCACTCGATTAACCTTGAGGTCTCGATGAGGCTTTCGAGCATCGTGCACATCTTTACGAAGAGCAACAACGCCAAGCTCGATACCCCGATCGGTTTCGACAACGACGCGATCATTAAGTTTAACGGGGATCGTTAAGCGATAGATCGGATAAACGGCATCAAAGGTCCGAAACTTGACACCAAAATACTGGGTTCCTTCTGATTCAACTTGCGCTGGCTTATCGTGATTCATGGTAACTCCTGGAGATTCATGACTAATAACATGAGTAACGAATGAACGTTAACGGGTCTATTTAAGTATCCCACGTTTTGCATAACGACTTCAAGTGCTTTTATATGTCCAGCCTCTCGAAGCGATCCTGCCCAATACTGGAGCATGTCTTGAAGAGCCAGTCGATCGATCTTGCTCGACTCTGCCAACACCAACCATTCATTAAGGGGGCGCGACTGAATGTCTGACAAGAGTTGATCATAGGCGATATCAAATAAAAGGGGCGGTTCGGGGATATTCTCACCCGAAAAGCCTAACGAAATATTTTGACAGCGCGATCGAATGGTCGGAATAAGGGATTGAAACATGGGCGCATCCAAGAAAAAGACAACGTTTTCAGGGGGTTCCTCTAAAACCTTAAGTAGACTATTCGCCGCTTGCAGGGTTAATTTGTGTGCTTTTTCAATAAAAACCACCATCCAAGCATCCCCACTTTGGGACACCACCTGACGACGCAAATGCCGCATGGTCTCGATCTTATGACTGCCTTCGTCCGTCAAAATATGAACAAACCCAAAATAGCGCCCCTCGTCAATAAGAACATGGTCCGATGGCCTAGCAGCCAGTCCTTTCAGGATATAACGAGCCGCCTGTAACTTGGCTTCAAGATTATCGCCACTCAAGCAGTAGGCATTGGCCAAACGTCCCGAGGACAAAACAGCAGATAAATGCGTTTGGACTTGCGCCGAGAGCGATGACATTAGGCAAGTAATCCGGTGCGGATTAAGGCATTTCGGATTCGCGATTGGATCACATCGATCGAATCGACACCGGTTTCGATCTTGATCATACGCTCGGGTTCTTTGGCATGAATGGCGAGGTACTGCTCTCGAATTCGTTCATGAAATGTCTGCTTTTCCAACTCGAACCGATCTTGATAAACGCGTGTCGCTCGTTGAATTCCTGTTTTATAATCGACATCGAGTAAAAACGTCAAAATAGGTTTTAATTGATGGGCCGAGAAATCGTTAAGGGTTGCAATGAGGCTCGATTCAAAGCCACGCCCAGCGACCTGATACGCCACTGTCGAATCGATGAAACGGTCACACAAGACCACTTTACCCGCTTTGAGTCCTGGCAGGATAACCTCGTGAACATGTTGGGCTCTGTCGGCCAAGAAAAGTAAAAGCTCTGTGCGTCGATCGATCTGGTCAAAGGTCGGGTCGAGCAAAATATTTCGGATCGAAATGCCGATCCCCGTCCCACCCGGTTCTCGTGTCACAACGACCTCGCGACCCTGCTGCTGAATAAATTGGGACAAATGCTGAATTTGGGTGGTTTTGCCCCCGCCTTCTGGCCCTTCAAAGGTAATAAAGATCCCGTTATGTGTTGACATGTTTTTTCTCGCTCCTGACTTTATCACGAGGGTTACGATTCGGGATAGCCGACGCTTCGTCATCAGCGATCCTAAAAATAAAACGAACGAATTTATTGAGTTGATGGGGGGTCGCCGACTTTACGATATATAAGGGGATCTGGTGATCTTGGCTAAGCCGTTCCAAGCGAACATCTTTGCGGAAATTGGCTTTTGTGGTCACGATCAGATCCGCTTCGTCGATGTGGCTAACGACCTTGCCGTCAACCGCTAGCGCTTTTATCTCTAGCTCCAAGTTTGCACGATTGATCGCAAACGGGAACAACCGGACATGCGTGGGTAAGTCGGGCTCGATCAAGGTTCTATCGGCCTCCGGCTCGTCGGGCGTTCGGAATTCTTCGACTACTACGGCCCCATCGTCTTGGACCCGCCGGACCTCGGGTCGAGCAAGCTGACCTTTAAGGATCAAGTCCACCGAACGGGCAACGTCTTTATAGCAATGGAGGGTAAATCGATCTTTCAACTCGATCAAAATTTCAAACGTTGGATTGGCTTCACGTTCAAGCACTGTTTTTTGTGTGCCGCGTCGTTTGGCCTCTTCATCGCCTAAGGTAACGGATTCGATCCCTCCGATCAAGTCCGATAAGGTAGGATTCTTGATTAAATTATGAATCGTCTGTCCATGAGCCGTCGCGACCAGCATCACGCCTCGTTCCGCGATGGTTCGAGCTGCCCTTGCTTCGGCCTCTGTGCCGATCTCATCGACAACAATAACCTCAGGCATATGATTTTCAACGGCTTCGATCATCACCGCATGTTGAAGATCAGGGCGAGAGACTTGCATCCGTCGTGCGGCCCCGATCCCCGGATGAGGAATATCGCCTTCACCCGCGATCTCGTTTGAGGTATCGACAATAACCACACGCTTACCGCGATCGGCCAAAACCCGACTGATCTCTCGAAGACGGGTCGTTTTCCCGATTCCGGGTGGCCCCATTAACAAAATAGACTGTTCTCGATCGAGCAGGTCTTTGATCACCTCCGCCGAACCCACAACCATCCGACCCACTCGCAAGGTTAAGCCAATGATGCGCCCCTTACGATTTCGGATAGCCGAGATACGATGCAGGGTCTTATCCAGCCCCGAACGATTATCCTCGGTAAAGGGTGCGATCCGCTCGACGATATGATCGAGATCGTCATAGGTTACACTTGCTCCCGTTAAGGAAAAAGAGCGGTTCTTTTCTCGGATCTCAACGGGGCGACCCACATCCATAATGATCTCATCGATCAGGTTGCTGCCCAACTCGTTGAGTTCTCTTCGAATCGGTATAGGAAGAAGCTCAAGGAGTGCTTGATACTCGTTGTCCATTTTATGTCCGTATGCGTTTCTTTAATTGATCGCCCATTTTAAACCCAATATGCGTACTGGGCGCGATTTGGATAACCGCATGAGTAACGGGGTCTCGGCCTTCGCGAGAGGGCTTTTTTCGAGATTCAAACGAACCAAACCCGACCAGATTGACCTTTTTACCTTTGACCAAGTTTTTCATGATCACCTCAAGGGTATGTTCGATCACCTCTCGGACATGTTGTTTTTGAATGTCCACGCCTTCGGTCACTTCATCGATCAGTTCTTTCTTATTCATAGTGCCCTTCTTCCATCAAACGCTCGCCCCAAGGTCATTTCATCGACCCATTCAAGTTCTCCACCCATGGGTATCCCATAAGCAATTTGAGATAATTTCAAGTCAAGCGGTTTAAGTAATCGTGATAAATACATCGTGGTGGTTTCGCCTTCAACCGAGGGACTCAGCGCAAAGATGAGCTCGGTGACCGGCTCTGTTTTGAGTCGTTCTAGCAACTCACGAATATGCAGCTTGTCCGGCCCAATGCCATCTAAAGGCGAAATGACACCCCCCAGCACATGATAAAGCCCACGGAATCGTCCCATTTTCTCGAGGGCAATTACATCGCGGGGATCACTGACGACACAAAGCGTAGAGCCGTCGCGTCGAGTATCCTGACACAGGACACACTCGGTCTCATCATAGGTCAGATGGAAGCAGCGCTGACAAGCTTTAACGTGGTCACGAATATCTTCGATCGAACGCACCAGCGCAGTCAGACTCTCTTTGTTTTGCGCAAGCATATGGAACGCAAGGCGTTGCGCACTCTTCTGGCCGATCCCAGGCAGTTTCGACAGCTCAAAAACGATCCCTTGAAGGGGGTCGTGACGCGTCAAGGCTTACATTCCAGGCAGTTTAAGGCCTTCAAGATTAAGCGATCCTGCACTCTTCATCTTGACCTCATGGAGGGCTTGATTAACAGTATCTCGAAGAAGGATTGGCAAATTCTTCATATTCAAATTCTCGCCGAGCTTAATTTCAAGAATACGCATCTCGCCATTCACTTTAACAAAAACCTCACCATTCTTAGATGTGGATTCTGCGGTAGTTTTTTTCAGTTCTTTCATCTGCTTCTTCAAGTCACCGATCTGCTTCATCATCTCGCCCATGTTTCCGAACATATTTGCCTCCTTGTAAATTAACGATGTTTGTCAGGTATTATATACCAATGTTATCATGCTTGCTATGTCACTTGATCTTAGTAGCCTTCAAAAAGCAGTCCATTCTCTTGAAAGAGCCATTCATGTCTCGGAAGCCTTTGCCGATAGGCATATTTCCACCGATGAGACCGAGGTTATTCGGGCGGGGGTCATTCATAACTTCGAATTCACCTACGAGCTATGTTGGAAGTTTATGAAGCGTTGGCTTGAATCAAACGGAAGCGGTTCAACGGTCGACGGGGTGACAATGAAAGAGCTTTTCCGTATGGCAGCCGAGCGACAACTCATTTCGGGTACGGGGCCTTGGTTTATTTACCATCAACAACGCAACCAAACCACCCATATTTATGATGCGGACATCGCACAGGAAGTGTTCGAAACCTCCGTTCGGTTTTTGGATAACGCCAAAGAGCTGCTCTTGTCGCTTGAATCAAAAAATGATTGAACTCACGGACGACCAAAGAACCCTCATACAAAATATTCTTACTGAACACGTTCCCCATGCCGAAATCCGTGTCTATGGATCGCGGATAGATTTTGTTCCAATTGTGGCCGGCCGGCCACAATTGATGTTCACGTTAGTTATGTTATAATATCCCCGATGCTTACAAACATTCAGATATCAGACATTTTTGACAAAATTATTCGATGTACACATCCCGCTCAGATGTATTTATTCGGCAGTTATGCCCACGGCAACCCCCAAGAAAATAGTGACCTTGATGTTGCGGTCATCAAAGAGACTTTGCCTAACAAACAAGATGAAATCGTTCGAATCAAACGAGCCATTGCTTCATCCGAATATTCTGTCGATCTATTGCTTTTCTCAAAAGATGAATTCGAACTGAAAAAGTCACAAGGCTGGCGTGTTATTGAAGAAATTACAACAAGAGGAACACTGATTCCATGTTAAATGACAAGACCCCCGAGTATTGGTTTACGATATCTAAACATGACTCCGAATCAGCGCTATCGCTATTTTCGATAAACGGTCACGCTGACATCATTATTTATCATTTTCATCAGGCTGTTGAAAAACAACTAAAGGGGTTCTGCATAAAAGAATCCATTGCATTTCCATTTGTTCACGACTTAGAACGTCTTTACTCCCTCTTGTGCAAGAATAACCCCGAATATATTGGTATCGATAAAGAAATAATTATATTGAACAGTTTCTCAAATGAACTTCGCTACCCCGAATCAGATTACCTTTCGATTAAAGATGCCATGCAAGCAAAAAAACTCTTTGAAACAATATCGAGTTTCTTAGCCAATTGCAAATAATCGATAATCAGTATCTTTACTTCGACTAAATTAATCTTCGGTTTTCACGAAACCTGCGAACCAATAGCCTTGTATACATTTGCGGGAAATTGTTGTTTATGTTAGGCTATCCGTTGAAGGTTAGTGCCACAAAAATGACAAATTCTACAAATGATAAAACGACTAAAGAGCTATCTGAAAAAGAAGCCATTCAAGCAACCGTTTCGCGATTATTTAAACAATATGACAAAGCATTTAAACATCTAAGCACATAGCCATGGCTATACTCATTTAAAGCAGATTTCACATAACACCATGAGTTCCGCAGACTGGGAAATGTATGTCATGCGTATTGCTTCTGATAGTCAATTTACAAAAGAACAAGCCGCGGAATATCTTGAGGAAAAATTACAGCCTGAGTCATAATGCCTCAGATAATTGATTATTGTTTCTGATTGTGGCCACGTAGCCACAATTCGACAACGCGAAAGAATTGCAGGCTCTGTTTTACGCGCTTTCTTTTGATCGAATGTTTTCGAGTAACATCGAGAAACGGTTCAGAATGGCGGTCGGTTCGGCGGCTTTGCGGGGATCAAGGCCATAGATACGATGAATGACCGCCTTTAAGGTCGCACCAACTTTGGTTCGTGGATACTGGATCGCAATCGGTTTTCGGGTCTGGATCGACTCTTTCACCGTCAGCGCATCTTCGTAAACAAATCCATAATCTCGAACAGCAAAACCTAAAAATTTGGTCGCGGCCATAGATATTTTCTTATAGATCGCTTCGCCTTCATTAACCGAGCGCACGCGATTAACAACCACACCAACATCATTACACGTTTTTTTGGTAAAAATAACTTTGATAATGGCATAGGCATCTGACAAGGCCGTTAGATCCGGCGTTGTCACAATGACCACGCGATCGGCCATGCCTAAGAATTTAAAAACATTGTGCCCCATCCCTGCTTCCGAGTCGATGATAATGACATCATATTGCTGTTCAAGATCATTCAACCGATCCACCAGATTCTGTCGTTTTACATGAGAAAGATTAGACAATTGGAACATCCCCGATGCACCAGGAATAATATGAATCCCACCAGGGCCCTCGATGATGACTTCCGCAATGGTCTTCTTGCCCGATACAACGTCCATCAAATCAAATTCGGGATAAATCCCAGTCATAATATGAACATTGGCAAGACCGAGATCACCGTCAAGGATAAGCGTCTTTTTCCCCAGCATCGCGCTTTCGATCGCCAAATTAATGGAAAATAGCGTCTTTCCGACTCCACCTTTCCCACTAGCTACGCAAATCACTTCGGCATGTTTTGAGGTCATGCTCGGAGTTTACAACTAGGGGGTGCAGTTTTCAATAGAAACTCCAATTTTTTTATCAATTATTCTCATCTTTATCCCCGAACAACAGGTCATCATAAATCTGTTATACTATACCCCATGAATACTTTGATTAGAAAAGCTCTACTTTCAGATAGCGAAGGTATCCAATCGCTTATTCAAACCTTCGCCAAAGAAGGCAAGATGCTCGCTCGTTCGCTTCAATACATTGTCGAGCATATCCGAGATTTCTATATCGCCCTTGATAACGACACCGTCGTCGGGTGTTGTGCGTTTATGGTTTCCCAAAAAGATCTAGCCGAGATCAAATCCCTTGCCATTCACCCCGACTATCATCGTCAAGGCCTTGCAGGGACGCTTATCCAGTCTGGCATTGCCGACTTGGTCACTTTAGGGGTCGAGCGTGTATTTTGCCTCACCTATGTCCCCGATTTTTTCAAAAAGCTTGGGTTTACCCAGATCGAAAAAGAACAACTCCCCCATAAAATTTGGACAGAATGTATTAATTGCCCCTCCTTCCCAGACTGCGGAGAAATCGCGCTGATCAAAACGGTTTAGCGCCTCTATATGTTACAACTCAACGGGCTTTCATTATCGTTTGGCGGTCAGGATATTCTCGACGATGTCGGGTTTAATATCCATAATGGCGAACGCATCGGACTGGTCGGCCGGAATGGCTCGGGCAAAACCACACTCTTCAAGATCATTACCGGCGAGATCAAACCGGACATGGGCATCGTTTCTCTCCCTAAAAATTATTCGATCGGTTACCTCAAGCAACACCTAAGCTTCACCGAGATGACGGTTTTGCAAGAGGCCTGTCTGGGGCTAAAACCCGAAGAAGAAGATCAAATATGGAAAGCAGAAAAGATACTGCTCGGTCTTGGCTTTAGTGAAGACGAGTTTTATATGTCCCCCGAAGCCTTCTCTGGCGGGTTTCAGGTTCGACTCAATTTGGCCAAAGTTTTACTTGGCGAACCGCATTTACTCTTACTCGATGAGCCAACCAACTACCTCGACATCATCTCCATCCGTTGGCTAACCACCTTTCTGAAACGTTGGCCTAACGAGCTCATGATCATTACCCATGACCGCGACTTTATGAACAGCATTACCACGCATACCATGGCGATCCATCGCAAAATAATAAAGAAGATGGAAGGCAACACTGCCAAACTCTATGAGCAAATTGCTTTAGAAGAAGAGATCTACGAGCTCACCCGCCAAAAAGAACAAAAGAAGCGGGATGAGACAATGGAGTTCATCAACCGATTCCGAGCGCAAGCCGCACGGGCGAGCCTCGTCCAATCTCGTGTCAAATCACTGGAACGAATGGGTGTCAAAAAAGAAATGGGCAAGATCATGGAACTCGGGTTTCGATTTAACGCCCTCGACTTCCAAGCGCAAACCATTATGCGAACAGACCGGATTTCCTTTGGCTATTCGGCCGAGAAAACACTGATCAAAAACTTTTCGATTGATATCGGCTGCAAAGACCGCATTGGCGTGATTGGGAAAAATGGAAAAGGGAAAACAACCCTACTGCGACTCCTCGCGAGTGAGTTAATCCCGAGCTCAGGCGAGATCACGCGGCACCCGAGTTATCAGCAAGGCTATTTTGGTCAAACCAATATCGAACGGCTTAATCCCAACAACACCATCGAAAAAGAACTCGGGGACGTCCGCTCAGATGTCAGTTATGGCGAAGTGAGAGGAACGTGCGGGGCAATGATGTTCACTGGCGACCTTGCCTTAAAGAAAATCTCTGTCCTTTCAGGCGGCGAAAAGAGTCGCGTGTCGCTCGGCAAGATCCTGCTAACACCCACAAACATCCTTTTACTCGATGAACCGACCAATCACCTCGACATCGAATCGTGCGACTCGATGATTGCCGCCCTTGATGATTTCCCGAATGCGGTCATTATTGTCACACATAGCGAAATGTTCTTGCATCACCTCGCCAATCGGCTAATCGTCTTTACCGAAGAAGGGGTATCCGTTTTCGAGGGCACCTACCAAGACTTCCTCGACAAAGTCGGATGGGAAGACGATGCCAAAAAGCCTAAAAAAGAGAAAAAGTCAGAGCCAAAAAGTGGCGACAGCTCCTCAAAAGAAAACAAAAAGATCCGCAAAGACCTTTTGCAAAAGATCACCACGGTTGAAACCAACATTGATAATGAGGAAGCCGCCTTCAAAGCCATCAATCAAAAGATGACCGATTCCTTTGGCAAGTTAACCAGCTCCGAGATCAAGAATTTCCAGATCAAAAGCCACGAACATCAAATGATCATTGACGCAGGTTACAAAGAACTCGAACGCTTGATTGAAGAACTCGACAAACTCGATAAAGGATAACTTAACCTAAACCTACTAAGCAGGCTTTCATGAAAAATGCCGCCTCTATCTGCCCTTCACTTCGAGAGCCTCAGTGACCACGGGCATCTTTCTCCGCTTGCGGAGAAAGAATAAAAACATGAAATATTGCATTTAGTGGCCCTCTCCGCAAGCGTGAGAGGGCTGTGCGAAGCACTGGGTGAGGCAGAATTACACCAAACTCGGGGGAGATTTAGAACTCATCAAAATTCAAATTATCCAGATCGAGATCATCTCCAAAGAGATCATCCGGTTCGATCGTTGCAGGGGCACTGATCTGCTGGCTTGAGAAGCCCGCGTTTCCACCCCCATACCCTGCCCCCATCATTTCCGTTAAGTGGGAAACCGTTTCGTTATAATCAGTAAACTCATGGGTACCCTGCCTTAAAAAATTATTTACTTTATCGATCTTCTCAATAGCCCAGTCGATCTTGGGATTACTTCCGCGGACATAAGCGCCGATATTGATTAGATCTTCTGCTTCCGCATATCGTGCCAAAGCCTCTCGGAGTAAGCCCGCAGACTTAATATGGTCAGGCGCATTCACATTCGTAAACAAACGACTGACGCTCATGTTGACATCGATGGATGGGAAATGATTTCGCGCCGCAATATCGCGCGACAACACAATATGTCCGTCAAGAATACTACGGGCTGTGTCCGCGATCGGTTCATCCATATCCCCACCCTCAACCAAAATCGTATAGATCGCGGTAATGGTGCCCTTAATGGCTGTTCCAGTGCGTTCCATTAATCGGGGCATTAACGCAAAAACAGAAGGGGGATACCCTTTTGTCGTCGGCGGCTCGCCCGTGGCAAGGCCCACTTCTCGTTGAGCCATCGCATATCGCGTGGTCGAGTCCATCATAAACAAAACGTCTTTCCCCTGATCTCGAAAGTATTCAGCCACGGCCGTTCCGACCAAGGCTCCCTTTAATCGGATAAGCGGTGTTTTATCGGACGTGGCCACAATAACAACCGAGCGCTTAAGCCCTTCTTCGCCAAGTGATTCCTCAATAAAATCGCGGACCTCTCGACCGCGCTCACCAATAAGGGCAATCACGGAGATATCGGCTTTTGACTGTCGTGCCAACTGCCCCATTAAAGTCGATTTGCCGACCCCAGAACCGGCAAATATACCAATACGCTGTCCGCGTCCGAGCGTGAGACACCCATCAATAACGCGGACACCCACTTCTAAAACCTTGGTAATGCGTGGTCGTTTAACTGGGTCAGGCGGGTCGGCATCCAGCGGGTAAAGACTCTCAAATTCAAGAGGCCCCTTGCCGTCCATGGGTTCACCCAAGCCATCCAGCACCCTGCCTAACAACGCGGGGCCAACCTTTACTCGAAGCGGCTGCCCTGTGGCATAGACCAAACTTCCGGGCGAGATCCCCTCAATAGCGCCAAACGGCATCAGTAAAACACGTTCACGTTTAAACCCCACCACTTCAGAGCGCACCATATTCCCCGTCGCGATTTCGATATGACAAACTTCGCCAACGGACACGCCCTGTAAATGAGCCTCAATAATCAGTCCAACGACCTCTGTTACGCGGCCAACAACCTTGGCAAGATTGGGCGCCTTCTTTACAGCCTCTTGATATTCGGAAAAGTCGATGGAAGGGACGTCACTCATTGTTCATTAAGAGAAAAATCAAAGTCATCGTCGGAGTTATCTTCATCATTATCCTCGGTATCGTCATCATCCTCGGCGTCATCGATCTCTTCATCCGAATCCTCCTCATTGTCATCGTCGTCGTCATCATCTTCGGTAAGGAAAGCAAAGTCATCATTATTAATATCGGTCTCTGAAAAAGACAAACTATCATCGTCAGCAGCAAACAAGGCATCATCTTCCGTCGTGGGCTCTTCACTAAACATTTCTTGGGAGGGTTCGGCCGATTCCGGCACGATTTGTCGACTATCATAGACTTTGTTTAGTAACTCCAATAGGCTAATCATCTTAATTTCAACACTGGCATCGACCAGTCCATAATCGGCCTCTAATTGGCACCCCCCAGGATGAAGCGACTCATTCGAGATGATCTCAATATTGGCAGCGATATCGAGTTTGTTGCGAAGCACATCTTTCTTCTCTCTAAGGAATTGTGCATGCTCTGGATGCACATTGATCTTCAGATGGGGAACATCACTAATACGGACCGCCGCTTCTCGGATCACATCCAGAATAAGATCGGGATGGATACTCATCTCAACGGTAATGACTTTTTTAACAATGGTTTCGATCAAAGAGATAATATACGGTTCTGTCTTCTGAAAAATGGCCTGTTTATACTCATTGAGCTCCTGAATTTTATAAAAGATCTCTTTGGTATGATGAATAAAATCATCTTTGATCGAGTTGAATTCCTTTTGCCCCTGATCGCGACCTTCGGCATATCCCTCATCAAACCCCTTTTGATGCCCCTCTTGTCTCGCCGATCCGGAAACCTCTTGTCGCAATCGTTCCAGGTCTGACTTAGAGTCTGATAGAATAAGTCTCTGACGCTCCTCCAAGCGTCCCCTTTCCGCATCGAGATCGCTCATCTTTTGAGACAGATCGGCCTTCATCCGATCGACATCTACCGTAAGCTGCTCTCGCAAACGAACCACTTCTTGTTCGATCTTTTCATGAGGGACTTTAAGTTCAACTCGAAACGCATTGGACGTTGAAACGGGAACTTTCTCGGCGATTTGAGGGATATTCTCCACCCATTTCACCTGACTCTTTTTAAGGAGCTTACTCACGACGCATCTCTTGATTCGCCTCTGTGCGAAGCTTAGCAAGGAAAGCCTGTTTTATGGAGGGTTCCATTTTTTCCATAATAGCAGTGGGTTCAACTCGGGCAGGAAGTTGGATGTGACGCTCCGTCAACTGTTCGAGTATCTGTTTTTGCTTAGCATCTGAAAAGAACCCGAACAAAATACGTTGAAAAGCCCGATTTTGTCCCATTAAGACATTACTCGCCACCGTGACATCGACAAGACTTAATAGCGTCTCATCATCACACGTTAACGGGTCCCAAGTATCAACTTTTTCAGCGGACATGTCGTTCGAATTGAACTCATCAACAGCGGCCTCAATCGGTTGCCCCACACTCTCCCGAACGATCTCATCGAGGACAAACGCATCAATGTCACTTGGCATCTCAACATGATCCATAAGCGGGATCACCTCTTCTTGAATACGCTGTACAATGTCACGAGGCAATTTACTCAGGATCACTTCAGCGAAGTCTTCGCCCATTAAGTTCAAAACAACAGCTGTCTTTTCGAAATTACTATACGTCATTGCTTAGCCAATCCTTTATTGTTGATAACACCTTATCTTCATTGTTTTGTAAATAGAGCTGGAATTTCTCTTTTGCCAGGGCCTCTCCGTCGACGTGGACATCGGGACTGCTCTCGATTGCCTCGTCAACAAACTCATTATCGACTACATCCTCTTTGGCTGGAGAATTATAGTAACGGAGAATAATAAAGATAAAAATAAGCGTGACCAGCACAAAAACATAAATAAATTTAAAGATATATGGTTTGGTTGTTTTCTTGCCTTGAACAGCCTTGACCGGATTAAAAAAAGAGGTGATCCCTTTTGCCGATTCTTTTGCCGAGTCAATGTTAACGAACGGCCCTTTTTCTATGACGATAGAATCCCGCCCCTCCTTATATCCAATGGTGGATGCGACCAACATAAACGTCGAATTTTTTAGCTCAGTTGTCAACTTAATGGTGGGGTTTTTCTCATCGATCAGAATCGCCACATCAATTTTACTTAAACTGTAAGGTGAGGCCTCTTTCTCCGATTCTTTAAGATCAACATTAACAAAAACCAAATAACTCCCCATCGGAAATAGAGTAGCCATGACTTGTTTAACTTTATTGGCATAGGATAATTCATAATTCTTAAGAAGTTGATCTCGAAAGCGGATCATCAGTTCAAGGGGAGATCGTTTGTCGTCCCCTTCTGTAGACAACATATCAACCAACCCCACATTAGAACCGTTTAACATCGCTGCCTTGATCCGATCTGAAAGGATAGCACCCTTATTGTCTACAATGGTTACATTTTCAGGCGCGACATCTTCAACCGATGACGCGATAAGATGCATAATGCCTTTGACCTGCTTATCTGAAATAGTTCCCCCATTCTTGATGACCAAAATAACGGAGGCACTCCCAGGCACACGATCACCAAAAGACTTTTGTTCGGGAATAACGATCTGGACACGGGCCGCAGCAATGCCCTGCATATGCGAAATGGTTCGTGATAATTCGCCACTAACAGCGCGGACATACTGGATCCGTTTATCAAAATCGGTAGCCCCAAGGCTTTGGGCTTTATCAAATATCTCAAACCCAACGACCCCGCCTTCAGGAAGCCCTAATTGAGACATCTTGATCCGCGCTTCATCAGCAAATTTCTTGGGTATGGAAATATTGATAACACGTCCCTCTTTAATTGACTTAAAGGGAATCCCCTCATAACCCAACGCCTCTCGGATCTGAGCCGCATCAACCGGGGTTAGTTGTTCAAAAACGGGCTCATACTTATATTTCTTGGATTCATTAGAGTTGATCTCTGCTTGTGTCGATTTCGTTTTTGGCCCGCCACCGCCACGAACCACAAAGCCCACGGCGATAAGAACAATAATAAGAGCCACCCCAACCCCTGCAAAGATCTGGACCATCCTATTGCCGAAGAACTCTGCTAGAGGATTAGAACGAGGATCACCGGAGGCATCAATGGCTTCATTTTCGTCGACGTCAACCATGCTTCACCTTAAACCGGCATCTGCATGATTTCTTTGAAGGTTTGTACGCTTGTGTTGATCACCGTCAGCGCCAAATTGATTGATAGATTGGCTTTCTCAATCTCAATCATCACTTCATCAAGACCTGCTTTTCCTTGGATATAATCAGTGATCAACTTTTCTGCATTGACTTCCTGCGCGCTGATCGCATTTAAATTTTCAACTGCCTTATCCAAGGCTGACTTAAAGACATTCGGCTGAACAGATAGCTCTGGCGCGGCCATGACCTTTTGAAGCGGCGCATTCTTCAAAACATTAACTAAATTCTGAGTGGCGGTAATCTCGGCCATAATATCTCCTATTTTCCCAGATTCATAAGGGTTTGGGCAACTGATTTAGCAGAATTAAAAACCGCAGCATTTGCATCATAGAGTCGACGGGTCATTGCCATATCAACTAATTCATTGCTAAGCGAATTATCGGCCTCATAAACATAGCCATTCTCATCTGCATCAGGGTTGGTGGGATCAAAAATCTTCATCACGGTATTGGGACGATCTTCTATGGCTGACACATAAGGACGATTGGTTTTTCTGTCCGTTTTAATAATAACCGATTTTTGATAATAAGCATCGCCATCTTTTGTCTTTGTGGTACTAATGTTAGCAATATTTTCCGCAATGGTATTCATTTTGGTTTGCTGAACCCTCATAGCCGACTGGCTGGTATGGATCATTTCAAAGACATCAGAAAACGATAACGAAAAAACGAAGAGGACCATCATGAGAATCGCTCTCATTTTATCCCTTTCCTAACGTGACAACCTTACGAAGGATTTTCAATTTCGACGATAAAAGCTGCGAATAGGACGTGAGTTTAAGATTATTCTCGGCCAAATTGGAAAGTTCATTGTCGATCATCGCCTGCTTATTTTCCTTCCGTCCTTGCACGTTTTCGAGTTCTTCTTTTGCGTTAAATCTAACAGCCGTCACGCCACCGCCCTTGTTTTCTTGGTTAGCCTTCGCTTTATCCAGTGCATCGGCAAAACTTGCGTTCTTTGAGTAATTATCTGATTCGATATTGGCGATATTTTGAGCGATCCTCGTCTGCCTCATCGAAGCAGCATGGATCGCATTCTCTAGATTATCAAAGGTTTGACCATAGATGGCGCCATCAAAGTCCATCTATAAAGCCCATTTCTTATTCATTTTAGACGCAACCTTATGTTTTAATTTTCCCAAGATCCGCATGTGAAGGCGATTGACCTTACTCTTTGACAAATTCAGTATCTTCGCGATATCCACTTGGCTCTTATTCTCGTAATAACACATTTTGATGACTTTTCGCTCGTGTTCATCCAGCTCAGACATGGCGTCAAATAATGAAACCCGTTCATTGCTGCGCTCCAGACTCCCCATAACCTCCTCACTGATGTCAGCCCGTTGTAAAGCATCGCTTAAATTCTCGACACTTTCAAGAGAAAGCAGATAAACGACCGCTGTATTTGAAATACTTAATTGCAAGGCAGCATCTCGTTCTTCGTCAGTCGCAGCGCCCATCTCATCGAGTGTCGCACGCGCCATATCGAACATCCGTTCTTCGATCTTTTCACGATCCAATTTTCTAAGGTAGTTGGGATTTCGAGCTTTCCATTCTTTGCGGATATAATCAAGGATCTCTCCGCGAATTCTATAGGTCGCATACGTTTTAAACAACGTCCCTTTATCATTCTTATAATTACGCCACGCTTTAACCAACCCTTCAAAGCCAAACCCCATCAGGTCGTCAAATTCAATGCCGGGCGGCAGACTATGCCCCGTAAAGATAGAGGCGACGATTGTTCGGATCAAGTTCATGAATTCTTCTAATCGATCGGGAGGGATATTATCACAATGCGATTCGGTCTCTATCGCTCGAAGATGAGGATTAAACTCTTTTATTTCGATATCACTCATCACGGCTTAGCCCCATCCATATTGTCCAGATTGAAAACATCACTTTGTATCAACTGCTCCGAGATTTGTTGACGGAACATATCGTTAACGATCGTCATCCCCGTATTATTATCAAAAACAGAGAACTCACTATCCGAACTTTCGAGATCATTATTGGAATCAAGCACAGAAGACGATTGGAAACCATTCAAAAAGACTTTCTCGAGCAACATTTTCATAAAAGCATTTTTCGCATCAATGCTATTGGTTAGCGGCGTTAACGAGGCTCCCTGCTCGATCATGCTCGAAGCCCCAAAGAATGTTAGCGGATTGATTGAACTCCCCATTAAATAACCTCGATCTCAGCGGTTATGGCTCCCGCGGACTTAATCGCCTGAAGAATACCAATCATCGTGGATGGTTTTGTCCCTAAGGCATTAAGCGACTTAACCAGATCCGATAAGGTGTTCCCACTTTTAACCATTTTAAACTGAGAGGTTTTCTCTGTCACGTTAAGGTTAAGATTATCTTGAGCATCTCGATCGATCCGAATATCCACATCACCAAAATTGATCGCGACGGGGGAGATTTGAACTTTTTCACCAATAACGATCGTCCCTGTTCGCTCCGAGATCACGATTTTGGCTGTGGTATCAGGGACAACTCGGACATCCATCAACTTGGCGATAAAGCTGACCATATCATTCTTAGCGCTTTCTGTTAAACGAACCTTTACTTTGGCGGCGTCATAATTATCGGTATAGGCGATCCCTGATTGCTCAATGGCCAGACTAATTCGAGCAGCCGTAATAAAGTCGGGGCTGTTTAATAACAGCGTCAACACCCCATCATTTTGAAGGATAACAGGGATCTCTTTCTCAACGATCCCCCCATTTGGAATAACGCCACGGTTCAGCTCGTTGCGTTGATATTTAAGTTCACCCGCTTCAACCCCGATACCCCCCACAACCATATTTCCCTGTGCAGTTACATAAGTCTTACCGTCTGCGCCATAAAGCGGCGTCATCAGCAGCGTGCCTCCGCGCAAAGACGTTGCATCGCCTGCGGACGCAACATAGACATCGATCCGCTTTCCGGGTTTATTAAATGGGGGCAGCTCTGCCGTGACCATAACCGAAGCCGCATTACGACTTTTAACGTCGGTCGGATCGGAAGGAACGCCCATTTTCTTCAGCATATTCTGCATCGACTTATACGTCATCCCCACCGAGGCACTGTCGCCACTGTTTTTAAGCCCTACAATGATGCCATACCCCATGACTTGATTCGATCTAGCATCTTCCAGATAAGCGATATCTTTGATGCGAGACTCCATGGCGAACCCAACAATAGTGATAAGCATAAGAAAAATGAATCGCATTAAAATAGCCATTGAAATAACCGAGCGAAAAACCCTCGCTCTTGCTCTGTCGCGACCTGACCATATCCTTTGATTTTTAACACCGCATCCGAGATAAGCGACGAAGCGATCGAGTTGTCCGGCTGCAAATCGTCAGAGCGAACCATCCCCTCGATACTAATTTCTTCATCCTCATTATTGATCATAATCGACTTCGACCCGCGAATAAAATATTGATTCCCCTCGATACGATAGATCTGAGCGGTAAGAAGGCCTTGCAGCCGGCTGCTTCGGCCTGTCGTGCCACTACCTTGGAAGGTGTTTTTAGCGGACATGCCAGCCTTACCCGAAGTCGGTTGGGGGTTGCTGATCGCTTGAGCAATGTCCGTCCAACTGACATTACCGTCCATTTGTGTGTTTTTAGCGAGGTCGGTTTGAGCTTTTTGAGTAGCCGTATTACTTTCATCGATCCGGATCAGGATGATATCGCCAACTTTACGAGCCACCCCAGGCGAATACGGAGAAGGGGTATCCTCTTTCCAAAGAGACCCAGCAAAAACAAGGGTAGAAAGGATCGACATCAACACGATTCGCTTCACTATAACCCCCAGTTACAATAACTATTTTTTAGTAATCGGTTCGTTCTGATCATTGACCAAAACAATCCGCGGTATATGCCCCTCAGCATTTTTCTGTTTCAAATATCCATAAGCAATGATGATGACTTTATCCCCTTTTACAGCGAGCCTCGCAGCGGCGCCATTCAGAATAATATCACCCTTATTCCCCTTCATGACATAGGTTTCAAAACGATTCCCATTGTTTACATTGACAACATGTACCTGTTCATATTCGACAATACCCGCCAACTCCATTAATTGGGTATCGATGGTAATGCTTCCCTCATAATTGATATTGGTATCTGAAACCGTTACGCGATGAATTTTTGACTTACACATTGAGACTAACATTAGTTGAATAAAACCTCCACATTTCGGCTATCGATTATGACCGCATCAAGGATTTTTTGCGTCGCCGGATTAAGCACTCTGATTGTACACCCCAAGGCTCCATTTTTCAATGCGATTACAGGTACAGAGACCTGAACTCGCCCTGTGCGAACAGTCAGCGTCAATTTGTCTTGATTATGAATAACATCCGGTATCGTTACATCCCCTCGATAAAAAGGATCACCAGATCGCTTGATATACCGAGAAAGCATACCGCTCAGTTGAAGCGGATCTAAAATTATGAATCGGGTCAGCTTCTTTTCTGAAATACTTCCCCAACCCCAATTTGCAGACGTAATCGCTTGTCCGGCAGAAAGATCGCCTTTAACAACGGGAATATTGACACTCGCAAACCCTGAACATAGAAAGCTTATTATACAAAACAAACAAAGGAAAACCCCACGGATTCTAAGCACTATGCCCGAGCGATATCGGCAGCAGACTTCATCATTCCTTCACCCGCTTGGATCGCCTTGGTGATAATATCAAACGCACGCTGGGTGATGACCATTTCCATCATTTCACCAATGATATCGACATTACTCGATTCAAGTGAGAACTGAGAGATAGTACCAAAGTTATCTTGTCCGGGTATCCCTAAAACGGGATCGCCTGAGGACGTGTTCTGGCGATACAAATTTCCCCCGATACTCTCAAGCCCTGCCGGATTCATAAATTTGGCTAATTGGATTTGTCCGATAGCTCGCTCTTGGGTTTCTTGATTAAGCGTCACATACACATTACCATCCGAAGCGATCCGAACCTTGTCCGTGTTTTCGGGGATACTGATCTGAGGCTGAAGAATATTCCCATTGGGATCAACGATACTACCTTCACTATCCCGATTCAGATTTCCCGCTCGTCCATAGGCGATCTCACCATTGGCTGTTTTGTAAGTCAAAAACCCCTCGCCATTGATGGCCACATCGAATTCATTGTTGGTCACCGAGATCGCCCCTTGGCGAAAATCTTTAGGTGTCGACACGATCCGTACCCCCGAACCCAGTTCAAGGTCTGCCGGAGGCGTAGCCCCATCTTGCTTGGCTAGGGCTTTGGCTAAAATTTGGGGAAATAAATTCTCCAACTCGGTGCGAGTCGATTTATACCCCACTGTTTTTGAGTTGGAAACATTATTGGTAATATTGGTCATGATCTTCTCAAAAGAAGCCATTCCCGTGGCGCCTACATAAAACTGTCGCAACATATCGAAACCCCCATACGTTATATACTGAGACTTAAGCAGTTTTCGGACTGCGATTAGTCTCAGTTATGCTGAGCTATTGGTTTTCAGGTTTTATAAAAACCGAAAACCAATTCGGTCGAAGTATACTTTAAATAATACTAAGGATCGCCGAGATGACAAGAGAAAACAGGTTTTCAATAATGAAACGGAAAAAGGGGATGGAAGATAAATGGGATGAGGCGGCATTGTTTCCGATAACTTGAATGAAATTTTTAGCAATGCGTCCAACGTTAACTCAAATTCAAACTCATGGTTTCATGATTGGACTTGGAGGAAGTAAACTTAAACTAAACCTTCCAACGTGGGGCTCAAGCAGAGCCGAACAACGTCGAAGTTTAGCAATAAGTGTGGCCCGGCTCAGCAATCTGACAGCAGAGCCTCAAGTCTATCTTGATTTGCCAAATAATGACCTGAACGCTATTCAAACAATACTAAACACACCGACCAACCGCGGGGGAGTTGGGCATCGATTAAATAAACTCAAGGTTTTACCTATCGATACTTTCAAGAACGAAAATATTAACACTACACAACGCTTGATTTTAGATCATTTAACTTGTGATATTCAGGAAAACGCTAACTTAGTTATGTCTCTTTCATTTGGAGCGACACAGTTTCGATTTGATAGAATTATCGATGGCAAGATTGAGCGTATTGCCATTCCTGCACAGTTAAACAAAATGAACGATGAAGAATGGACTGAAATAAAGCAAGGCGATCCTAATTTATATACAAAGTTCACAGATAGTCAAAACAGGATTATCAACGAGTTCAATGATGATAAACTTAACAGAGAATTACAAAGCTTCAGGATTATATCGACCATTAAGAAATTATTGGGGGATGACGAACCGAATCTTATTGGGTTTGCATTCTCAAGTGCGGGAATACTAGACCTATTAAAGGGGTCCTTAAATCAACCTAAGGTCGACGGCATGGGTACGAATAAAGCTCCATTCATGATCGCTGATCTATTAGAATAAACCTTTAACAGACCCGCCGTAGCCTTAAACGACGTTGATGCCGAAGGAGCCAACACCACCAGTATTATAATCAAAACTGCAAAGGACATTCTTGAGAATAGAGCCAACGAAAAAAACAAGTTTTATCCAATAGCAAAAACGCTGACAAACCTTAAGGATGGCGAATCAACCATTATTTTTGCCTATGGAGGGGGTACCGGTATCGGTGCCTGCCAATACAAAGTCACCCGTCATGGCGATGAGTTTGAATTCAAAATCCTAAGTGGCCCAGGTGTTTCAGCAGGCGAATCAGGCCATGACTACATGGACTTCAACCATCCGACTATCAAGAAAGCCATCCAAAAATTGAGCATGTCGAGTAAAAACCTTGAGCGGCTTCTTGAGTTTCGCGAAAAAAAGACATGTGCCTATTGCGGAAATTATCTTGACCTTGAAAGTCTAGCCTCAGGCTCGGCGGGTGATTTTTTTGCAAAATGGGTCTATCAACGACTTCACACGTTCAATCGATCAAAAGATACTGCGATAAGAAATAATGCAAAAGAGGGTCTAAAACACTTTACATCTGGTCAAACAATTAAAGAACTAATAGATCTATATCAATTTGGGAATACCCTTGCCACTCAAGTTATTGAATTCATGGCAAAGATATTTGCCGCACACATGGTGACTCATTATGAACTTGGGAAGTCAATTTTGGTAGATAGAGAAGCTCAAGTTTGGGATAAATTCATCATTGATCAAGGCATGTTCCGCAATGAATTCTTCAATAAGTTAGTACGTGATTCACTGGTAAATGATTTTGGGGAAGACTTCACTCAAATTTTTCAGATTGTAATTGACTATAAAGAAGAAAATCAATCACTTGGCGCGTTAGCGGTACTCAAGGAAGCCATTCGACAAGCACGGGTAAAGAATTAATTAAATTAATTTCATCGCATCCGCTTTCAGCATCTAACGATGTACGGTCACTATAGAGCTGCTTGTCCGTCATGTTGCCGGCCGCATCATAACTGTAGGTTTGCTTCACCTCGTCGGGGAAGATGCCCACCGAGCGTTCGAGGTTGCCATAGGAGATGTATATTTCAAAGGAGTTTCCTAGAGTATCCCTTATCTCCCAAGAGACACCGCTCATCGCCGCGGTTTTGGTGTTATTTTCCGATATTTTAACTTTCATCGTTCTAATATATTCATTTTTTTAGGTTGAGCAAACATTCCAAAAAAATTGCCCCATTAAGCCTTCTTAATAAAAATCACATACATAGCAATTCCAATTAGAATAAGCAAAGAAAAAATTGAATACCCGATCCAACGCAAGACAGAATCTTCAAAATTAGAAATAACTATGTCATTTCTTCTCACAAACTTTAAACGAAAATATATAGCAACCGAGAGACTCAGTACTATTACAATTAATCCAAATATTTCAATCATACAATTATTCTCATTGGAAATATTCTCTTACTGAATCGTAAAATGGGACAATACCTAAACCTGCGTTTCGAACAGTTTTGAAATTTATACCATTGTTAATAAAATCTTTCCCATGGGAAACAACATATAGCGTTCGACTGATGACATCTGCTGCCGTTTTCACTTTCTCTATCTTTGAGAAAATACCTAATCCATCTATCATCACTCCGCCAGCAAGTTTATTCAATTTGTATGCTTCTCTACCAATATTATCTGCTGCATCAATAAATCCACCCACCTCCATTCCCAAGCTATGAGATATCGGCCCCATGTCCATATCGTTATACATTTCCCTGAATGCACCGCGCATAAATCCATCACCAAAATTGCCGCCACCTATCATATTTCCTAAACCACCACCTATTCCGGCTACGCCAACTCGTTGCCATGCCTCACCAGAACCACCCATTGCAAAACCGTAGGTGATGTATATTTCAAAGGAGTTTCCTAGAGTATCCCTTATCTCCCAAGAGACACCGATACTGTAACATTCTTTCTGTAAAATTCAAAAAACGCCCATAGTCGCACTTGGGTACATGTGTGCAACTCAAAGAGTTGTGCATCATGTGCACAAGTTGACGAAGTGGGTCAAAAGGTTTTCCATAGTGTTTGAGA
>CAIWAN010000095.1 GCA_903910705.1 uncultured Candidatus Marinamargulisbacteria bacterium
AATTATCCGGCATGCACTGGGGTTCGGAGAACGTTCAATCCATGGTCAGTCTACGAGCAAGGGTTCTATCGGGTCAGGGCGATGATATCGTTTCGAAATTCGGCCGTGCTGCTTGAACCCGACCATTTCTTATGCACCCGAAAGTCCTTTCTTTTATTCCAAGCAATACCACTCACTTTAAAACAACTTAGGTTGAGGGGGCGTAATTTTGTGTTCCAGAACTTCAAGAACATTATAAGACATGGTTAAGTTTCCTCGAACGAGCTTCTGCGTCTCCTCAAGTCTAACTTTTAATATATCATTCATTGATGGAATTTGACCCGACCTTACTTTGCTCAGGAATTTTTCATCCTTCATTGTTACAGTTATTACTTCATCTTGGGTCCCGCTACACTTTCTGAAGGACCAATGATCTGACTCCCCTTCAACACTTAATCTCTTCGGTTTCAAAAATATTGTAGTAGTATTTTGAATCGTCTCATCATCAGGAGGTTGTTCAACTTCATCTGTGCCAGAAAACAGTTTTGCTTCATCTTTCGTGACAACTACCTTGCTGTTTTCAACATCGGAAGATAAATAGCTCTCTATGGCAGCAACCGATCCAGTCTGTAGAGGCTTGCCATAAACACCATTTATGTTCTGTCTTACTGGAGAATTAATATATAGATTATGGACTGGTGCATTAATAATATAAGTATTCCCTGCTGCTTCATAGACGAACTTCCCATCATCCCGACTTGTTATCTTTGGGATCATGCCCTTAAGCGTTCTGATTAGATTAAGAAGGCTTGTTCCATCATGATTTCCATTAACGATGCCTATTAAGGCTAGCAAATCTTTTACATATTGAGCCCCGTCACCTTGTAATGCATTGAATATCGTCACCTTGTTATTATCGAGAAGAACGAGCATATCAATAATAAACGACCCTTTTTTAAAGGGGGTTACATTAATCAAAAGATCGAGGGGAATTTGATGGCTAACTTTGTTGCTATTTATCAGCAAGTCACCAATATTTTGAAGAAGAGGAGCCAGTTCAAATAAATTTATACCGGACTCATCATTATTATCAATTCTATAAATTAAGCTGAAGTCCTTTTTCATCCTCGTCCCTTTACAATCGCAATCTCTTCATCAGTCAGGTCATAAAGCTTATAAACAAGTTCGTCTATTTCTCCTTCTAGGTCATCTATCTTTGTGTTCGGTTCGGCTTTCTTTAAGGCGATAACTTTATCAACAAGCTCAACTAATCGCTCGTTAAATATCCCTGGTATGGGGAAATTATTCAACATATCCGTAGTAAAAGTTGTTCCTTGATTATAGCTTGAGGCAGGATATTTTTCTTTTATGTAATACAGGGGCAACTTGCTATTAATAATTCCAAGAATAAATTTGAGGTTTTGAATATTTTTTGTTGCAATTATTAATGTTGTTTTCCCTGGGATATATATCCCGTCTTCATCAATACAAGCATCAAGAAGATTTAGTCCTTTTATAATTATTTTGGGCTTAACCGACTTACTGGAATATGAGTTCCTAAAGTTGTCAAAAAATGCTTGCCTTTTAACAACTGGGTGCGAGTATTTACATTTCAGGTAGGTCATGTCACGACTACCCCATTTTGAGATGAACTTTCCTATTGTTCCTGTATTTATTATTTTAAGAAATATGTTCGGGTTAAATACATCTCCCATTAAATTCTCTAGTAATGGTTGCAACTTATATGCGTCTGACGTTGCGCATGCATTCTCACAGATAGCTATATCTGAAATTTTGTTATTACATTCCTCGATTCTACATAACAGGTCGAGATTGTCGGAAAATAGATGATCAAGTGCATAAGGCGTATGTATTGATTTTTTGTCTATCGATCTTTTATATTTAATTTCCATTCCATTAAAACTAAGGATATTTAGATGATTCGTAGCATGATTTGAGAATATTGTAATAATAGAGTCGACTTTTGCTGTTTCAAAAACCTTTCTTCCAGCCTTAAGGATAGAATAAATTTGATCTATTTTTTGTTTTCTAAGTTCATCCCCAAATGGTTTGGATATCCATTTATCTGGGGTAATATAGGTTAATGTTCCCAACCCATTCAATATTTTGAAACCTTGCTCAAAAAACGCTATGTAAATATCCCAATTGCCTTTTGTCATTTTGTAGGTTCGTTGAATGGCCTCCCGAACTTCAAGTAATCCTGTCTTTACCATGCTTTCAGAATCAATATAAGGTGGATTTCCAATCACCACATCAAATCCACCTTTTTCTTGAAAGACTTCCGAGAAGTTTAATTCCCACAAAAAATAAGGCTTAATTCCTGAGCGAAAAGATTCTTTTACCTTCTCAATAGCTCCTGATTTCCCCTTCTCTTTAAGGGTCTCTACGATAAGCTCTAGTTCCAGCAATTCAATTTCTTTTTTCGTTTGAACCTTAATGGCTCGATCCGTAATATCAAAATACCTTGAAATAAGGGACTGTAGTTGCTCGCCAATCTTGATGGATGATTTTTCTTCAAGATCAAAAAGAGTTGACTCTATGGGTTTTTGCTTGTTTATACCCTTGGAATACTCTATCTGCTTCTTGATACCCTCTATCTGTTTTTCAATGTCAAACAATTCTACAGGACGATTTATTTTCTTATTACTAACCCAAGCCGAATTTTCTTGATAAAACACCATGGCCTGTTTAGTGAGGGCAGAAAGCTTTTGCTTTAATTCATTTATATCCGTCACAACACTTGCTGTTTTTTGTAATAATTTACTGTCGAAGAGTTTAATCCCTTCATATTCTTCTATGAGACTGTTCCCTTGCATGATTTTATAGTCCAGATTGGGTAGTGGATTTATCGTGTCAAAATCATCTTCATCTACAACCAGTGACAACCAAAGCCGGAGCTTAGAAATATCAACAGCTGAAGGGTCAATATCAACACCATAGATCGAATGATGGATCGCGTCTTTTTTAAGTTGATAAATCGATCTGTTTTCACTTGTGCTCATGAACAAAGACAGAATGTTGCGTGCCTTCACAATCTCAGTAAGTATCCCCATAGGAAAGGCACCCGAGCCAATCGCTGGGTCGCAGACCCGAATGGTTTTCAGCGCATCATCCAGAAGCTTGGCATTATCAACGATGCTGGCAGGCATAACGGTGTCTCTATATTTGCTAGGATCTTCTTTCCCCTTATTAATTGCCAACCAGTCCTGTTCCTGAAAGAGTTCAGCAGATTTAATTAGAAACTCAACGTCAAAACGCTCACACGTTGGTTGGCAAGACTCAAACAGATAATTAATCAGGCTTTCTTGGCACATATAATGCACGATTTCTCGGGGAGTATAATAAGCCCCCTTGGATTTGCGATCTTTTACTTCAAGAAGGTTTTCAAAAACTTTACCCAGCATTTCAGGATCAACGGCAACTTCTTTTTCAAGCGGCTCATCCTCTCGAACGGTAAAGTTATAGAGATCAAAAGTATCGAGAATATCCTTAAATACAGAATCATTGATTTCAATTTTTGTATCTTCCCAGTCATAGCCATCCAATGGCTCAAATAACCCCCCATTAAGATGCGGGATCTTACACTGAAACGGATCGAAATAATCGTCCGCATTTTTTACCGCAAGAGCCTTATAGAAAAGAGGCTCCAAAATATCGTTATGGAAATTATCATAAGGCACAATCTTTTTATTGAATAATTCTCTCAGGAAGTTCTTGGGACCATTTCCCCACGGTTGGCCTTGCTCAACACCCAACCACCCTTTTTTCTGAAGGAAGTATAGGAATACGATTTGCCCCATGAGCTTCTTGGCAAATTGAGCCGTATCGATATGTTTGGATTCAAAGTCTTTGTTTATATCCTTATCTGCCTGCGCAAGTCGATCCAGTTCCTCTTTAAGTGTTATGAATAATTTCTTGTATTGCTCAAAGAATTCTTTTGTAACAGTCTCGATATTGAACGCTTCTTCAAACTGTTTCAGGGTAGGAAGGTATTCATCTTCCTTAAGTATGGGGACAAGTCTGTTTTGTGCTGTGTGGCTCTTTTCTTGTTTCCCGACTAAAAAGGACCATCTCCGAGCCGGCGTGAAGTCATCCTTTGTCGAAATTCTGCCTTTATCGCTTATATTGAGTTTGATTTCAAGTTTAACGAGAGAGAAACGCCAGTCTTCATTATCGGGTGCCACAAAGGCCACCAGAGCGGCATCCTTTTCGGTCTTTGATCCAAATTTCCCCTGCAAGTAACCCGCTACAAAGTTTCGTTGCATTGAACGAGCTCGATCTAGGGAATCCTTCTTCTTTAGATGGACGATAAGAATATCAATGCGTTTTCCTTCGGAATCCTTATACTTCCCTATTCTTTCGAAAGAACTAATATGTCCTTTGAATATGTCGGGAATATATTGCCCGTTTCGAATAAATTCGGCACGTTCATACTGCTTTAGTAAATTGCTGACAAAAGGAATAAAGAGTTTTTTTTCGAATGATGTTTCAAGCGTATCTTTGACTAAAGTCGTCGCTTGTTGCTTATCCATTATTTTCCCCCGATAGATACATCGAGAGGATGACTTCTCGTTTTCCTGCGGTTCGTGGATTCTGTTCCGCATAATGACCAGCCAATAAATTTTCAGAGATATGGGTCTGTAATATGGCTAATACCTTTAGAGGGTTGATAACCTGATTGCCGAGATCATTCAATGCTTTATATGTTGTTTTACAAGTTTGCTTTGGTATGGCTCCATCTTCTAAACGAGCCATCACTGTTTTAATAAAGATGTCCTGACCCTCTGTGAGCTGCTGGGTATTCTTTACAGTTACCTTAAGAATACGAAGAATTTGTTGGGCCGTGTCTCGTCCTCTTCGAAACTCAAGATCAACTAGCTCCTCGGTGGTTGAATCAATAAACGCATTTTTATTTAGGTCAAGACAGTCGTAAAAAACAGGAGGAAGCGTTAGGCGTTTTTCATTTTCAGAACACTCTAAAACCCCAGCGGCTGAGAGAAAATCTAATTCACATGATTCATTCTTTTTGGCTTGAAAAAACTTTTGAATTTTGTCTTTCCTAAAGTAAGTTATAAGACTGGCTACCTCGGAAGTAGCTTTTGCCGAACGGGCTTTTCGAGGCAACAATTTTATCTTTTCAAAAAGAGAGGGATCTTTTTCTCGGATTTCTTTTATAACGGTCAGGTACTTAAGTTCAGTAACTTCATTCTCATCCTCGCCAGTGATTGTTTTTTTATTTATCAAACGATTAAAGAGTTCATGTGACCCTACTGGTTCACCTTCGGTTAGGAGTGCGGCATCTCCTCCAAGTAAAGACAAAAATGCGTTTATTTTTGCTTCAGCGGCTTCTTTTAGTTTGATCTCATCGTTGGCTTGCTGCGTAGGGAAAAAATTAAAGGAGTAGATGGTGTCAAATTTTGTATCAATTCGGTTGATACGACCGACACGCTGCATCATTCGGGTGGGGTTCCAGGGAATATCATAGTTAATAACAACATTTGAACGATGGAGGTTTACACCTTCAGAAAGCACTTCAGTTGAAATAAGGATTCGATAGTTATCTTCCTGATGACGCGCTTTTGCATCGAAGTTTCGGATGACTATATCGCGCTCTGCTTCCTTGGACTGACCGCTAAAACAAAATGCAGGCTTGTTTTTGTCCGTATTTATGTTTTGTTCAAGATATTCTGCTGTTTCTCGGGATTCCGTAAAAACTATTATCTTATTTTCCATTAGCCGTTTATTCGTTTTAAGTTGCTCTAAAAATGAATCCAATTTAGGGTCACGCTTCACTTTTTGCCACATACTCTGAATTCGTTTCAGTTTGACAAGATCGCTATTGAGATCCTTAATGAAATCCTCGGTAAAGCCAGTACTGTCTAAACGTTCTGCCTTACCATCATCGATAAGTTTTTGAACAGCCAAGTCGTCATCAACTTCAAGATAATCAAAGATTTTCTTAAAATATTTCTTACTGAAATACACGTTCCCTTTTTCATATTCTCGGATAAACATTTCATATGAATGAATAAAGCGTTCAATCGAGTTTCGGAAAGCATGAAAACTACTTTCCAGCCTTTTCACTAAAAGGATTTTCATGAACCGTCCCATATTTCGTTGAGCCTGAGCTTCGAGTTGGTCTGTAGGTTCCTTCAAGTAAAGCAACGGAGTGTACCTAGAATAAGAGAACTGCTTGGAAATAAGCTGTATCGTTTCATTAAATATAGCGTCTTCTTGATCGTTTAATTGGTAATAGAGGGGGGTCGGGTCGCAAACTTCAGGGAATTTAAGATTTTGCCGCTTAAGATCTTGTCCGAAATATTTTTCGATTTCTGTTCTGGTTCGCCGTACCATGAGATATTTCAATACCTTTTCCCTAATTTGGAGAGCATTTTCACGAATAATCCGAACATACTGCTCAAAGTCCTTTTGTCGGTCTAGGTTTTTCAGCTTTCCCGCAAGGTTCTTGAAGAATCCTTCTAGGTCAGGGAGGTTGGGGATTGTACTCTTTCGAGCATTTTGAAACAGCTTGATCTGGCTTAGAATATCGGACGGTGAGTTGTTGTAGGGTGTGGCCGTTACAAGAATTACCTTTTTGCCTCTGCAGATCTCCGCTAAAGTTTCGTAAGTAATATTTGTTTCGTTTCGAAAACGGTGGGCCTCGTCAATGATAATATTTTTATAGCGCTCCGTTCCTTTATCAAGAATATCATCCAGCTTTCCAATTGATTCATAATCGGCTGCAATTCTGAAGCCTGAAAACGCGTTCGGCCATGAACCAGGATTATCTCTATTTAGGAGAACTGGGGGCGCGATTACAAGTGTTCGGCCTTCGAGTTGACCTGCCAACAACGTAGCAATATAGGTTTTGCCAAGACCAACAACGTCAGAGATGAAAACTCCGCCATATTCTTCTAGGATTTTCTTCGCGTTTAATATAGCCTGTTCTTGGTACTCAAGTTTCATGAAATTTTCTGGAAGATAGTTGGCAAACACTTGGTCTGTTTGACTAAGATCATCCCTGAAATATTCATAAAGAAATTTTAAATACAGATGGTACGGGGTTATATCCTGATTTAGCCACGTTTTGCCATTAATTGTGTCAATATACTTGGTACTTACATCAACAGAGTTTTTCCAAAGGTCCTCAAATTTCTGCTTTGCGAATATGAAGTCAGCGCTAGTTTTGAGCTCGACATTAAACTCAAGGTTGTCTACCAACCCTGCTTGGGTCAGATTGCTTGATCCCGTTATTACCCTCCCAAGATCGCGGTCTTCTTCTTTGAAACTCATAATATAGAGTTTTGCGTGGATATTTTGAGATGGGTATGCTCTGATTTCGAGCTTCCCGCTCCGCATCCACTCAATAAACTTAATAATGCCTTGCTCAATGTATTGGTCGTCAGCTGATTCTTCGAGTTCTTGAACAACAAGCCCCTCAAACGCCTGTTTTGTTTCGGCATGAGAAAAAACGAACTCCAACTGTTTAGGTTGTTTCGATTTATCGATAAGGTCATAGGTTTGCTTGTTGGTGCTGATGCCAATAATAATTCGAACTTTTTCAGTGTTTTCTAGCGCAGGATATACTGCAGAAAAACCGCTAGTATAGAAATATCCGACCAAACAATCAAAAAATTGAGCGTCCTTAATCAATACGCTTATACGTTCTTTGAGAGTTTCCCCTGATTCATTCGTGATAAAGGTTAAGTCGGTATTAGACATTGTCGTATATGAGTATATATCGAGTTTTCTTTTCTTACCAATAGCCGCTTAACTACTTGATAATTTTGCAGTATTGATGGACAGAACATCTGTCCCCGAAACATTCAGAAAGAAACATATTTTCTGACTGGACGGCCTCCTGTTTTTCTGGTTTTCCCCTCGGGCCATATTTCAAAATGGTTTAGAGCCTATGGCTCTAGGCTCAAGGAGGCAAAATATGGGCAACGACCGGAACAAAGCCAAATCGCGCCCCCGATCCCACGCCAGCAACGTCCTGTTGCTGGCAACAAGCATTCGCGTAGAAAGGAGCTAACATGACCAACATATTTAAAGTCGCCCTCTATATCCGTGTCTCAACCGAACGCCAAGCCAATGAGGGCGACTCGCTCGAAGAGCAAGAAACCGAGTTGAAGAAGTATTGCGACTTCCGGCAGTTCAGTATTCATCAAATCTATATCGAACGGGGCAAATCCGGCGGCAACACCAAGCGGTGCGTTTCTTCTCCCGACCGGCTCACCGATCGAGGCTGTCATGTCCACAAAACTCACCCTTTTCTGATAGCGCAAAGAGTGCCCATCGAGTTGAGTTGCCCCCCCCCAACACTTGAGTTGAGGGGTAAATGAGAATAAAATAAAAGAACGATGAGATATCCTACCTCGCGCATTATCGCAACAAAAACTTGGTACCCAGAAATGCTTGAGCATATTCGAAAGAACTGGAATGTGGGCTGCGAATACGTTAATTGAATAGAACGGGCTAAGGGTATGCTCGAATTCCCGCTTTTAACGCACCCAAGATAGTTCCATCACAGAATTCTATGCCTGGAAACATGAATTCAGCATCAGGAGGCCTCCTTGCTTAGTTGAAAAATATCCTTAAGCTCCTTAATTGAAAGCTCTCCAATCCACTTCTCCCCACTCGTGACAGCCAGATTGGCCAATTCTTTTTTCTTTTGGATCATCTCGTTAATCTTTTCTTCAAAGGTTCCCTTGGTAATAAATCGATACACTATCACATTTGATTTTTGACCGATACGAAAAGCGCGATCGGTGGCCTGAGTTTCAATGGCGGGATTCCACCACAAGTCAAAATGAATGACATGGTTCGCTGCCGTCAGATTAAGCCCCGTACCGCCTGCCTTTAAGGACAAAATAAACACTTTAGGATGGGGCTGTGTTTGGAACGCATTGACCATCTCGTCACGTTTCTTTCGCGATACCCCCCCATGCAAAAACAACACCTCTGAATGGTGGTGCTTCTGGATCATCGATTGCAACAGGTCACCCATTTCTTTATATTGCGTGAAAATAATAACCTTTTCTTCATTTTCCTTGAGTTGATCTAAAACATCCAATAGGAGCAGGGTTTTCCCTGACAAATCAGCCTGCGCCTCGTTCTCTTTCAGGTAGTGAGCCGGATGATTGCAAATTTGCTTCAGCTCCGTCATCAGCTTAAAGACAAGGCCTTTTCGATCAATACCCGTAGCGTCTTCCAGCTTCTTTAGCATGGCATCAACGGTGTTTTGATACAATGCGGATTGTTCCTTGGTTAAGTTCGTATAGGTGTCATTTTCGATTTTGTCAGGAAGGTCATTAATAATAGACTTGTCTGTTTTAAGACGCCGAATCATAAAGGGCGCGGTAATCTTATGAAAAAGACCTAATTTTTGCTGATCACGATTGATTTCTATGGGAAGGGTGAACTCTTGTACAAATGTCTTGAAATTATAGAGAAGCCCTTTATTTAGAAAATCAAAGATGCTCCAATATTCGGTGAGTCTGTTCTCAACCGGCGTTCCCGTCATGGCAATTTTTATGTCTGACTTGAGAGACTTAATCGCTTTGGTTTGATGGGTATCCGGATTTTTAATGTTCTGAGCTTCATCCAAGATGAGCAATGCCCATTTTTGTTTAACAAACGTCTCGTGGTCGCTCCGAATAAGGCCATAGGTGGTCAGTAGCACATCACATGGTTCGTCTTTAAAACGTCGTTTTGACCCATGATAAACATGATTAGATAGTTCCGGCGCAAATTTCTCAATTTCTTTTGACCAATTTGTTAAGAGTGTCGTAGGAACAACAATGAGAGCGGGAGTCTTTTTAAGCATATCCTCTTCTTTTAGCTTCAAAAGAAGAGTAATCACTTGGATCGTTTTCCCAAGCCCCATATCATCGGCAATTAAGCTCCCAAACCCCATCATCGCATTTTTATAAAGCCAATCATAACCCCGACGTTGATAAGGTCTGAGTTCGGCGTGAAGATTCGGTGAAACGGGGATTTGCTTAGCTTCAAAGAAAGCTTGTATCTGATCTCGAATGTCGGCACTGAGTACGAGGGGTGCGCTATTGTACTCATCTGCTAATAGGGTTCTCATCTTCTCCTGCGTCGATAATTGAGGCTCCGATTCTAATGCTTTCAATATTTTAGACACATCCTGATCATGAATGTAGACGTACTGGTCTTTAATTTTGACGAGACCGGAACTCTGTTTTAGGAGTGTTTTAAATTCATGGGGTGTCATGAATGCATCGCCAAGCGCAATGGTCCAGTCAAAGGAAAGCATGTCTATCAACGACAAATAGCCCTTGCCCTCTTTAGATGCCTTTTTATTTACGGTTAAGCTAAGCTTCGGTTTAACAAGATAGTCTAACGCTTTTGGCAAGAGCATCGGGATCCCAAGCATCCGAAAAATGGGCAGATAATTAAACAACACGTCGCCAAAATCTTTAAACGAAAACTGGATCGTCGTCCGGCCTTTTTCTTTAATGATTTTTCCCAATTCAGGGAAATAATCGGCGAGCAACTCCATGTCTTTGAGTATGGGCAATAATAGTGGCATCAACTTTTTGTCTTCGAAGAATCGATATAGTGGCTCAGGTGCATTCATGGGTTGTGACGTTTGATTCACAAACACAGAGACGTCAAACCCTGCGCTGACTTCCGAAAACACAATGAGGGGGACATAGTCTTTATGGGTAATCGAAAACTTGCTCAGCCAAAGAGCAATGGTTGTTGGGATTTCTTTTTGTTCAAAGCTTCGCGGTTCATATAATGTATTGAAAAAAAATAGGTCGGTGATAGTGCTTCTGCGCCCATTAAAACTGAATACGCTCATCCGAACAAAGTATTCAAGAAAAATTGAGACGATTTCTTTCAGCTCTTCTTCTTTGTGAAACCGTTTGTTATCCGCGGTTCGAATAATGCCCTCTGTCGGCAATGCATGGATCAAGATTGTCGCAATATCCTTGACCTCTTGGTTCAACAGAGCCGGAACCCAGCGAATGGCATAGTTCGAGCCCACAGCAACAATCTCAGGCATCATGGCGCCTTGTTCCACCAACTTGGCTGAAAACAGGACAACGTAGTAAAGAAACGTAAGACGTACCGGCAGAAATTCAACTTTTTTGTTTGGGATTGTCAAAATAATGGAGGGAATAAATGTTATGGGCGAAAAAGTCATGGATTGTACGGGGCTGTTAATGAACTTACAAATAATCTCCCTTTTGAGTTTGTTCTTTTTTAAAGTAAGTTTAATGTCAACATCATCAACGGATAACGCAACAATCTGCTCTTCATCGGGAAGCTGAGCCTCAAACGATATCTTTTTGACTTGAGTGGCTGCATGTTTATAAAATTGATTGAGCGTGGCTTTAAAATTTTGATTCGGTTCAAATAAGGGCTCATCACTCAGTAAGCTTAATAACTGATCTTTGAGGAAAGGAATCTTGGAAAAATCAAGCCCATCAAGTCCGATATTTTCCGTAGCATTGCCCTCTCCTATTACCTCCGCTACAAAATCATCGTAACGTTTTATGGTATGGTTTTCGGTTTCGAGAAAGTATTGTCGATTCGATAATTCTTTAAAAATATCAAAACCGTGCAAATGAAATAGTGTGAAGGGATTTTTATCGATTTCATTTGCGATCATATAGATGACCGCTGCGAGATGTTTGCAGCAACTCGCCCAATCGGGACAAGAACAATTGGCCGTGATTTCTTTCCATTGTTTTGGAAATAGATGGATCCCTTTTGCCTCAAAAAGAGAATACAGTTCTTCAGGAAGTTTTCGGTTTAGTAGCGAAGATAAGTATTGCGGGTTGGCGACAATCTCATCAACGATAATCTGGATCTCTTTTTTGCTAAACGTTTTTAAGCTAAGACTAATCTGGTAGGGTTGACGTCGACTTCCTTGAACAGCAGCCAAAACCCCTTGGTTCGGGCTCACAGATAAGGATAAAACAGAGCCATTTCGAGCATAACTTCTACCGCGTGGAAGCCGATTGCTGTAATCCGTATGCATGAGCGCATTCAGCCATGAATTTCCCCACCATGTTTTACCAAAAGCTGTAACGGCCATATTTGTTTGATTATTATAAAGGATTTATCGAAATCTAGCATAGCAGAAAATTAAAAACTGGCTCTGGTCGAGCCTTCGCGGCGAAACATTTCTAATTTGTATCCATTTTGTATCCATATTTTCTAACACATGAGGTAGCTACAATGAGCGACCATTGGAAAGACCTTAAAGATAGTAGAGACGTCTCTACAATTGACAGGGTCGCATATACGTCTTTTACTTGCCATTACGGGGTTAATAAGGGGAATGAGAAGCAATCTACAACTATAACGACATAAAAGTTTCTGGAGATAAGCCTGTCTCGCGAATAATCGTTCTTAAAGTACCCCTAGGAATATCGCTAGGATGATGTGGCAAGGGTATCGTTATATTTTTTTCCTTGTGAACATAAACATCATGTTTGTTTGTCCGCTCGCAAATAAACCCTGCACGCCTTAGTTTGGATGCCACATCTCGGTATGACATCATAGCCAACTTGCTCATACAGCAATAGGGACTCTATAGACATTTTTTCCGAGATAACTATTCTTTGCAACTGGCATATCTAGTTTCCGGCGAACCTCAAGACAACTTTCAATGGCTTCAACTGCGTTATTATAGGCTTGTTCCATCGAATTTCCACTCGCCACACACCCCTGCAACGCAGGAACAACCGCTGTAAAAACTCCATCCTCATCTTGAAAGTAGTCTATAATAAACTCATAATATTTTCGCATTTTCCTTCACCATCCCTTGAGTTTTAAATTAATCATACTCACTTCCTTCTTGTTTGTTAAGTATCTAAGCAAGGGGAGGTTAACACCCATGACGTCTACCAAAGATTGTGGGCACGTGCCCACAATTGACCTCGTCGTACTTTTCAACGCCTTTTTTGCCATGACCGAGAGGTCTGAAAAAGAAGAAGAGGCTGTACCCGACTTCGCTAAAGCTTCGCCGAGACAAGCCCGCCAAGCCTGTGCCCGCCTGAGTTGAGACGAGGCAAAGGACTTTGTGATGATTGATAATATTTTCGTGATAAGGCAATCTAAAACTGTCATGATACGGGGGATTGGCTGAGTAGCTTATTTTAGAGATAAGCGTTTTCTAAGCTCATCAGCATTAAAAAACGGCATGATATTTCCGGCACTATTGTTTTTTATTGCAGTCATGTTTTTATTCTCGAAGTCGTCAATTAAGGCTCGGACACGTTGCTTGCCAGCTTTTGTCTTTATCGCCTCCATGGGTGTCATTCCATCAAGAATGGGCAATGAAGAAACAACCCAGTTATCGTAATATTTTGTCCAATGTTCCATGGCGATTTGCTTTATGACATCATCCGGAATATCCGATTCGTTTTCGGACAACGCCTGATGAGGCTCATCCATGACATCTTCAAGGGGTTTTTCGTCAGTATGCAGCTGCTGTATATCGAAATTCTTTATTCGTTGACGCCACTTTCGCAAACGCTCTTTGGAGTTTGTCTCGAACGTTAACCGATCGTCTGTGATTGTCACGCGACCTAATACCGTATCTTCGCTATTTAGCCAAACAAAGCCGTCCGAATCCTGAGTTTCTTCATCAAGATGAAACCCTCTCAACTTAGCCATTATTTCTTTGGTTGACTGACGGCCAGAATGTTCATAGGTTTCAGTGATGAATACAATTTTTTCGCCATCGGTGGTTCGTATCTCTGGTGGTGGTGCATGGGTAACTCGATAGTAATAGATAATCGGCACACAATAAATTAAGATGCCATATTCTTTCAAAAAACCTGACACGCCTTTTTGTTTATATTCAGGATTTTTTTTGCAGGCAGATTTATAGAACAAATCAACAATATCTTTTAAATCCTCTTTAAAACTAGGTGGCATTTTAATGGGAGAGCCTCCCTCTAGAAAGTGATGTTCTTCGTTAAAGGGAACCAATATGCCTGAAAAAATGTCATGCTCAATCGAGGAATCGCTAACTCCTTTATCAAGGAGCTTATATACTCGTCTTGTATAAACATCTTCGATATGGGTTAGCCCTTTGTCTTTAAATATTTCTTTCACTCGAAAAAAGCCAAACACCGAATCGTTTATACTGTTTAGAAATTTTAATTCGAATTGGTCAAAGATTTCCTTGCTGTCTTCAAGGCAATAACGCCACAAGAACTTATGGCTAAAAAACGGGTACGTAAATATGATGATGGGGTTCAGCATCTTGTATAGAAAAGACCGACCCGCCCCAGAATCAAACAGCCAGTCAAATATATCTTGATGGATAAAGGGGATAGACGCAATATACGATGTGACCTCGTCCTCAAGGATGCCCTGACACTTCTTGTGGGCGATATTCATCAGTCGTTTTGATATTAACTGACGAAACCTAAGATGGGCCTCGTATTCGTAATTGGCATCTCGAATGGCTTCAGCTTTTATTAGACAGCACTTCTTATATTTTTTACCGCTCCCGCAGGGACACGGCTCATTTCGGCCAAGTTGGTTTTGAGCTGTCAAAATTTTACCCCCAATCCCCATTCAGCCCTGTCCTCGCCTGTGCCCGAATGAACCGACGTAAAGAAGTCCGCTTTCCCATCGAGAATATCTTGGGTAAGCTTAACGTCCACGCCATTCCCAAGCTTGATTGAAAGCTTGTCTTTGTCGTTTAGCGCAATATCGCCACCAAAAATAATGGGCTTGAATTGGCCATCAGCATAATTCACCTCAAAGCTGAGACCGATGTCTTTGGATGCTTTCCATTGTCCGGTGATAGAAATATCCTGTTCACTTTGCCCGACCATGATCTTGCCTTTGATTTGGTTCTTTTCGAGAATTGATGTGCCCAACTTAAAATCAAACCCTGATTCCGTAGACTGCGAAAGTTCATAATACAGGCGGTTCTCTTTGGTGATATCCCACGTCCCTTTGAAAACCAGCTGGGCCTTTTCTTTCTTCTTAAAAACGAGGCTGGCTTTTTCGTAGTTGTAGATGATCCGGTTCTTCTCATCGATAACCCAGGTATTGTTGAAGGTCAGGACATCATGCCGACCGGATTCTTTCTTCACTTTGAAAATGAGCTTATTATTTTCATCGGCTTCCCATACACCCGAGAGGGCAACGGTTTCGGTCTTGATTTTATCAGGGTCGGTTCGGTTGGTGACCTCAAAAGAAAGCTCATTAGCGGCAACACCTTTAATCGTTCCCTCCAGAATGACTTTGTCGCCGAAGTCGGTATCCTGTGTTCCGTTGAAAGTCAGGCAAAGATCGTGGTCGTTGGTGAGCGACCACTTGCCATCGAGGACGACATTCTTATTAACGACGAGTTGGTTTTTGGCGTTTATTGAATATGTTCCGAATGCGGTGGCCATAAACTAATTTAATTCATCCATGCCGAGATAGCCGATGATGTGGTCACAGTCGGAGAGGGGTTTGCGCATATCTATAATTTATTGCCTTTGGTTTTGCAACGCTTCATAAATCTTAAAGAAAAGAATCCAAGACTCACAGATAATACGCCACGCAATATTGGCGACGAGGATAATAAGTAACAGCCAAAAAGTAGCTAGACGTGAGTTGTTCAAGTCTGAGGGGATAAAGAGTGGGGCTATCGTCACAATTAATGCGCCGATAATATAAATCGACTGGATCAGAAATCCTGTTATCAGTACCTTGAATGACAAAAATGACTTTATTCTTTCTTTAATCATGATTCGCTCCTTGAGCTTATACTTACTCCCAGTATACCTATGCAGCATCATTATACAAGTACTGTATGACGCCCTGTCCAAAATCTACCCCTCATACCTCGTTGCCAACCCCTTATCGAGCAGCTCCTGATTGAGGAATCTACCATGCGCAACCAATCGATTCAGGTCGGGTTCTTTCTCGTCATAGATAATGTCAGACAAGTAGCGGTCGAACTTGTCGCGGCGGCGTTGATACCGCGCAGTCGCAGTTTTTGAACCGTGAGCGAAGCAAAACCCTTATCGATCTCGCACCAAAGGGTGTCACCATCCACCACCTCGATGAGATAGGCCTTGTAGGTGTAATGGGCATCGGTTTTCGAAAGCGCCAAACCTTTGAGCAGCGAATCTAATGGAACCCGATAATCATGGAAACCAAGATCGATGACTTCTCGGCCTCGAACCTCTTTCAGTTGATACACTCTGGGTGCGCCGCACGAATAACCGCTTTGAGTGCTTTGACACTGAGCCCCTCAGAAACTGCCTTCTTTTCTACTACTGTGCGTTTATCTTCGTCATGAATAGCTAGTAGTACTCGGAAATGTGTCCAAGACAATTTTGGACTCGAGTCCAAAATCTCAGGATAGGCCTCATAAAATTTTACGGTACGATAAAGCGTGGACTGGTTTATCTGAATCTCCGATTCAAGTAGTTCGAATAAATGCGTCCCATATTCCGCGCGGTCTTCATTTTTCAAGAGGTGCGTCTTTATATGCTTTCCGATATTCCAATATCGACGAGTGCGAACGTCTTCGACAACCGAATGGATCTCTTGTTTGCCCTCCTCCATCTCTTTGCGAATGGCGTCGATAAGGACTTGCTCGTCAGGGGTGGGAGAGATCCTTCCCTTACCAAGGGAAGGTGGCCGGAGGCCGGAAGGGTCAGCGACGGTGTTAGTCATGGTTTAAGGTCTTTTCGATTAAGCAAACTGTAAACACTGGGAACGACGAATAGGGTCAATAGGGTTGAGACGATGATACCGCCGATGACGGCTGTGGCCATCGGAATACGGGTCTCTGCTCCGGGGCCTGTCGCCATAGCGGCCGGAACCGCACCCATGATCGTCGCGATGGACGTCATCAAGATGGGGCGTAGTCGGATCGGACAGGCTTCCAAGAGGGCCTCGTCTACTCGCTTTCCTTCCGCTCGAATTCGGTTCGTAAAATCCACCAACAAGATCGAGTTCTTCACGGCCAAGCCCATCAACAAGATCAACCCGATCATACTATAAATGCTCAGGGCTTGATTTGTTAGCAGTAGTGCGAGGAACGCACCCGATGCACTAAACGGCAGCGCCATGAGAATGATAAGCGGGTTCTTGTAGCTATTGAACAGCGACGCAAGGATCATGTAAGCGACCAATATCCCAAACCCCAAGGCCGCGATCAAGCTCGTCATGGATTCCTTCGACGCTTGCGAATTGCCGCCCCAAACCAGTCGATAGCCTGCGGGGAGGAGCTGAGCGGCGGTTTGCTCGATAATCTTAACCACCGTTGCCTGTGACGCACCGGTTTTGATGTTCCCGTAGAGGGTGATGGCGCGTTCTCGATCTTTTCGAGTAATACTTTGCAAGGAAGGTTGCTTAGTTACCTGAACCAGTTCGCTCAGCGGGATCAATTCACTCCGATTATTCCGAACGAACAGACCGTTCAAAATGGTTTGTTCATTCAAGTCCTTATCTGGCAATTTAACGATGATATCGTATCGCTGCCCTTTTGACTGGAACCGACTGACTTTGATCCCCCCGATCATGGATTGGATCGTCTGCGCAATATTGGTCAGACTCACGCCCCTACTCGCAGCCATAGCGCGGTTAGGGATCATTTGGACTTCCATCATTCCGGGTTGATAATCCGTGCCAACATCGGTCAGCAGTTCATTCTTATCCATGGCGGCCTGAAAGGCGAGAGCTGTCGCACCGAGCGTATCCCAATTGGGGCCACGTATCGTAAACTCAACAGGAAACCCCATCCCCGTCGAAAAACTTCGAAGGGATTGATCTTGGATCGATAATTTACAGCCTTTGATCTGACCTTTGAACTGTTTGCGTAGACTATTCATCAGATCGGTTTGTTTCCATGGTTTATGGGTCTTTGGGTTGATCCCGCGATGCCCCAACGGTTTCATGGTGACATTGATCATCGCTGTCGATGGGTCGCCACCCCCATATCCACCGATCGTTGCATAGTAACCCTCCACCACAGGATTTTTCATTAAAAGCGCTTCAACTGAGCGGGTCTTTCGATTGGTAAACTCTAGCGAGGAACCCGGTTTCGCTTTCAATCGCACCATAAAATACCCTTGATCTTGAGTAGGAATAAACTCACTGCGAAGATGACGAATACTGACTAAACTCAGCCCAAAGAATGCCATTGATAAGCCGACGACCCATCCTCGATGGCGCAATGCACCGGTCAACATCGTCGAATATATTCTTCGCAATTGATTAAACCCTTTGTCAAAGATGCGCCCAATAAAGGTTGTGTGCTCGCCTGTATCCACAAACTGCGAACAACGCATGGGGGTCAAGGTTAACGCTTCGAATAAGGATAGGCTCACCGCCACCGCGATCGCCACCCCAAACTGAAAGAAATATTTCCCCACGATCCCCGACATAAACGCTACAGGCAGGAAGATCGCCACGATCGCACTGGTCGAGGCCAGCGCCGCAAAGGCCACTTCTTTCGTTCCCTCGCGGGCACTCTTAATTTTATCTTTTCCTTTTTGATTATGGCGGATAATATTTTCAAGCACCATGATGGAGTCATCGACAACAATGCCAACCGCCAAGCTTAGCGCCATTAGGGTAAAAATGTTGAGCGTAAAATGAGCAAAATGCAGCACAATAAAGGTGCCGATGATTGAGGTCGGGATCGAAAGTAAAACGTTGAACGTAGCGGACATTGTTCCTAAAAACAGCCAACAGACGATCGAGGTCAATATCACCGAAATGACTAAGGTCATCAATAATTCTTCGACGGCTTTTTCGATAAATTTAGTGGTATCGATGCGCAACTCTAACTGGACACCGGAAGGAAGCTCGGCTTGGACCCGCTTGAGTCGTTCCCGTACTAGCTTGCTGACTTCAACCGCGTTCGCCCCTCGTTGCTTAATGATACCTAAGCCAACCGCCGTCTGACCATTTGCTCGGCTCAGCCGTTGCACATCAGCCAGACCCTGCTCCACAACCGCCACTTGCTGCAACGTGATCGGCAAATAATTGGGCTGCCCCCCTCGCGAATTGATGAGGATATGACTAAACTCGCCAATGGATTGCGCCTCCCCTAACGTACGAACCGCAAATTGTTTCCCTGCACCGGTAATGCTGCCCGCCGGTAGTTCGACATGTTCGTTTTGGATCGAGTTGACGATATCGGCAACGGTTAGACTATACTGATCCAGCGATTGTTTGTTAACCCATACTCGCAAGGCCGGATCGACATAGCCACCCAGATCAACATTGCCGACCCCTTGGACATTGGTAAACTTGTTTTGCAAGACATCGCGCACATAGGCCATCAGTTCGCTGCGGGGCATGGTTTTGCTACTAACCGTCAACCAAATAATGGGCTGATCTTCTGGATTGGATTTACTAATAACGGGGGGATCGATGCCTTTTGGCAATTCTCGCTGAGCTTGTTGCAATTTGGCTTGAACCGCTTGCATGGCCACATCGATGTTTTGATTAAGCCCGAACTCTAAGGATACTCGGGCCGAGCCTTGCCGACACGTTGATGTCAGCGATTTGACGCCCTCGATGCTCATGACCGCACCCTCTACCGCATCCACCACGTCGGTTTCCATGATCTCGGGTGCTGCCCCTGGATAGCCGACACTCACCGAGATCATCGGGAAGTCAACGTCGGGCATTTGACTGATGCCCATTTTTGAAAAGCTAAGAAGCCCAAAGATGATCAACGCGCCCATGACCATCCACGACATGACCGGACGTCGGATCGCGATATCGGTAATATTCATGGGAGGATGATTCCTTGATCGGCTGTCATCGAAGCCAAACGCGCTTGGTCGGTCAGATAAGCAAACCGAATTTTGTTGAGTGAGCGCTTAATATCAATGAACGCATTCATGGCTTGAAGCACATCGAGATTATTACTCAGCCCCAACCGGTAATCGTTGATGACCGTATCGACATTCTTCTCGGATACCTGTTGAGCTTTTTCAAGAAGTTGAAGCTGTTTTTTCTCCGCCGTCAAATTAGTATAGACGGTTTCGATATCGTTGTTCGCTTGTCGACGTAAAAGGGTCAAAGCAATCTCAGCCTGTTTTTTGATCGAGGCAGACTCGCGGGTCTTGGAATAAGCCACGTCGGTCAAGAAGTTGGGCAGTGTCATCTGGATCTGCGCATCCCAAGCCGTACTTTGATTGGGCGCCGGACGAACAACATAGAGATTGCCGTTCAAATCGATTTGGGGCGTGGATTCACCCTCTTTTGTTATTTGTTCAAACACCTTTGCACTCTCGACACGACCCATTGATGCTTTAATGTCAGGGCGTTGATCCATTCGAGCTTGATAACGAGCTAGAGGTAAAAGGGTAAAGTTGTCCGTCGATCCCACGCGAATCGCAATATCTTTTCCCGTCAGGAACGTCAGCAAGCTCTCCGCCGCATCCAACTGAGAGGCTGCCGCAACCCCTTGGGTTTGCAACTGGATCAATGAAACGTCTAAACTATAGACTTCCGTTGCGCGGGAGCGGCCAATATTAACGCGACCCCGAAGTTCATTGAGGCGTTTATTGAGCAAGGATTGTTGCTCGATTAACAATCGAATATCCTGTTGAAGATAAGCATAGAGATACAGCGCTTGAGCGACATCGGTGTAAAGCTGCAGAGCCGCCCATTGACGCGCTTCTTTTTGGGCGTTCAAGAGATGCTCATTTTGTTTAATGGCGCCCACCATACGAAAGCCCCTAAAGAGCGGATAACTCGCATTCGCTTTGACGAGGAGTTGATCCGTCGAATTCGGTGCAAGCGTATAGGAAGCCAATCCTGTTAAGGAGGGAAGCTGTGCCCCAATGGCTTGTTTATAGTGTTCCTCAGCCTGAATCACCTGCTCTTGCTGATCGGCGAGCACCTCACTTCGACTCAAAGCGAGCTGATAGCATGCTTGAAGCGACAACGGAACAGACCGATCGATAGCTAGACTAAGCCCCCCTATCCAGACGATCAATAACCCCACAACAATAAGCGACTTTATGTTCATGCGTTAGAAACCGTTCCCAGATGGATCTTCTCAAAATGATCAAATCCCAGTCGTTTGGCGTTGGCCTCAAGCGTTGCTTCGGTGGCCGTAAAACAGAACCGACTGCTGGGTTTAAGCGTTGAAAAACCCATGATCTCAACATGCTCTTTGACCCGTTTGGCGACGTATTCGGCAGGGTCGATCACACGGATACACGGTAATGTTGATTCAATGTTCTTTTGAATATGCGGATAATGAGAACATCCCAGTATCAAAACATCATGATCCTTGAAGGGCAACGTATACTCGTCGATCGCGTCGTCAAGTTCGGGACTACGGGTGGTCGTTTGTTTTTCTGCGAACGCATATTGTTCGATCAGGGGAACAAGCCGTGGGCACGCAGTCTGCGAGACCTCGATATGAGGATTATATTGAAGCAGGGTTTTTTCATAGGCGTTGCTCTGAACGGTTGCCTTGGTTGCAATAACCCCTACCTTTGTCCGCGGCCCCAAGATCTGCGCAAACCAAAGTCCATCAAGCAGCATATCCACAAACGGAACGGGATAGAGACGCTTATCATGTTTTAGCGCGATAGCCGACGATGTGTTACACGCGATCACGATCAGTTTAACCTCTTGGCTAAGCAAATAGGTAATAATGCTGTCGTTGATACGAAGGATCTGCGAGTGTGATTTGTCACCAAACGGTTTATGGGCATTGTCCGCGACATAAATAAAGGACTCACTGGGCAGGGCTTGTTTGAGCCGATTCAGAACCGTGAACCCCCCGATACCTGAATCAAATAATCCGATCGGTCGGTTATCGGGACGCATAATAATGAAGGATCCCTTCCACCACGCCCTGAGCAATTTTATCGCGATAGGCCTCGGTCAAAATAAGATTATATTCTTCCTCGTTTGAAAAATAGGCCGGCTCGATCAGCACAGCCGGCATATCGGTATGAAATAAGACAAAGAACTGTGCTTTTCGGATACCGCGATTGGCTCGGCCTAATTTATTCAAAAGCGCTTCGTGGATCGCCTTGGCGGGGGCGATATCTTCGGGTTTATAGTAATAACTTTCAACCCCATTCATCTCCTGTCGTTCGAGGCTATTGAGATGGCAGCTGATATAAAGATCTGCTTTATTTCGATTGGCAAATAAGGTTCGTTCAGCTAGCGACATGTATTGATCGACTTGGAAGGGCATGATAACGGTTGCGCCCACGGCGATCAATTTAGATTGTATCCGTTTTGCGATATCAAGATTGTAGTTTTTCTCGTACTGATTTCCAAACCCGATCGATCCCACATCGATCCCCCCATGACCGGATTCAACCACGATCAATTTTCCCGATAGAGGGCCTCGATGGTAAGGCGTTGTACTGACTTGGGAGAGTTTCCCTGTCCCTTTTGACTTAGCCCCTATCGCTTTTTTAAAGAGAACAACGATATCATCCCCAACACGCGAAACAGTGGCCGCCACATCTTTCTGCAACATAAAGGACATTCGGGCTTTTAGTGGACTCCATGACTGTTGGAGACCCGAAACACGTGATAAGTACGGGCCCGTTAAATAGTATTCTGGTTTGGCTTGGTATTGCGCATTATGAAAATCGATCTGTAACTGTTGCCCCAGCTGCGTGACATTATAGCTGCTCACGGCGGCCGTTTCGATCACCAGTTTCCCACGGTCGTTTTCTTCTGTAAAAAGGATCTTTTTGACTTTACCGGCACCCAGTATATGAGCCGTCGTTCCATCATCGGAAAGGGACAACGCATAGCTTCTATCTTGCTTTAGATCAACAACAACTCTGACCGTGTCTTCATTGAGCTGGCCCGCACGAGCTTTAACAAAATTACTGCCCGAGATCGTAAAGGCTTTCTCTTTGGTATCAAGCACGGCATTGGGGATATCCAGAACAAGCCGAGGCGGATTGGACAGGGCAAAAACATCACGAGGTGACATCTCGACAAAGGCGTGAATATGGATCGATTCTGAGTCGGGGGATTTATCATAATGGACATCATAGATAATGGGGTTAATGCGAAGGGTTTTGGTTCGCCAATCCCAACGAAGTCCCATACCTAAGGTGGCGGCTGTCTTTTGGATCGGGATAAACCATTTATCGCCGACCTTGGTCGGGGTGATCGGAAGAACTAGCTCTTGTTTATCGCCGTATTTCACTTGAAGTCGGCCGCTTTTATCCACTTGATAGTCGTAGCCGAACGGGATAAGAATATTGTCGGCGGGCAAATAATAGTCACCATCGATAACGCAAGTGGGGCCATTGATGAGGGATGTTTCGCCTCGGATCATCAAGGTTACGTCACGTATCCTTGACATATCAGGCAGCCAAACCGCCTTATCGGTCGATCGAGGGGTCGAGATCTTTTCTATTTTTTGCGCAGGTTTAAGGAGCGATAGTTTAGGTGTTTCACTAATCACAGGCGTCACAAAATCCATGCGTTTTACAAAAAGCGTATTCTTTTGTTTAACGATCTCAATATTTTCGGATACAGAAATAAGTATTTTGGCTAGGTCAGGAACCGCCGAGATCTGGCCGATCTGAATAATCCCCAGATCAGGCGAACGCATCATTGTCTTAGGGAAAGCCAAAACACTATTGGTCAGCTCGATTGAATACCCCGTGCGCTCTTTTTTGAGAATAAAGTTTTCATTTTCAATATTACATCCGAAGACAACTTTCAAGCTCCCCTCTTCGATCTCGGCCTTCTGAATTTGTTTGGAAATATAATAGAATCGATCTTTGCGCGTAAGAGTATAGCCTTGAAACCACGCCAGATAATTTAAGGGAACAAACCAGTCGGTCTCATGATAGAAGACCTTCATCGGCAAATAGGCCTTTTGACCATTCACCTCGACTTGGTCTTGATTCACACGGAAGAGGATCTGTCGAAAATGGTCGTCAAGTGTGTACTCACCCTTCTTTTTGAGTAAGGCAAAATTCATTTGGGCGGCGAATTCTTCGAGTGGCACACAAAGCATGCCTTCATTCATCATAGGCTGAGCTCGGAAATCGAGTCGTTTCCCATTAAAAAGAATGATCGCCCCCTCTTGAACGTTAAACCCCTCCGCAACCGAAAGGAATATAAACAAAAAGAGAAGCCCTATGAGTTTCTTCATCGATAGTACTTTCGGAGATACGTTGTCGACAAATAGGCAAGGAACAGCAGTATCACAAAAACAAAAATGGCCACATTACTGTTGACCAGAAGCAGGGATAAGGCGGCAAGAGCAAGGAAGATGCTTTCTAAATAGATGACGATCACGGTCTGTTTATGGGTAAATCCTCGACCGATCAATCGATGATGGATATGTTCACCATCAGCATGAAAGATCGAGGTCTTATTTTTTATTCGCCGCAGGATCGAGGTCACCACATCATAAAAGGGGATACCTAATACAAGAAAAGGGATCGTGAACGCCATAACACTTTCGGCATTCCAAACGCCAACGATAGAAAGCAAGGCTAAATTATATCCCAAAAAGTAACTCCCTGAATCGCCCATAAATAACTTTGCTGGATTAAAATTATAACGTAAAAATCCAAAAACCACGCCAGACAAAATAAAGAACAGCAACGCGGCCTCAAATTGCCCAAGAATCATGGATGAAAGCCCTAAAGCCAAACTCGCAATATACGCAATGCCCCCCGCTAAACCGTCTAATCCGTCCATTAAATTGATCGCATTCATAACGCCAACGATCCATAACATGGTAAACGGGACAGCCGCCCATTGCAGCATCACATAATGAGTATGCAAAATAGACAAATGGTCGATCGTCAACCCGAACCCCACGAGATGACTCGCCGTTAAAAAAGCGACCAAGACTTGAAAGACTAATTTAACACGGGCATTAAGCGTAAATAGATCATCCAAAAAACCGAACATGGTGATTAAGACCGACCCGACCAAAGCGGCACGGACTAGGGGGGACGATAGGTCCAAGGTCAGTACCATAAAAAAGTAGACCCCGAACATGGCCAACCCCCCTACTCTGGGCTTGGAGTATTTATGGACTTTGCGATGATTGGGGGCATCAAGGATCCGAAATCGCAGAGCGATCCGAATAGCGACAGGGGTGATAACAGAGGCAAATATTCCAGCGGATAAACTATAAAGCAGTGCCTGAATAACAAACGTTGGAAACTGTGTCATGAGTCCGCCTTTTCAGGGGATTCATTCTAATCCTCTTATCGGATGACGGTCAATCGGTGACGAGCGATAGCCTTTTGCCCGTGATCGTCGGCGGTGACGAGAACAAGGTAGGTATCGTTCTCAAGCCAATTCCCAAAATTGTCTTTTCCATCAACCGGTATTTTGTTATATCCCGCGAGCGTATTGCTTGCATTGATCTCATCGGACCATCGAAGTCGACCGGCTAGATCGTAGAGTTTTATCGAAACATTTGAGGGTTGGCTCAACTCGAACCCGATCTGGGCCGTCGCATAGGTTCGAATAGGATTCGGGTAACTTAAAACAGGCCCGACGATGAGGGATGCGTTAAGGGTCGTGTTTTGAGACGAGGAAACGTCGGTAATGTCAAATTTCCCATCGCCGCTATATTTATCCCAACCCACAAAGTTGGCACCGGTTCCCAATGGGTCACGGATATCAACGATATATTCCGTCATGTTCTCGCGAGAGGGTTGTTTTTGTTGTTTGGAGGACATTAACCCTAGCAGTCCACTAATATAGGCCGCTGACACACTGGTTCCACTCGCATTGGCAACTTGATTCCCCGGATAGAACCCTAACACTCCGACACCAATCGTCGACACGGAAAGATACGCGCCATAATTACTAAAATTGGCTAGATGATCGTTCCCATCGAGCGATGCGACAGCGATCACGTTTTGAAAAGCAGCTGGGTAAACAGTTCGCTCTTGGCCTTGATTCCCCGCACTGGCAACGATAACCATCCCACGGGACTGGACATCAAGGACCTCTTGCCTTAGCACTTCGGTCGTAGCATCATAGCCAAAACTACAATTTGCCACACTGGCCCCCATCTGTTTGGCATAAGCAAGCGCACAAGAGACCAAAAATTGAGAGCTTCGTCCCTGCGCATCAAAGATCTTAATAGGCAGGATCTTGACGTGGCCTTTGCTGGTCTGGGCGATAATGCTCGCCATAAGCGTTCCATGACCTAGATCATCCGCAACATTTCCATTTTGCGTAAAGAGATTAACCCCATTCACATCGTCGATGTATCCATTATGATCATCATCGATCCCATTGTTCGGGATTTCGAGAGGGTTTACAAAAAGATATGGCTTTAACTGTTCATTGTTAAGATCGATACCGCTATCAATGACCGCGATAATAATTTGCGGGGGAGTCGTTGATGCCAATGGAATAATCGTTGAACTGGATTCGATACTCACACCCGCCATTTGATGAAGCTCGACAGGCGCATCAACTTCTTGGCTACTCGATGATTCAGCCATGATATTCATATCTCCACCGGGAACAGAGATGACTAGTGGCATCGGGTAATTCGGATGAGTTACGACTCGCGTCGAACCAAATCGGGCAATATTGAGGAGAGAGTTAGCCCAACTAAAACTGAACAACAAAAAGACCAAAACGACTTTTTTCATCCCTATCCTCCGATATTCCAGCCTAAAGTAAGCTGAGACTCTGCACTATTAAGGTCAGAGAAACTGGTTGTATAGCGGATCGTGAGAGGGTCGAGTTTTAGATCCAGTTGTAACGCTACGTTTTGAGGAGCATTGACCGGCAGGGTCGCCGCCAACCAAACCCCATCTAGCAAATGGAACTGTCCCCGAACCAAATGAGGCTCATCGATCGAAGCCAAGTAACTAACCGATGCATCAAGGTTTCTCCATGTCACACTGAACAAATCTGACGCTAGTTTGACATCGATCTTTCCCGTAGAGGCTATTTGCTTAGTATCCCCCACATCGGAGCGACTCCACCCTAAAAAAATATTTGAAAGAGGAGCCCACAAAACCCCCACATCAACACCCGATCCTTGAACAGACTGGTCAGCAATCTTCTCGGAATAGGCTTTGAGATTCGTTCCTACCCAAAGACCCGAAGCCAATGTGCCAGCCAAAGAAACAAGGGCGGCGGTTTTTTGTTGTGAAAAGGTCGACGTGGTCTCAAAACGTCCCGCATTTTCAACTGTGTTGGGAAGGTTATCCAACGCATCATAGCGAACATCCACAGCCGCACTCCAATGTTTACCCGGAAGGGAGATGTTAAGTCGATTGGTTTGCCACTGCCAATCGGCTCTTTCAATGCGCGACAGATAAATGCTGGGATCGGTAAAAGCCACCGCTGCGGGGTTCTCAGCATAACTGAGTGCAAAGCCGGGATTGGCTTCGATATTAAGTTTCAGCTCGTCAACCGCACCCTCGCCGGTTGGAACGCTGAAAGCTAAACTGCCAATGATAAGAATAAAGGTTCCCCAACCCTTGAACAAACGTCGCCCCCCTGAATTGTTGTCATGTTCTGACTTATGTTGTTCATGCCCCAAAGGTGAGAAGACTAAACATCATTTTTTTACCCCTAACCCCCAGCAATTCTAATTTTGGGACATAAAGCAGATCCCGAACAAAAATAGCAGGCAGGCTCTATGTTATTCCCGACCTGATTGGGGATTTAGGGAGAATAAAACGCAATAAAGGAGTGGTTTTTAGAAAAGCGGAGACTCGCCTCCCTTGTTTTATAGGGAGTATTTTGCGAGATCCTCAGAATCTACGGGATTATCATAGGAATCAAGCATGAAATCCAGCATCCGCTCCCAGTTTCGGAAGCAAAT
>CAIWAN010000096.1 GCA_903910705.1 uncultured Candidatus Marinamargulisbacteria bacterium
CAAATGAGGCCTCTTGCCTCAGGCTCGTTACGGCTATACTCGTTGAAATCGACGAGGACTGGTCGTCAGGAAGGAGGTTCTTTCAGGCAGCATGAACACTATGGATTCTAATTTTACAGAAAAGAAGTTGCATAACCTATTTTACGGGAGGTTTTGTATGAAAAAGTACTTGTTAATTGTGCCACTTTTGTTTCTTTTGGTTGGGTGTTCTGAAAGAATCGGGGATTTCACCCTAATATCAACAAAAAATGTCGATATTGGGAAAAATTATATTAAGGTAAACACGGACGCAATTGGTAAAAGCACAAAACAAATTATTATTTTCATCCCAACAGGAACGCCAAGCATAAAAGATGCGGTTGATGATTTGCTAAAGAAGAGCAATGGCGACTTGGTGACAAACGCGGTCATTCATTACAATTGGTATTACATTCCATACGTTTTTGGTGAGTTTTCTTATGAGATCCAAGGTGACGTCTATTCAAAAGTTCTACAGAAAGTATCGGCAATTGAAAAGGATGGGGTTGTAAATAACAATTTGCCAGCAGCTGACCTACAGAATGCTGATTTAGTTTTTACTGCTGAGCAGCTCAATGGCGAATTACAATTGAACCAGATATCAAAGAATAAAGTTTCGATTGATTCCAACAACAACTTGTTGGTGGTAAAGAAATAAAAAAATATTTGAAGAGGGCCATCGCAAGGTGGCCCTCTGGTCTAATCCTTTGCCACATGAATAAACGTTTTCTTTTTTTCCTCGTTCTATTTGGACTATCAATTTCACTCCCTACTTCCCTGACTTCCTCCAATACAAAGAGGAGTCTATCAAACGAAGACGCGTTTGTTTCTTTTCTAGTGGACCCTCTTATAAATGAACAGGAGACAGGAAGTGTTTCGATTGTTTCGATAGTTACAAGAGAAGAGCCTACTAGAAAGAATAAGGCAGTTTGGGGAGTATCCATTGGTTTAGGGTCAAACGGATTTAGTAGTCTAACCTATAGAGGGACTGTACCTTTTTCTATGGAAATTAAGATTCATCATAAGGACGTTGATCTTGGAATATTTGATTATTTCTTGGGACGGGGTATTGATGAGACATCCTTGATATATGAGGCGACAAGTGGCGAATCGATCTTTTCTATGCCTGCGGCGTGGACAAATAGATTCGTCTCATCAATAATTTCACGTGCAGCTTATTCTGGGATCGGTATTAAGCACAGAATATATTTTTTTAACAGATTTAGTGAAGATGGATTTTCTTTAGGCCTAAGCACGCATCTATTTAATTTGAAACAAACCACTGATGGAGCAAATTACTCGGGATATGATTGCGGCGTTGAATTGGGTGGACATTTTAATGTTGGGGATAGATTCATGTGGGACAACTATGTTGTTCCACAATATAGTCACATTGAAACGGCCACAATAGGTGGTATGACAGGCAAGCTCCCACGAGTATATGATGACTTTAAGATAAATTTTCTTAGTCAAGTCACACTATATTTTTTCTAAACCACAAGATACAGGTTCTCATCGCCACTCTCTTTTCCACCATTTCTTAGCACTTGTGTGTATGGTGTGTGTATAAACTTCCCTCAAACCCCTTGCAGCAGTAGCCAAGTTGACGCCAAAACCCACTTATGCTACACTTTGCCTGCCCGCGGATTGTAGAACGTACGTGATTCAGTGGGCGCCATAAATCGCGGGGTAGAGCAGTTGGTAGCTCGTCGGGCTCATAACCCGGAGGTCGTCAGTTCGAGTCTGGCCCCCGCAACCAAGTAACACACAGGGCTCCGATTTCTCGGAGCCTTTTTATTTTCGACCGTTATTTATTTTCGGGGTTAAATCTCTGGGTAAAATATAGACAGAC
>CAIWAN010000097.1 GCA_903910705.1 uncultured Candidatus Marinamargulisbacteria bacterium
CTCTGTTTCGATTTCGTCCGTCGTTCGGCAGTTTTGATAAATAGCCGCAATTCGCTTCTCAAAATCAACACCAGATTCTATGACACCTAACACTTCATCGCTTGCCCCAAATACACCCGAAAAGAGCTTAAACTTTTGGTCGAGCAACTCAAACACACGTTGGTCGGCAGCATTCTTTCTATTTATAAAGTTAATCACAACGACGTCGTGTTTCTGCCCATAACGATGGCAGCGGCCAATCCGTTGCTCAATGCGCTGCGGATTCCACGGGAGGTCATAGTTAACAACCATCGAGCAGAACTGAAGGTTGATGCCTTCTGCTCCGGCTTCTGTGGCGATCATAATCATGGCTTGTTCCTTAAAGCGGTCAACTAGGGCGGCTCTCATATCCGCACTTAGAGAACCCGATACACGATCTGTATTTTTGTGACGTTCATACCATTCTTTATATATTTTTTTGGAATGGGGATCGCTATTAGTGCCGTTAAAAAGAACGATCTTGTCTTGATACCCATTCTCCGAAAGTAACTGAATAAGGTAGTTTTGCGTCCGTCGAGACTCGGTAAAGATAATTGCCTTATCGGCAGAACCCAACTCTTTTGCTTTAACGAATCCCTGTTTCAACGCATTCAGTAAGGCTTCACCTTTGGCATTGTTGGTAATATTGACGGCAATATCTCGAAACAGCTCCAACTCTTCGATTTCTTTGCGAATGGATTTTACGTCGGACACCGAAACGGGTTGGGACTCGCCATTTTCGTCCCATTCCTCTGCATCATTATCAAAGTCTTCATAATCTTTCTCGATCTCTTCAATGAGTTCATTTTCAGCAATCACTTCGCTTAGTTCGCGCGTTAGCCGTTTCGCTAAGGAATCAAGCGCCCCTGCGATGGCAAATGTCGAAGATGCTAATAGTTTACGGAGAATAAGTGTTATAAGTTGGCGTTGTGAGTTAGGAAGTGCATGGAGAAGTGGACGTTGGAGATATTCTGATACCATGTCATATAAGGCTGTTTCATCGTCCGATGGGAAAAAGTCTTCGGTTATGGGGATTCGATTGGTGTAGCGAATATACTCTAAAACCTGTCGTCTCAACGTTCGGTGACAAAGGGGGGCAAGTCGTTGCTTTAGCTCATCAAAAACTTCGTCACCTGTAAGCCGCGCGTACTGAGATTTGTAGCTCTTAAAATCACCAAACGCATAGTCGTCAATCACGCTAACTAAACCATAAAGTTCTAGTAGCGAGTTTTGCAGTGGTGTAGCGGTCAGCAACACTTTGGGGGTATTCATCAGTGCGTTTTTTATGGCTTTTGATATTTTATTGTCGGGCTTATATACATTACGAAGTCGATGAGCTTCATCGATAACAGCTAGATCCCAGGCCATAGTCATAAGCAAATCAGCATTTTTTGATGCAAACTGGTAAGAGCAAATCACAAGCTTATCTTGTAGGAAGGGATTCTTGTTTCCGTTACGCTGTTCTTGCTTAAAACTTTTACTTTCAAGAATAGCAGAGGGCAAGTAGAACTTGTCAGACATTTCTTGAGCCCATTGTTTTCGAAGGTTGGCAGGCGCAATGATAAGTATTCTTCGATGCCCCTCTATCCATTTCTGAGCTATGACAAGGCCAGCCTCAATTGTTTTACCTAGGCCAACCTCGTCAGCAAGAATTGATCCCTTAGATAAGGGTGATTTAAAGGCAAACAATGCCGCATCAAGCTGGTGCGGATTCAGATCGACTTGGGCATCAGCAAGAACAGAAGCTAACTTTTCTGAATCCTGAACCGAATGTCGCCTAGTAAGTTCATATGCGAAATATTTTGAGTGGTAATTAGTGGTTGTCATTTACAAGAGCAAAATTTCCCCAAAGTCGGTCAATCGCAAATCTTCCCCATTTTTTTCTATAGCATCAATTTCAAGAAGTTCACGAGTGTTTCGATATATAATTGCCTTAGTATAGCCGAGCTTTTGTGCGATCTGAACATTCGTAACGGCCGTCGATGCCTTTATGATTTCTAAACAATGTGTCTGAGTAGTGTTTAAAGTATAGGCCATTTTGGGAAGCGTGATGATTTGCTTCGTATCCTCCGTAACATAGACAATCTTCTTGATATGCTTAGACCTAGCATAAGCGGCGAATAGCAGCGCCAATGATTTTGGTTTTCGTCCCGAAGTGACATCCACAAAAACATCATCTATTTCGGGAATGCTATCAATCAAATCCACAAGTTGCCTTGCAATCCCAACAATGTCATAAATTTCAGTAGAAACTTTCTCAACTTTAAGGACAGACCCAAGGGAAGCTTCGATAAGTTTAATGCTTTCCTTCATTATTTCATCGGGCCGTTTATCGACTAATAGAATAATCCGGTCAACAGAAAAACGGTTTGCCGAGGCAATAATAGAATAGCTGTTATAGATCGTGGATAATAAGACTTTTGTCATCAATAGATAGTATATTTACATGCGCACGTTTATGCAATGGCTCGACAACGAGTAAACTTAAACAGTATACGACTGTCAATCATCGCGCATATTCAAAAAAATACATATTTTCTCGCTAGACAGGCTCTCGGTTTTTCTGGTGTAGCCTTTCATATTTCACAAAAGGGATATGTCAGAAGGCATATCCAGAAAGGGTGCATTATGGGTAGCAACAAAAGCAGTGTGTGTGTGGCAATGGCGGTGCGGTGGGCACGGATGAGTTTGTTTTGTCGCATCTCGTCCATATCGGCGAGAGTGCCCGTGGCACGTTGTACAGCCCATGGAGCACGTATGAGGGTTTTCCCGTCAAAGTGCGTTCGCTGACACGTCAGTTCAATGATTTCGGCGAGTCGAGTCTTTGCGGGGACTTGATTTTTGCATACTTTGTATCAAGACAAAGTATGGGCAACGACCGGAACAAAGCCAAATTTATAGACGTCCTATAAAGGATTCTTTACGTATTCACCATTAATCATGTTTACATATTACCGCTAGGTGGTACAATGGTGTACATTAAGGGAACCAAATGGCCATATTAAATTTTAGCAACAAAGCGTCAGAGGATATAAATTATGGACGAGCAACCAAAGAATCATTAAGGCTATTGCCTCAGATTCTACATCGGAAAGCTCAAATTAAATTAGCCCGATTAGGCGCGATAACAAATATGAACGATTTAGTCGACATTAGAGGAAACAATTTCGAAGCCTTAAAGGGCGACAGAAAAGGTGAATATAGTATACGAATCAATGACAAATACAGGGTGTGTTTCAAATGGAAACAACCCGATGTATTTGATGTTGAAATTATTGACTACCATTAACAAGGAGGAATATTTATGAACACCTATCACACAACACCCATTCACCCAGGTGCCGTTTTAAAAGATGAACTTGATGAGGTTGGGTTAACCCAGTCGGCGCTCGCCGAACATATTAATGTTTTACCGAAAACAATTAATGAAATATGTAGAGAAAAAAGAGGGATCAGTGCCGAAATGGCCATTAAATTATCTCTATCGCTTGGCGGGTCGCCTCAGTTTTGGTTAAACCTTCAAAACAACTGGGAATTATCGTCTTTAAACGATAAAGACTATCGCTATATCAACAAGGTTGTATAGCGGAAAATATAGAGTCCCATAAAAGAGGCAATATAATGCCCCCGATTATAGAAACAACGGCCGTTGAGGATAAATCGAAACAATGATTTGTATTTTTTGGTGTGAACTGATTTAATAAGAGCTATGAAAAACTATCTACGTCTTCTTGTCTCTTTGATTCTTTTAAGTGTTGTTTTTGGCAGCGAGGTAACCTTCCAATCGTCCATTCATCTTTCGCCAAAAGCCAAAGAGATCGCTCAACGCGCCGAATGGATGTTTGCGCCCGATCATTTCGTGGGGATCGATGCAGCCTATGATATCGGCAACGACTTCTACACCCATATTCAAGTCGAACGTCAAGGTGGCATCGGTGACTGGTTTGTCGGTGGGTATTATTTAGGCTCGACGACAAAATCTCGAGAGGGTCGGCTAGGCTTTTACTTCCCCTTCGGAAATATGCGCTCGATGGTCGGGATGCAGCTGGTCGATAATCAGTTCTATCCGCTTGTTGGCCTTGATTATTCTCAACGTGAGTGGCAAGCTCGATTCCAAATCGGTTCACAAGTCGAGCTAGGCTTGTCCTATACGTGGGGGGCGGCAGAAAAAGCGTTGGCCGATGTCTTTCATATATTGACGCCCGCGGATGGCATGAAAACAAATTTAACGGATATTCAGGTTCGAGGTTATTATTTAGACAAGGGGACGATTCTTCTTGAGGGTAAGCCGCTTTCTCTTCGCGCGGACGGATTGTTTAGTGAAAAGGTGCTCTTGCCAACGTGGGGGCCCAAGACGATCCATTTCAAGATCCAAGGAGAGGTGGTTCGAGATTACGAAACATCGCTGACCGTTATTCGTACGGCACCCTATTGGGATGTCCCTGAGAGCAGGCAGTTAAAGTGGGCGTCCATTTTAGACAAATTGGGCAAAGAGCCGCGTAATCTATTTTTTCCGACAGAGAATGTTTCTCGAACCGAGCTATTTACCGCCGTTGGAAAGCTTTTAGATCAAGACCTTATCAAGGGGGGCAAATCGCCCTTCAAGTCCGGTCCTACGATCTCTCGCAAGAATGCCTATCAATTATTGAATCGCTATGTGCCGGTACAACGGGCGCTTACCCTTAAAGAATCCCCTGATGATAATTTGTCTCGGGGCGAAATGATGGATCTGCTTGCGCAATGGTATCCACTGGTAACATCGATCGAGGGGGGTGATACCCCTAATCCAAAATTGGAGATCCCTTTGAATGAGCAAACCGCAAAGGTCTTAGGGCCGATCGCCGTTATTCGTAAAATCCTTTCCGTAGAGAAAGCACCCCCGATGCGAGAAGACCCCGCCATGACAGCCATCACCTTACTTACCCCGACCAAGTTATCACGGGTTCGTTCGTCAACGTTTACCGTGAAAGGGAAGGGACCCGCCGGATTATCGGTTCGAGTGGGGACCCATGTGACGACGATTCCGAAAAGTGGCCAATTTAAAGTCGATCTTTCCCTTAACCCAGGACTAAACACGATCGGCGTTGCGGTGCCCTCTAAGGACAAACAGATCATTAATGTTGTCTATCAAAAACAATATCAGGACTTGCCGCCCAAAGATATGTTTACCCCTTTTTATGAGAAAATGGGGACGCTCGGATATTTTGTGACCGATAAGCGCTTCGAACCCTCGAAAGTCCTGACCAAAAAAGAATTTTATCAATCGCTTATCAAGGCAGGCTATGGCCAAACCGAGGACCTCGAAACCTTAGGCCCGTTAGATCAGCGCATGAGTTACAGACAAGCGGTCGACGTGATGCAAAAGATCGCAGGACGGCCCCTCTCGAAGGATACGGCTGCTGCCGGTGATTTGACCCGTCGAATGTTCGCTCTATTGCTGTACGAGTTGCCCAAAGTCAAATCCGATATCCAAAAGAAATTTCCTGACGCTCAATGAGGACGCGGTTACGGATCGAAGCGGCCATTTCTGCTTATCTGTCTGAGCATGAGATCGTTCCTTCATCAGCGTGGTTGGTTGAACTTCCCAAAGATCGCTCAAACGGCGATTACGCCTCGAATATTGCGTTTGTTCTAGCTCGCACCCTCAAGAAATCACCCCCAGTGATCGCGGCAGACTTGGCCACGTCACTGCCCGCTTACTTTAAGGATCCTGCGTGGCAGGGGATTCAAATCGTTGCCGTCAATGGATTTATTAACTTCATCCTGCCGGCTACGGTTTGTTGGCAAGCGCTCCAAGACGAGACGTTCGCCAAAGGTGATGAGTCAAATCCTGAACGCATTCTTCTCGAATATGTGTCGGCCAACCCCACGGGTCCGTTGCATATTGGCCACGGACGTTGGGCGGCTCTTGGCGATAGCTTGGCTCGGGTATTAAAGCGAGTCGGACACTCGGTACAGACCGAATTTTATGTTAACGATGCAGGGAATCAGATCGATAAATTATTAGCCTCTGTGTCCGCGATCAAAGCGGGCAAGCCCGTTCCAGACGATGGCTACGGGGGCGCTTATGTCAAAGACCTAGTCGATGAGGCGGATCCGATCGTGGCCTTGATGAAGCTGCAAGAAAACACCCTTCGTGATTTTCGTGTCGAGTTCGATACGTGGACACGAGAGAAAGAAACCTTGCATGATACAGGGCTTGTTCAAAAGTCCATTAATGAGTTAAAGCAGAAAGGGATCGCTTATCTTGAAGAGGGCGCTTTGTTCTTTCGCTCTACCGACTGGGGCGATGACAAAGATCGTGTCCTTGTTAAGTCCACAGGTGAGCTGACGTATTTTGCCGCCGATATCGCCTATCATCAACAAAAAGCCCTTCGGGGGTATGATCGACTGATCAATATTTGGGGGGCGGACCACCATGGGTATATCACCCGCGTGACAGCGGGGATCAAAGCCCTTGTTGGCGATACGCCGATCCTCGAGGTCTTATTAGGGCAGCTGGTGACCTTGCTTCGTGATGGCGTTGAAGTGCGCATGAGTAAACGAACAGGGGACATGGTCAGCTTGCAAGAGGTCATCGAAGAGATCGGCGCGGACGCGGCAAGATTCTTTTTGGTGATCAAAAATGCGGACACACACCTCGATTTTGATTTGGATCTGGCAAAAAAACAATCCAACGATAACCCTGTCTTTTATGTCCAATATGCCCATGCGCGGATTTGCAGTATCCTTCGAAAATCCGAGCAAAAGCCGCTTGTCCATCCCGCGCTTGACTTGCATCCGACCGAACTAAAACTCCTGAAGTTCCTGCTTTCCTTCGAGGACGAGGTCATCTTGGCGGCCTCCCGTCGCGAGCCTCATCGGATAGCGAATTATTTGATCGAGTTAGCGACCCATTTCCATGCGTTCTATCATGATTGTAAAGTGAATGTTGAGGATCAGGCTATGGCTCAAAATCGACTAGCGATCTGCCTAGCCGTTAAACGAATACTTGCTGAAGGGCTTGAATTGCTGGGCATCACCGCCCCAGAGAGCATGTAATGAGCCGCTATTCTCGCGATCAAACCATCAGGGTCAAAGTCGGCAACGTCATTATCGGTGGCTCTGACCATGTGGTGATCCAGTCGATGACCAATACGTCCACGCATGACGTCAATGCAACGCTTCTGCAAATAAAGGCGCTACAGGCAGCCGGCGCAGAGATCGTTCGTGTCGCAGTGCCTGACAAGGTAGCCTTAGAGGCGCTTCCTGCTATCGTAAAGAAGTCGCCCGTCCCCATCGTTGCGGACATCCATTTTGATTCTGCCCTTGCCCTAGGCGCCATAGAGGCGGGTGTCGCAAAGGTGCGGATCAACCCTGGTAATATTGGTTCAGAAGCCAAGGTTCGGGAGATCATTCGCCTCGCGAAAAAACATGCAACGGCGATCCGTATCGGGATCAACTCCGGCTCGATTGGGGGCGACCACGATCAATTGGTAAAAACCTCCCTTGATGTGCTGAGTAAATACATCGAGTGGTTTAAGTCCGAGCGATTTGATCAGCTGGTTATCTCTATGAAATCATCAAACACCCTCGAAACGATCAAGATGAATAAACAAATTGCTAAGCATTATCGATATCCCCTTCATATTGGGGTGACCGAGTCGGGTGTGGGGGATGCGGCCATTGTCCATTCCTCGATCGGGATCGGCCATTTGTTGTTAAAAGGGATCGGAAACACTATCCGAGTCTCCCTCCCGGGTGATCCCGTTAAAGAGATCCCTGTGGCCAGAGAAATATTGCAAGCCGTTGGGCTTATCCGCGAAGGCGTTCGGTTGATCGCTTGCCCCAGTTGTGGCCGGACACAGATCAATACCGAAAAATTTGCCAAACTCGTGACCGAAAAGCTAAAGGATATTCAAACACCGATCAAGGTGGCGATTATGGGATGCGTCGTAAATGGTCCGGGAGAGGCCAAGGGGGCAACCTATGCCTTATGTGGCGGGAAAAAGGAAGGGCTTATCTTTGCGCATGGCCAACAAGTGCGAAAAGTCCCAAATGAGGACCTCGTGACTGCGCTGCTTGAAGTGATTGATGCTGATCTGAAAACAACCAAGGAGGAACCGAAATGATTGATCGTTATGCGCGTCCAGCAATGAAACAACTGTGGACACTTGAAACAAAATTCAACAAATGGCTGGCCGTCGAGTTGGCCGCCTGTGAGGCTCATGTCAAATTAGGCAATATCCCCGCAGAGGCCATGGCTGTAATCAGGGACAAGGCGGCGTTTAGCGTGGATCGCGTCAACGAGATCGAAAAAACAACCAACCACGATGTCATCGCTTTTTTAACCAGTGTCGCTGAAAATGTGGGCCCCGAATCTCGTTATATCCACTTAGGAATGACGTCTTCAGATGTGGTCGATACGGCCTTCTCTTTGTTGATCCGAGATGCTGCCGACATCCTTCTTGCGGACATTGTGGATTTGATGGTCGTGATCGAGAAAAAAGCCAAACAATATAAGACGACGATGTTAATGGGCCGAACGCATGGTGTTCACGCAGAGCCGACCACGTTAGGGCTCAAGCTTGCGGTCTGGTATGACGAGTGCGCACGACATTTAAATCGCTTGCGACAGGCTCGAGAAGAGATCAATGTTGGCATCATTTCAGGAGCAGTCGGAACATATGCCAATATCGACCCTTTTGTAGAAGAGTACGTTTGCGATAGTTTGGGGCTGATGCCGGACAAAGTTTCGACGCAAATCATTCAGCGTGATCGACATGCTTTCTTTATGAGTGTTCTTGCGACGATCGCTGGATCGCTCGAAAAGTTTTCGACTGAGATCCGTGGTCTTCAAAAGACCGAATTCAATGAACTTGAAGAGGGGTTCAAAAAAGGACAAAAGGGTTCCTCGGCGATGCCCCACAAGCGAAACCCGATCACCTGCGAGCGGATCACCGGTTTGGCGAGGGTGGTTCGTAGCTATGCTGTCGTCGCTCAAGAAGACATTGCTTTGTGGCATGAGCGAGATATCTCACATTCTTCAGCCGAACGAGTGATTTTTCCTGACAGCACGTCACTACTCGACTATATGCTCGTTACGTTTACGGATGTCCTTGAAAATCTGGTGGTTCATGAGGACAATATGCGTCGTAATTTGGATCTATTAGGTGGGGCAGTCTTTTCTCAGCAATTGTTGTTGCGATTAGTCGAAAAAGGGCAAACGCGTGAAGACGCCTATGCTATCGTTCAACCCCTTGCGATGCAAGCGCGGGATGAGGGGCTCAAATTTAGAGATCTTATTTCAAAAAGTGATGCGGTTCGTAAGGTGATGACCCCGAATGAAATCGAGGCGATCTTTGACTACACGTATCACTTAAAACACGTCGATCGAATTTTCAATCGCGTGTTTCAAGTTAAATAAAAAGAACTTCTTCGAGATCGACGCTTTTAAAGAATTCCTGTTCTTCAACGGATAATTCCATTTGAAGATCGGCTTCTCCTGAATTGAGCATCGTGTTTATGAGATAATCAAAACGAGCTTGCTTGTTTTTCATGGTCTGTTTTCCCCCTCTTTGATTTGTTATCAACCTTATTCCCCCAAAACAGAAAGCTTAAACTCTTTTTATTAAGCGATTTATTGTGTTGCGAATAAGGCTCCCCCACCAAGATCGTCTTCTTCGGATCCGCGATCCTTCGATGATCATTTTCCCAAAGCGATTCCCCCTACTGATCTTTGGGTTTAAAATGACATCAAGTTCAATCATGGTTATATTTAGGATGCCCTTTATTGTGCGCCGTAAACATTAAAATAATAGAATGCAAGCCCAGTTGTTCAGCGTCAATTATTATTTCCCCTCAGCGTCAATTAGAATTCCCTATTTTGTAGCGGCAAAAACCGTCATTGTTATGCACGTTTCTGCCCCTATTTTTATCCATACTCCTTTCGCATAATCGCCGATACTTTCTC
>CAIWAN010000098.1 GCA_903910705.1 uncultured Candidatus Marinamargulisbacteria bacterium
AAGAAAAAAACCTACGAATACTTAGAGAAGGATTAAGACGCATTAATACCGTTATTATTTGTCGATGCGTATACGAAAAAAACCTACGAATACTTAGAGAAGGATTAAGACCAAGAGGTGTCGCAGTACAAAGACGCGTCGACGAAGAAAAAAACCTACGAATACTTAGAGAAGGATTAAGACCTAATTTCATTGTAGTTATTACCATCCGCAAACGCGAAAAAAACCTACGAATACTTAGAGAAGGATTAAGACCCTTTCCTGCCCCGCCGTTTATCGGCTGTCGGGCTAGAAAAAAACCTACGAATACTTAGAGAAGGATTAAGACCGGCCTATGGCCTAAAATGCTTTTAGTCGCTTTACTGAAAAAAACCTACGAATACTTAGAGAAGGATTAAGACAGGCGTTATCAACAAATAACAATCAACGTATGAACCGAAAAAAACCTACGAATACTTAGAGAAGGATTAAGACTCATAGTTCCCCCTCCTTCATTGCTATTTGAAGCGAAAAAAACCTACGAATACTTAGAGAAGGATTAAGACTGACCCGTTAGGCATTACCATTCTATATGTTGGCTGAAAAAAACCTACGAATACTTAGAGAAGGATTAAGACGGCGGGGATTATCGATAGGTTTCGGCTCTGGAACGAAAAAAACCTACGAATACTTAGAGAAGGATTAAGACGGGATTATCGATAGGTTTCGGCTCTGGTATCTATGAAAAAAACCTACGAATACTTAGAGAAGGATTAAGACGTGGAATTTTGAAGGCTGTTTTTTCCCCGCTTGCTGGAAAAAAACCTACGAATACTTAGAGAAGGATTAAGACTCCAGGATAGCCAAAAGAATGATCAGATAGCCGGAGGAAAAAAACCTACGAATACTTAGAGAAGGATTAAGACGGCTTAACTTCGCCACGCTCGATGCTTGCGTAATGAAAAAAACCTACGAATACTTAGAGAAGGATTAAGACAGTCGTCCGTGTCGATCCTCTTGCTGTATGTTTTCGAAAAAAACCTACGAATACTTAGAGAAGGATTAAGACTCTTCTTTTTTCTCGCTCATTATTTCCTCCTCATAATGAAAAAAACCTACGAATACTTAGAGAAGGATTAAGACAGTCCTCGACTTTTACAGGAACACCCATAATTTCCAGAAAAAAACCTACGAATACTTAGAGAAGGATTAAGACCGAGCGAATCGCGATAAATCGCGTTTCTGCGAGGATTCTACGGGCGAATCACCCACCCGCTTGACTTCCTTTTGAAACGTGATAATCTACTTGATATTATGAATACAAATTCGATGACCCAACGTGTTGATGCCTCTGCTTTGTCCGAGAATTCGTTGTTCTCCCATGATAATAGCCATCGGCATGCCACAGACAGTTCTTCTTTTCGTCTATTCCAATCCATTATTCGTCTCGGCTATGCATGGCAAATGTATTATGGCGCCTCAACGCAAGAGGCCAAGAATAAGGCCATTCTTCAGATCAATTTGCTTCAAGCCGAACGTGATCGAGTGCTTGGCACGATGTTGAGTTAGTCTATGATTCGAGTTGGGATCATTGGTGCGACGGGGTTTACGGGACATGAACTGATCAAGATCCTTAATCGTCACCCTCAGGTTACTCTCGAGATCATCACCACCACCGCGCATGCGGGTAAGTCCATATCAGACCTATATCCCGATCTCCTTGGCGTTGATCTTACCTTAGAGCTTTATTCTGTTGATGAAATGGTCCGTCGAAAGGTGGATTTGGTCTTCCTTGCGGTTCATCATGGAGCGGCGATGGACTTTGTTCCTGATCTACTCAACAACGGGATCAAAGTCGTCGATCTCAGTGCCGACTTTCGCTTTGAAGACCCCACCGTCTACGCCAAAGCGTATGACACTCACCGCTATCCCGAGCTTTGTAAACAGGCAGTCTATGGTCTGCCTGAATGGTTTCGGAGATCGATCCGAAAAGCCAACTTGATCGGCAATCCAGGCTGTTATGTTACCGCCTCGTTGCTTCCCCTTATTCCCCTAAAAGACGTGATCAGCGAGGTGCTTATCGATGCAAAGAGCGGTGTTTCCGGTGCAGGCAAAAAGCTGGATGATGCGTTCTTGTCGACGCAGGTGATGAATAATTTTAAAGCGTATGCCATTGCCCGACACCGCCATCAGCCCGAGATCGAAACCTATGCCGGTCTACCCATCGAGTTCGTGCCTCATTTGCTCCCCATCAGTCGAGGGATACTCGCCACCCTTTATTTTAAGAGCGACGAATCCCTTAAGGTTCTTCGTGCACGTTTAGTAAAGGCTTATGCTGATGAGCCCTTTGTTCATGTCATCGATCGCGATCCCGAGATCCGTATGGTGTCGGGTACCAACCATTGTTGTATGAATATCTACCCCGCCAGCCACGAGGGGCGATTTATGATCGTGTCGGTCATTGATAACCTCCTCAAAGGAGCCAGTGGCCAAGCGGTTCAGAACATGAATCTGATGTTAGGGTTTCCCGAGGAGATGGGGCTTGACCTTGTGTCGGTCTATCCGTAGACGCAAAAGCCCGCATCTGATACACTCAATTTTATGATATGGGCAATCTATGGCGCTGTTGCGGCACTACTCGTCGTCCTTCCCTTTATACGGTTCGTCTTTAGTATATATCCTGAATATTTATGGTTTTTTGATCTCGGTTATGCCTCGGTCTTTCTTTCGACATGGGGATATCGTCTTCTCTATTCAGGCATAGCCGCCTTGGCCGCGTTTTTATTCATTTATATCAATCTTCGCATCGCTTTATGGGCCAGAAAACGCATGGCGAACGAGCCTCAGGTCATTATCGGCGACCATGACACGCCCGATTATCTCGACCAATTTAGTGCCTACTTTCGCCCCCTTGAGCATGGGTTTTTGATTCCACTCATCGCCTCGCTGTTAATTGGGCTTGGGTTTGGTTTGTTTTGGTTTGTTCGATGGGATATCGTGGCGTTAGCGCTTCATGCTCAGTCGTTTGGCATCGCCGATCCGCTGTTCAATAAAGACGTTGGGTTTTATATGTTCCAGTTGCCTTTGTTGCAAGCGGCTCTGGGTTGGGCCCGAAGCCTTCTTATTTTGACCTTACTCGCTATTGGTGTTTTATATGCCACGCGACGTGCCATTTCTTTTGCTGGGTTTAAAGTGCATATCCGCTCTGACATTAAGATCCACGTGTCCGTTTTGCTGGCCTTATTCTTTTTGTTGTTAACCTTATCTTATCGACTCGGAATGTTCAGTCTTTTGTTTAATGACAAGGGCCTCATGTATGGCGCAGGCTTTACGGATGTCCACGCCGACCTGATGGGGTACAAGGCGCTGATGTTTATCTCTATTGTGATTGCGGGGCTGTTCTTTGTGAACCTCTTTCGAAATGGCATATTGCTTCCCCTTGAAGGGATCGGGGTTTTGGTTGTTGTTTTTGTGTTGATGAAAGGCGTCTATCCCGTTGCGCTTCAGCAGCTTATTGTCAAACCCAACGAAATGGAAAAAGAACGTCCCTATATTCATAATCATATTCAAATGACCCGATCAGCCTACGGTCTGAACAAGGTCAATGAAACGGTCTTTACGATCAATGCGACCTTGACCCCACAAAGTCTCGAACGAAATCAGGATATGTTCGCCAATATCCGCCTTTGGGACCCGCGTCCTCTGCTGAAAACCTTAGAACAGCTTCAAGAGATCCGCTTATATTACGGGTTTAACGATGTTGATGTTGATCGCTATACCATTGCGGGTAAGCCCCAGCAGGTCATGTTAGCCGCTCGTGAACTGGATTCCGATCAACTGCCAGATCAGGCCCGAAATTGGATCAATCAAAAACTAACCTATACCCATGGTCATGGATTGGTGGTGCTTCCCGTCAATAAAATGTCCGAAGAAGGCCTCCCTGAGTTCTATACCTACGATATTCCCCCCAAAACCATTAAAGATATGCCGGTCAAAGAAGCCGGTGTTTACTTTGGCGAGTCGACAAATAAGTATGTGATCGTTAATACCAAAGTCAAAGAGTTCGATTACCCCCAAGGCGATGCGAATCAATATAGCGTATACAATGGGCCTCAAGGGGTGATGCTCAGCTCTATTTGGCGTCGGCTGCTTTTTGCCATTAAATATCAAGAGATCAATTTCCTCTTATCGAATGCCCTGACCTCAAAGAGCAAAGTATTGTTCGATCGCAATATTCTGCTACGAGCGAAGAAAATCGCTCCGTTCCTTAGCTATGATGGTGACCCCTATCTTGTTCTGGTTAAAGGGAAGATGTATTGGATCCTCGATAGTTATATTGTGGGTAGTCAATATCCGTATGCCAAGCCCTTCTCTGGATCGTATAATTATATTCGAAACGCCGTCAAAGTGGTGGTGGATGCCTATTCGGGTGAAACACGTTTTGTTGTCAACGATCCCCATGAGCCGTTCATCAAAGCCTACGCCGCGATCTTCCCTTCACTCTTTACCGCCGTTGCGGCCATAGACCCCGAGATCCGCGCTCATTTTCGTTACCCCGAGGATCTTTTTCTGATCCAGTCCAAGATGTTTGGAACCTATCACATGACCGACCCGCAGGTTTTTTATAATCAAGAAGACCTCTGGGTTGTCCCTCAAGAAACGGTGGGCGAAGAGGCTACCCCGATGGAGCCTTACTATGCCATGCTCAAGCTCCCCGAAGACAAGAGCCTAACCTTTCGACTGATGCTTCCGTTTACCCCCTCCAAAAAGAACAACATGATCGGCTGGCTCAGTGCCAACTCCGACCCTGATGCCTATGGAACCTTGACCGCCTATAAACTTCCGAAAGAACAAATGGTCTATGGCCCGATGCAGATCGAGTCCCGCATCGACCAAGATACCGAGATCAGTAAACAGCTCACGCTTTGGGGGCAAAAAGGCTCGACCGTTATTCGGGGCAATTTGTTGGTTATCCCTGTCGATCAATCATTTTTATATGTCGAACCCCTCTATTTGCAAGCAACCTCCTCACGTTTCCCAGAGTTAAAACGCATCATCGTTGCCTATGGGAACAAAGTGGCCATGGAGCCCACCTTTGAAGCAGCGCTTCGCAAAGTGTTTGATGGAGGGGCCTTTGAGTTGCGTGAAACAACGGGGCCGGCTGTGTCCACGACCCCCACCGATACCAGTGCAAAAGTCCGTCAATTGGCCGCAGAGGCAAACACCTTGTATCTTCAAGCCCAGCAAGCCGTTCAAGCGTTAGATTGGAATGCGTATGGAGATTATACTCGCCGTTTAGGTGAGGTTCTAAAGGAGATGAGACGATAATGGTTGCGAGTAAAATTACAATAGAAAACGGCCAGCTTGTTATCCCGAATGAGGTAATTATTCCTTTTATCGAAGGCGATGGTATTGGTGCGGATATTACCAAGGCGATGAAGATCGTTATTGATGCCGCTGTCAAAAAGATCGGGAAGCGTATCGAATGGAAAGAGATCTATGCCGGCGAAAAATCCTTTAACTTGACGGGCGAGTGGTTGCCACAGGCAACACTTGACGCCATTACCGAACACATTGTGGCCATAAAAGGCCCCCTTACAACCCCGATCGGAACGGGGATCCGGAGCTTAAATGTCACCTTAAGACAAGTCCTTGATCTCTATGCGTGTGTCCGTCCTGTTCGTTATTTTTCAGGCGTAGAAAGTCCGGTTAAACATCCTGAGCAATTGGACATTGTTATTTTTCGTGAGAACACCGAGGATGTTTATGCGGGGATCGAGTGGGAGGCCAGTAGTGAGGGGGCCAAGGCGCTTCGCGCTTTCCTGAAGAATGAATTTAAGATCAGCTTGGATGAGGAGACGGGGCTTGGCATCAAACCGATAAGCCGAAAGGCGACCGAGCGACTCATGCGTAAGGCGGTTCGTTATGCGATCGATAATGATCGTCGGAGTGTTACCATCGTGCATAAGGGCAATATCATGAAGTATACCGAAGGCGCTTTTCGGACATGGGCGTATGCGTTAGCCAAAAAAGAATTCGCGGACATCTTGGTTCTCGAGTCCGACCTTAATGGTCAGCCTTGCCCCAACGGAAAGATCTTGCTAAATGACCGTATCGCGGACAATATGTTCCAACAAGTTCTTCTCCGACCCTCCGATTATGACGTCATCGTCACCACCAACTTGAATGGCGATTATTTGTCAGATGCCTGTGCCGCCCAAGTGGGTGGTCTTGGCTTAGCACCGGGTGGCAATATTAGTGACACGTATGCTGTGTTCGAAGCCACTCACGGTACAGCACCCAAGTATGCGAATCTCAATAAAACAAATCCATCCTCCCTCATTCTGTCAGCCGTGATGATGCTTGAGTATTTGGGGTGGCAGAAGGCGGCTATCGCTGTTGTAAGCGCGATGGAGAAAACGATCCAATCTAAAGTTGTCACGTATGACTTGGCACGGCAAATGGAGGGCGCAACCGAAGTCGGAACTCTCGAATTTGCTAAAGCGATTGTGGGCCATTTAGTCTAAAGGCAAGTCATTGATGCGCCATATCGATCCATTGTCCATTTCAGATGCGGTACGTACGGCCGTTCAAAAGATCAATACCGACATCGATCCGCTCATCTTGAAGGCCTTTAAGGCGGGGCAATCGAAGGGCGACGAAATCGAGTCACAGGTTCTGGATATTCTCATTAAAAACGCGGACATTGCTCACGAGCAACACCTTCCGCTCTGTCAGGATACGGGGCTTGTTGTTATTTTCGCGTCAGTGGGGATCGGGGTCTCTTTGTCCGAACCTCTCGAGGCGTCCATTCAGCGTGGTGTCGCTCAGGGTTATATCGAGGGATACTTAAGAAAATCTGTTGTTCGCGACCCCCTCTATGATCGGAAAAACACCGGCGATAATACGCCCGCATTGGTTTATATCGACCTTGTCGAAGGCGATCAAATGACCCTCCACATTATGGCGAAGGGTGGGGGAAGCGAGAACGCCTCGGCGCTCAATATGTTCACCCCCTCCGATCAAGAAGAGGCTATCATCACGTGGGTCGTTGATCGTATCCGTCAAAAAGGACGCAACACATGCCCCCCACTCATCATTGGACTGGGTATCGGCGGGAACTTTGAGACCTGCGCACTACTCGCTAAAAAGTCTTTAGGCCGACCAATTGGTCAGAGGAATGGTAACCGTTCTTATGCAGAACTTGAACTTAAGATTATGCAGGCGTTGAATGATCTGAACATTGGTGCCGGTGGATATGGCGGACATATGACGGTCATGGATGTATTCATCGAGACAGCGCCCTGTCATATCGCCAGTTTGCCGGTAGCTCTAAATATCGGTTGTCATAGCACTCGCCATGCGACGGTCACGCTATGAGAAAACTTGTTCTTCCACCAACCGAAACAGACTTAAATGAACTTCACAAAGGGGATTTCGTGCTTCTATCTGGAACCCTCTATTCAGCAAGGGACGCAGCCCACGCGCGGTTGGTCGCTCTTATTTCTGATGGGAAACCACTTCCTATCCTAATAGACGGTCAAGCGATCTACTACATGGGTCCTTCACCCGCACCACCCGATCAAATCGCCGGTTCAGCGGGGCCAACCACGAGCAGTCGTATGGACAAATACACCCCCTTGCTTCTTGAAAAAGGATTAAAGGTCATGCTCGGAAAGGGCGCGCGCTCTGAGGAGGTGGCTCAGGCCATTGCCGCTCATAAAGCGGTCTATTTAGGGTCTATTGGTGGGGCAGGGGCGTATCTGGGGAAATGTATTACCTCAATTCGATGTGTTGCCTTTGAAGACTTGGGTCCAGAGGCTATCTACGAGCTGACCGTCATCGATTTGCCGGCGTTTGTGCTATAATTTCCCCATGACCAAGTCTATTCTTTTTGTCTGTATCCATAATTCGTCCCGAAGCCAAATGGCAGAGGCGTTCCTGAATGATATGGCGATGGGTAAGTTTGTCGCTGAAAGTGCTGGACTCGAACCGGGCGAACTCAATCCGATCGTAGTGGCGGCGATGGCCGAAGTGGGGCTCGATATTTCCAAAAATCATACCAAGAGCGTCATCGATTTCCTGACCTCAGGTCGTGAATACGATTATGTTGTTACCGTTTGTGATGAGGCGAGTGGCGAGCGATGTCCTGTTTTTCAGGGTAGCCATCAGATCCATTGGTCGTTCCCCGATCCTTCATCCATCACCGGAACCGATGAAGAAAAGTTAGCACAAACCCGTGTTATCCGTGATGCAATTCGTGACCGTGTTTTGGATTTTATGCTAGAATATACCTATGTCAATTCTTGAGTGGTTCGCCGATAAAAAAGCCAAGGCTATCAAGCCCAAGACAAAAAAACTCGATATTCCGGGTAATTTGTGGGTTAAATGTGTATCCTGTTCTCAGGTCATTTATAGTAAAGATCTTGAAGCCAATTTAAAAGTTTGCCCCCATTGTCAGCATCATTTTCGTCTGACCTGCCACGAGCGGGTTGCGATTACGCTTGACGAGAATTCCTTTGAGGAAACCAATAGCTTGCTCTCCTCCGTTAATTCCTTAGGGTTTACGGATGCCATCTCCTATGACGATCGGATCAAGCAAGCCAAAAAGAAAACAGGCCTTAATGATGCGGTCATTACCGGTACAGGGCTAATCGATGGATTCCCTGTTGCGGTCGCGATCATGGATTTTAGTTATATGGGGGGCAGTATGGGGTCTGTTGTGGGCGAAAAGATCACCCGTCTGATCGAGTTAGGCACCGAAAAACGACTCCCTGTTATCATTTTCTCCGCCTCGGGTGGGGCCAGAATGCAAGAAGGCATCTTGTCGTTGATGCAAATGGCCAAAACCTCGGGTGCCTTATATCGACACAAAGAGCAAGGTCTATTGTTCATTTCCGTCCTGACCGATCCCACGACGGGCGGAACAACGGCGTCTTTCGCCATGCTAGGGGATATCAATTTGGCCGAGCCGAATGCCTTGATCGGGTTCGCTGGGCCGCGCGTGATCGAGCAAACCATTCGTCAAAAGTTACCCAAAGGCTTTCAACGCAGTCAATATTTACAAGATCATGGCATGGTAGACTCTATTGCCGACCGAAAAGATATGCGTGGACATATCGCGGCTTTACTTGAGATGACGCGTCATCAGCGTGTTGTTACCGTTATGGAGGAGTTGCCGAATGAATAAATTCCATCTTGAATTCGAAAAGCCGATCGTTGAGTTGTATTCAAAGATCGACGACTTGCAAAAACTCTCCGATGAAGAGGGTCACAAAGATCTTGATGATGATATCGCCAAATTGATCCTGAAAGCCGAAAAGCTAAGGGAGAAGATCTACTCAAACCTCGAACCGATCCAAATTGTTCAGGTCGCTCGACATCCCGAGCGTCCTTTGCTGCTCGATTATGTCCAGCATTGCATGACGGATTATATCGAACTCCATGGCGATCGTGGGTTTGGTGATGATAAAGCCCTTATCGGTGGTTTTGCCAAAATTGATGGCGAGCCGGTCATGGTCATCGGCCAACAACGAGGCAAGAATACCAAAGAAAATATCTATCGCAACTTTGGGATGCCGCAGCCAGAGGGCTATCGTAAAGCCCTTCGCCTCATGAAGTTAGCCGAAAAGTTCAAGGTTCCGATCATCTCTTTGGTGGATGTTCAAGGGGCTTATCCAGGTCTCAGTGGTGAAGAGCGGGGTGTTGCCGAAGCGATCGCCAAAAACCTTGAGCAGATGATGGGGCTTAAAGTGCCCGTGATCGTAGTCGTGATCGGTGAAGGTGGCTCTGGTGGGGCGCTTGGCATTGCGATCGGAAATCGGGTCGCTATGTTAAAGTATTCGATCTACTCGGTCATTAGTCCCGAAGGGTGTGCCGCTATTCTTTGGCGAGATGCCTCCATGTCTCCCGTTGCGGCCCAGAACCTTGGCATTACCAGTGATCGATTAAAGTCACTCGATATCATTGACGATATCATTGATGAGCCCGTTGGGGGCGCCCATGCCGACCCCGATAAGGTCTACAAGAAAATGAGCGCCTACCTTAAAAAAGAACTTAAACGATATGCCGATTATTCCCCTGAGCGACTCCAAGAGGACCGCTATCAGCGCTTCCGTAAATTAGGCCGATTTTCTGAGGTTTAAATGTTTTCCATAACCACACGAGTTCGCTATCAAGAGACCGATCACGGCGGGCGAGTCTATCATGCCAATTACTTGGTTTGGCTCGATATGTGTCGGACCGAATACCTTCGCGCGAAAGGGATCGATTACCCCGCTATGGAGAAAAGGGGCACATTTTTAGTCGTCCGAAAAGCCGAACTCGAATACCACGGAGCAGCTGCTTATGACGATGTGGTCGAGGTGTTGATCAAGCGGATCGAACGACATAAGATCAGGGTTGACTTTTACTATGACATTGTCGATAATGAGTCTCGGAAACTACTTATATCAGCCTTCATTCAGCTAGTATGCGTAGATGTAAATGGCAAACCCATTAAACTTCCAGACCAATTAAACACCGTAGTTTAGACGTTTGTTGAGAGTTTTTTCCATGCGAGTAAGCCGAAGTGGCGGAATTGGTAGACGCGTTGGTCTCAAAATCCAATAGGCTTTGCCTGTACCGGTTCGATTCCGGTCTTCGGCACCATTTATTATTCACCCCAATCAACTTAAGGAGGCATTTATGGGAGAAGAAAACAGACCCAAGATAAGACGAGGAAAACCCCCCGCGAAACCCCAGCATTTCAATAATCACAACCCCAATCCACGACCTCGCCCAACGGCTACCGAGCTGCAGCAGTCCGACAATGGTCCCATTCCCGAAGGAACCGGTCCGACGATCAACATCGTTGATCTGCAACATAAGGAATTGGCCGAGCTTCATGCGATGGCCGAAGAATTAAAGATCGAGAATTACCGCATGATGGCACGCAATGATCTCATCTTTAAGATCATGGAGGCCAACGCGGCGCTCAGTGGAATGGTCTACGCCGCAGGGATTCTTGAAATATTGCCCGAAGGTTATGGTTTTCTGCGCATCAATAATTATTTGCCTGGTGAGGACGATATTTATGTTTCCCAAACTCAGATCAAACGATTCTCCCTGAGTACCGGAGATTACGTCGCAGGGCAGGTTCGGGCGCCAAAAGAGGGTGAACGCTATTACAGCCTTGTCCGCGTTGAGGCCATTAACAATATGGACCCCGATCGGGCTCGTCAACGGACATTGTTCAATAATTTGATCCCCATTTATCCTTACAAGATGATGAAGATGGAAACCTCATCTTCAAACATTACCGGACGACTTATGGATATGATCTCTCCGATAGGAAAGGGTCAACGTGGACTTATTGTGTCCCCTCCAAAAGCCGGTAAAACAACGATCCTAAAAGACATCGCCAACAGTATCGCCCAAAATAATCCCGAAGTGATCATTAAAGTATTGCTCGTGGATGAGCGTCCCGAAGAGGTGACCGACATGGCTCGCAGTATTCATGGCGAAGTCATAAGCTCCACGTTTGATGAACCGCCAGAGCGGCATGTCCGTGTGGCCGAGTTGGTGCTTGAGAGTGCCCGACGCTTGGTAGAGTGTGGCGAGGATGTGGTGGTGTTACTCGACTCGATTACGCGTTTAGCGCGTGCCTACAACCTCGTCGTGCCCCCAAGTGGTCGTACCTTGTCGGGGGGTGTCGATCCCAGTTCTTTGCACAAACCCAAACGTTTTTTCGGCGGTGCACGACAGATTGAACATGGTGGCAGCTTAACGATTTTAGCGACAGCCCTCGTTGATACAGGGTCACGTATGGATGATGTGATTTATGAAGAGTTCAAGGGAACGGGTAACATGGAGCTCCACCTTGATCGAAAGCTCGCGAATCGTCGAATATTCCCCGCGATCGATGTCGTCGCCTCAGGAACACGAAAAGAAGAACTGATGCTTCCCGAAGAAGACCTGAAAAAGATTTACATGCTTCGCAAAAATATCGACTCTGATAGTGCGGTCGAAGAGCTTATTCGTCTCCTCAAACAAACCAAGAGTAACGAAGAATTTTTGAATTCAGGGATCTTTAGCTAGACACTAAGGGGGCAATAATGGGGATTACGGAGTTCTTAGCTAACAACATCACGTTGCTGATCGAGCGCGCTGGCTATCTGGGTGTCGGCTTTTTAATGATGCTCGAAAGCATGGTGTTCCCGATCCCGAGTGAAGCAGTGATGCCGTTCGCGGGCCGACTCATCGCTCAAGGCAAGATGACGTGGTGGTTTGTGCTCTTAGCTAGCACATCAGGCAGTATCGTCGGCTCCCTTTTGTCCTATTGGATGGGCAAATACGGCGGGCGTCCGATGGTTAATCTCTTTGGGAAATATCTGCTGCTTAATCATGAGGATCTGGATAAAACCGAGCGGTATTTCTCTCGATTTGGCGGGATCACCGTTTTTGTTTGCCGATTCATTCCCGTCATCCGACATTTGATCTCCATCCCTGCGGGTTTGGCCAAGATGTCGCTGGGTCGCTTTATTATCCTTACGGCCATTGGGGCAACGATCTGGAACATGTTCCTTGCATGGGCGGGTGTCGTTTGGGAGCAAAACTGGGATCAAGTGATGGCCTATCGGCATATCATCGACAAAGGCGTAGTTCTCCTCCTTGTCGCCTTTATCGTTTATTTCATCATCAAACATATTCGAAAATAGCGGGAATTCTGTATTTTCTCTTTCTTCATTCACCGTCAGCGCAAATGTTCGAAACGACAATTGAGCTAGAAAAAATCCAAAGAGGAACCCCGTTTTAGGGGCCTCGACGATTTTTGCGTGAGCGAAATGGAGTAAGCCTTTGCGCTGACTAGGCTGGGTCAAGGGGACGGCTATGAGTCCCCTTGAAAAGAAAGTTGCCCTCTGTTGCCAAAGGGCACACGATGGAGTATATTTTACTTTAAATGAAACGCCTAAATTGGAATGATGATAAGAATGCCCTTCTAAAGAATCTTCGAGACATTACCTTCGAAGAAATAGCTTTCTTGATCAATAAAAATCAAGTCATTGAAATTACCGATCATCCCAATCAGGAGAAATATCCGGGACAGAGAATATTTGTGTTGAATATTCGAAATTATATCTACCTTGTTCCTTTTATCGAAACAGAAACAGAGGTATTCCTCAAAACGATTATTCCTAGCAGAAAAGCAACAAAAAGATACTTGAAGATGGAGGGAGAATAAAATGAAAAAGAATGAATTAGATGCTTATGAATCTGAAATATTAGAGGCTTTTGAAAAAGGGGAATTAACCCCCGTAACGGATATGGCTAAAGAAATGAAACGTTATTCTCGCTACGCCGAAAATACGCTCAAGAAAGATAAGCGGGTTAATATTCGTATGTCCGAGCATGATCTCGATGCCATTCAACGAAAAGCTCTTCAAGAGGGCATCCCTTATCAAACCTTGATCTCAAGCCTTATTCATAAATATATTACCGGTAGTCATGACAAGGTGAGTGTAGGGTAAGTTTACCTTATGTATTAAACCAATCGCGGCTCAATCATCTTGCTACTGACGATGTCATTCAAAAGATGGAATTCTGTATTTTCTCTTCCTTCATTCACCGTCAGCGCAAATGTTCGAAACGACAATTGAGCTAGAAAAAATCCAAAGAGGAACCCCGTTTTAGGGGCCTCGACGATTTTTTGCGTGAGCGAAATGGAGTAAGCCTTTGCGCTGACTAGGCTGGGTCAAGGGGACGGCTATGAGTCCCCTTGAAAAGAAAGTTGCCCTCTCGTGGAGAGGGGACGGGGGTGAAGCGTATAAAACTGACACTTCATCGCTGAATTCTTTTGAACGTCAATGATGGGGTGATTCTTGGACTTAAACGCCAGGGCCTTGCATCCATACGGAAAGTTGCTGTCCCAGGTGACATAGAAATGCTGACAGTCCTTGCAGCTAGGTCGAACCACGTTAGGGAAGTCGTTTGCTTAAATAGAGTAGGGTGAAATGTCCGGGGGAGAACACGTAAGACACTTCATCCATGATGGTTTTCATTAGATAGATGCCTCGCCCCCCATGTCCCCAGTCTTTCTTTAACGTTATGCGTTCGTAGTATTCAGGGTTGAATTCTCGGCCGCCATGATCGGTTATGGTGATGATGAACCATTTGCCCCGTGTCATAAACTCGATCTCAATAAACATCAATCGATTGGCTGACGATCCGTGGTCTATCGCATTGCTGACCCCCTCGTTAAGGGCCAGTTCAATATTGCCGATATCTTCTTCGGAGAAGGTAAGGTCAAGACAGAAATCCCTCAAGGATTTTCGGGCTTCTCGAACCTGTTTCGGTTCACAAGGGAGCTGAATAAGTAATGTTTTATCGGCCATTAAATGTCTCCTCTAAACGATGGGGATCCCGATACGATACCACGTGCCAATATCCGGCTCCGACGTTACCAAGAAACTTCCTCCATGTGATTTTAAAACATGGTTAACAAAGGCAAAGTTGAGGTTGAGATCTTCAAGATCCTGATCGCTTTGCATGAACTTCTCTACCTGAATGTTCTTGTTGGTAAGCTCAAGGATCTCCATACGATTAAATTCAAACTTGGCATGGAAAATATCAAGCATAAGCACTTCGCTATTTCGCGTTCGAGTGGAGAGGGTCATTTCTTTTTGAGTGCCACTTAAGGTCGGTGTCTTGATGATAAATTGCAAAATGCTGTTAACGACCTCCTCGATACGTCCAGGATCCATCAGCACTTTCTCGATATCGGGTTCAAGATCAAGTTTGATCTTGATTTTGCCCTGAACCAATTGAGCGCCTAGCGTTTCAATGACTTTGTCGATGATATCATTAATATTGCTGGGTTTCTTTGCCAAACGAAGCGGGCCTGATTCGATCTCGGTATAAAAAATGACTTTAGTGAGCAGATCAAATACCATACTGATCTCATCGGTCAACTTTTTCTCAATGGTTGGATCGTTCGAGAACTTGAAGAGCTCTTTTGTTTTCTTAAGGTTAAGGAGGGGGCGATACATCTTGGTGGCGGTTAAGAAGAGGATCTCTGATTTCTCCCGCTCTTTTTGCTTGGCATCCGTAACATTTCGAAAAGAGATGATATGTTTATCTAGCGTGCCGAGAGGGGTTAGGACGGTTGAGATCTTCCCTAACAATAACACGCGCTCCGGCTTGAACAGGACGAGATTGATGGATTGATGGTTGGGGCTTAATAGGATCTTCTCTAATAGCAGCGTCTTTTTAACGGGATTGAGTGAGAAAAGATCGCGAGAAGCGGGATTCTCTAATACCAAATGGTTCTGAGCATCCGTGATCATAATGGCATCCGAAATATTATCAATAATCGTGCTCAGTTTTTCAGTAGCCCCTTTTTCTTCTTCGATGATAGAGATGATCCGAAGTTGATTGGCAATGGCCATGCTAATGGTTCGGCCGATCTCAAGATCATATTCGTCAAAGTCCTGATGATTGACCTTATTGGCGATCTGAAGGGTTCCAATTACATTGTCATCAAGAATGACGGGGATTTGGAGTAAATTGAAATAGTGTCCCAAGTTAGGAACCAGTGTCGCTGCCTGGTCATGATCATCAAAAGTATTCTTGGCGTTTATTTGTGAGGGATAGACCCTTTCGGCGGGTTGAGTCGAATGCCCTGTTCTTTCCATATCCTCTCGAAGAACTTGATGCCAACAAAGATGTTCAATATTGTTTTGAGAATAGGCCATCACAATGATCTCGGTACGAAAGATTTTATAGATCCCTTCGATCATCCGATTGACCAGTTCGTCGATAGAATAAGCTGTTGGGATCGAGAGAAGCAATTGGATGTACTGGTGCATCAAGATATTTTTCTCTTGAAGCTTGTTTTCGATCAGTTCGGTTTCGGTGATGAGATTTTGTATGATACCGTTGACCTTCTCTCCAATTTGACGAAAAACAGACGGCTGAGAGTCTTTGTATCTTAATAGAGAATTTCCTGATAGCGCTTCATCGAGAAAGAATTGTAAGCGCTTGGATGAAAGGCGTTGAAGAATTTGCAGCACCATGAGTGCAGCTATAAGTCCTATACAAATTAACAAAAGAATGGTCGTAATCATCATGTTTTTTACTAACGATAGTTCAAACGAACCCTCGTTAGTTTCAGTATATCAACGGTTGGTGCGCGTGTTAATAGAAGTCGAGAGAAATTTGTTTGCTCTTGACTGGTATTTTCGAGTTCGACACGCCATTGATGAGTGGATATCGCGGTTATCGACTTGATTGGCGCTGACACGAGACCCTCAGGAATGTCTAGTGTATCCTTGAATGTGCAGTCAAGAAGGAGCGAGGATTTTCGTTGATGGAACTGCTTCGCTGTCCATCGAGTCTCGGACGCCTTTATAATGGATAATCCTTCAGGTACGATCGAAGCAAGCGATTCCAACACCTCTTTCCGATCCCGTGGTTCAGTCAGGGTGAGGTGTAAATATTCATGAAGCCCATCCATGCCGACTGATAGGGGCTGCAAAAGATTCATCTTGATGATCGGATGGAACCCTTCACTAAAAGCAAGGGGGAGTTGACTAATGCGCAACAGGCGTTCCCATAAATGTTGAAAATCAAGGTGCCCTAAATAGCTCAGCGCCCCCGTTTTTTTATAGATAATGATCAATTTCATCGTCTATCTATTGTACCCCGAAAAACCACTTGCAACGACTAAATGTTTATATTATAGTAATCGATATTAGCACTCTTGCTAGCCGAGTGCTAAAAGATTAAAAGGAGGTTGAGAGAATCATGTTAAAGCCATTAAGCGATAAAGTACTGGTTAAGCCCAGTAAAGGCGAGGAAAAGACAAAAAGTGGGATCCTTATTCCTGATACTGCAAAAGACAAGCCCAATGAGGGTGAAGTCGTTGCTGTTGGGCCGGGTCGTAAGACCGAAGAAGGTAAGATCATCGCGGTTGACGTGAAGGTCGGCGACATTATTGTCTATGCAGGCTATTCGGGTACCAAAATTAAATTGAATGACGACGAATATTTGATTCTTTCTGAGAGCGATATTCTAGCTAAGAAATAAGAGGAGGCGATCAAGATGGGTGGAAAGAAACTTTCTTACAATGAAGAAGCGTGGAAGTACCTCAACGAAGGGGCAAAAGCAGTATATGATGCTGTAAAGGTTACCCTTGGACCCAGAGGTCATAATGTTGTTATTGAGAAAAAATGGGGCTCCCCCACAATCACCAAAGATGGTGTTACCGTTGCCAAAGAGATCGAACTAAAAGATCCTTTCGAGAATATGGGCGCTCAGCTGGTTAAAGAAATTGCCTCTAAAACCAATGACGTTGCCGGCGACGGAACAACGACGGCCACTGTTTTAGGTTACGAGATCTTCAAAGAAGGTCTGAAAAGTGTTAATCGTGGGATGAATCCTTCTTCCGTTAAGAAGGGGATTGATGCTGCGGTAAAGGCTGTTACGGCTGATTTGTTGGCTCGTGCCAAAAAAGTTGAGAAAAAAGAAGCCATTACGCAAGTCGCGGCTATCTCTGCTAATAATGATAATGAGATCGGTGCGTTGATCGCGGATGCCATGGACAAAGTGGGTAAAGATGGTGTGATTACCGTTGAAGAATCAAAAGGGATCGATACCACCCTTGAAGTGGTTGAAGGCATGCAGTTTGATAAGGGCTATGTTTCTCCTTATATGATCACCGACAGTGATCGCATGGAAGCGAATCTCGAAGACGCCTATATTCTTATTACCGATAAGAAAATTTCCTCGATCAAAGATCTACTCCCTGTTCTTGAGAAAGTCGTGAACATGGGGCGTCCGTTGCTCGTCATCGCCGAAGATTTAGAAGGCGAAGCCCTCGCAACGATCGTTGTGAACAAGCTTCGTGGAACCTTGAATGTCGTTGCGGTTAAGGCGCCAGGGTTTGGTGATCGTCGAAAGGCCATGATCCAAGATATCGCGATTTTGACAGGTGGAACGGTTATTTCTGAAGAAACCGGCACTCAGCTAGAGAACGCCGATGTCGACATGTTAGGCCGTGCGAAGAAGGTTCGTGTCAGCAAAGAAAACACAACCATCGTTGAAGGCGCGGGTAAAGCAGCCGATATCGAAGCACGGATCAGTCAGATCAAAAAAGAACTTGAGCTTTCTGATTCGACTTACGATAAAGAAAAGTTGCAAGAACGTTTAGCCAAGTTGTCGGGTGGTGTCGCGGTGATCAAGGCCGGTGCCGCAACCGAGACCGAGCTCAAAGAAAAGAAGCATCGCATTGAGGATGCCCTATCGGCTACGCGTGCAGCAGTAGAAGAAGGGATCGTCGCGGGCGGTGGAACTGCTCTTATCCGTGCTATCGCAGCTGTTGAAAAGATTGAAAAAGGCATTGTCGATATCGACGAAAAACAAGGAGTGCTTATCGTTAAGAAGGCCCTTGAAGCGCCTTTGTCAACGATTGCCTTCAATGCAGGGCTTGAGGGTGCTGTGGTTGTCGAAAAAGTTAAAGAACTGAAGGACAATTTTGGCTTTAACGCGTTAACCTTCACGTATGAAGATCTTTTCAAAGCGGGTGTGGTTGATCCGGTTAAAGTTACGCGTTCATCCTTACAGAATGCAGCCAGTATCGCTTCGATGCTTCTGACGACGTCTGTATTGATCGCCGAGGAAGAAGAGGAAAAACCGATGGCTGCCCCAGGTGGTGGAATGGGTGGAGGTATGGGCGGAATGATGTAATTCCGTTTCGTATTTTAGTGTATAGATAATTAAAATGCCCGCTGACAGCGGGCATTTTTTATTCTATAATACGGGCATTCCATGACGATTACACAATTCATTCGCGATCATTTATTGTTGACCGAGATCCTTATTGTTGTTTCTCTTTTTTGTACCTATTTCTTTACGGAGACCAAGGTTCACCCGGTTAAGCGTGCGATCAACGGACTACTCCTTGTTCTCATTTTTGGGATCCCTATTTTCTTTACATCCATCACTCGGAGTGTTTTTGAGGTCAATAAAATGTTGTTACTTCGGGTAACCACGTTGCTCATTATGGGCTTATGGACATGGAAGTCGCTCCTTGTCGATTATGATGCTACCGACGTCGACCCCGCTTATGCCGACAAACCTTTTTATTCCTTTTTGGGCATCAAGTGGTACAAGACAGGCCTCGAGATTCCCATGCTCGTCTGGGTTGTCGTCAATATTTTATCGACGATCTTTAGCCGAAATATCTATGTGAGTATGATCGGGGCGTATGATCGATGGGAAGGCATTTTCTCAGTTCTAAATTATGTCGTCCTTGTGTTTATTTTCGCTAAATTGGTGGATTCACTTCGGTTATTCTACTGGATATTCTTTAGTTTTATTGTTTCGGCCTCTATGAGCGCCTTTTACGGTATTTTTCAAATGAACGGTATCGATTTTATGCAATGGTCCGCTGATGCGACATCGCGCGCTTTTGGCAGTATTAACAACCCTGTTCACTATGGTCCCTATGTCGGGATGATGATCTTGCTGGTTTTCGGTTATATGATCCAAGTCAAGTTTTTCCAAGATCGAGTTAAGTCATGGCAGTTTCATAGTTTATATTTTATGGCTTTCGTCCTGACGTCCATCGTTTATTATGCCATGTTCGCTTCATGGGGCCGAGGGACTTGGTTGGGGTTTCAGGGCGCGATCACCGTATTCTTGATGTTTATTAGTCAAGTATTTCTTGATAAGACCAAGAAACAGTACTTTCTGGATTTCTTTATTACCCTCGGGATGGTCGGTCTTATTTATGTGATGTTCCTATTTAATATGGTTCAAATTAAACCCTTGATCACGATTCCTTTTTTGCTGGTTGTTGCCGGTGCTTATGGGTTCTGGGTCTATCGCGAAAAAGGTGTCTTAAATCTCGTTGAACGATTTTCGATCATTGCTTTGGCGTACACGATCCAACTAGTTTCCACCAATGAGTGGATGTTCCTCGTCTATGTCTCTCTTCTGGCAATTTTGTACTGGGCGCACAAGAGAACATATCAAGAGGAAAGTATCTTCGTGAAAAATAAAATGATCATTGTGACTTTGGTCGGATTTGGGTTTATCCCGCTTTCCCCTAATACGTCCGATTTTTTAATGTTTCTTCTTTTTGTAGCATTGGGTTATGGGGTGGTTTTGGCCTACCATAAGATTAAGGATAGATCTCTCGTCATCGTAGGTGGCGGCCTTTTGGTTTGTTTGTTGGCCATCTTGTTTATTCCTCAACATGCCTTGGTTAAGAAGTTTTCGTCGAGTTCCTCCAGCGAAAAATCCTTAAACGTTTTAAATGTTGCAAAGGGTAAGACCGCAACCTATAAGTCCGAAGCGGTTTCGGGTAAATCCCCTCGTATGAGCATGTGGAAGAGTGGTATCGCGTGGGGACTTAAGAATCCCTTATTAGGAACGGGGCCTGATACGATCAAAGAAATGTATCCCTTCTATCGTCGTGTTGAATATGCCAAGCTTGAAGGGGGCTACAACTTAACGCCTGATCGCCTTCATAATGAATATGTAAACACCTTTGCTTCTACGGGTTTTCTGGGGCTCATTTCTCGATATGTACTGGTTATCGGTACCTATCTATATTTGATGTTGGGGTACTTGTATAAAAATCGGAAGAATCCTTCTTTTTTCTTGATGTTAGGGACGTTGGCGGGTTTTCTTTTTTATCAAGGTCAAGTCCTTTTTAACTTTGGTGTTGTTGCAACCACCTCTCTAAACTATATGTTGATGGGGGTAGGTCTTGCAATTGGATATTATGGGCTAGGGAACCAGTTTGGAGAAAGTGAACAAAAAAGTGACCGAAAAAAAGATAATTCTCGCTAAAGACACACGACTTATTATTGTCATCGTTGTCAGTATCCTCGTTGGGGTTGGCCTTTGGCAGGCTGTTTGTCCATGGATGGCTGAGTTCTATTATCGAAAAGGATTTGTTGAGAATACCTATAAACGATACACCGAATCCATGCAATCACTCGCCAAGGCTATGAAATTCGCACCTTGGGAGACCTACTACATGATCACCCAAGTTCGAAATTATGAAGAAATGTCGAGAGCGGCGCAGACACCGGACGAACAAAAACAATGGTTATTGAAGGCTCGGAAAGCTTACGATTTTATGCTTAAGATCAACCCCACCAATCCTTGGTTTTGGAGCGGGGTTGCTTCTATTGATCTGGGGTTAATGAATCTTCAAACAGACGTTGCTAGACGACAAAAATATTTCAATGCAGCGGACCTCGATTATAGTACCGCGGCCAGTATCGACATGAAGAATCCCTTATTTATCATGTCGAAAGCTTTCTTCGTTCACCGATCAGGACGGGTAGATGAAGCCTATCGTCTATATGAGCGATGCTTGGTGCTTGATAATGTTTTTGTCGAAGCCTTATATAATATGGCCGAGATCGATATCGCACGTGGCCAATATGATATTGCGTTAGAGCATTTTGAAATGATGGCAAGTGCGGACCGTAAAGAGATGGACCCTTCTTCAAGAACATATAGTAATTGGGTGAAAGGGGGCGATTTTAATGGTTATCGTTCTAGAGCTGCTGAGTTGTACATGTTCAAACGAGAGTTCAAAAAAGCGATTGACATGTTTAAATGGGCGCTTGAGATGCACCCCGATGATGCGAAAATTTGGCGGGGTCTAGGTGTGGCGTATCAACAAGATGGTCAGTCTGATCTGGCTGTTTATGCCTATCGACAAGCAGCGATGATCGACCCAGAAATGGGGGATGTTAACAAGTACATGGCCTATATTAATTATAGCCAAGGACTTTATAACAGCAGTATCGACAATCTCAAACGGTATGTTCAATCCCATCCAGAAGATCAAAAAGCTCGTTCCGACCTTGAAAAGATTCAAATGATACAGCAATACCGAAACCGATGATCCGACTTTTTCTGCTGGTTGTTGCAGACCTGCTCGTCATTAACGGCGCGTATCTAACGGCTTATATTCTAAAGTTTAAGTTCAAAATGTATTCCTCCATGGTTTTCGCCTATGGGAATTACTATCCTCAGGCAAGCGTTGAACCCTATATCCAGTCCTTATATTTAATTTCCCTTATTTGGATCGTTTCCATTATTCTTTTTCATGGTTATCGGCAACGACGGGGTATTTTGGCAGGAATTGATGAATCCATTAATATTATTCTGGCAGGCGTTTTAGCCAGCTCCCTCATTATGGCGAGTACGATGATCTTTCAGGTTTTCCCCGGTTCACGGTCGGTTCTTTTATATGGTTTTCTAATTTCAACCTTTGGGATCATAATCATTCGATACCTTGCTTTTCGATGGGGGGCTTGGCGTCGTCGCAAATCTCGAATTCGTGTGATGGTCATTGGCACCGATGAACTGAGTCAAACGGTGTATGAACGCTTGATCCGCGATCGAAAGCATCATTATGAAGTGATTGGGGCGATGGGGCCTTCACCAAAAAAGCTGCTCTATTCCTTAGAAGAAGCCTATCAATATTTAGGTGAACTGGATCAGATTCTGCCTGTGATCGAAAGAGAGCATATCGCTGGCCTATATATAGCGACCCGTGAGTTGACCCGAGCTCAACTATCATCCATTATCGATCCCTTGATCGATCAAGGGATATCCTTGTGGATGATTCCTTCATTCTATGATGTCGTGACCAGTCGGATCGAGACCAATGATGACATCGGATTGCCCCTATTTACCATTCGCGCTAATTCACTAAATCCCTTTCAGAATATATTAAAAAGAATCCTTGATGCTACGATGGCGATGACGATCACGATCATGATCGCCCCGATTTTGCTGATCATTAGTGTTTTGATCAAGTTAGAGGGGCAAGGGCCAATTCTCTATAAGCAAGAACGTGTGGGACTTAATGGGAAATCGTTCCTGATGCTTAAGTTCAGAACGATGCCTGTCGACATTGAACGACACTCTGGCCCCGTTATTCATACCGAAGATCAGTCTCATCGTGCAACACGCTTAGGTGCTTTTTTGCGAAAAGCCTCGCTGGATGAGCTTCCCCAGCTATTTAATATTATTAAGGGTGAGATGAGTCTGGTGGGGCCACGACCCGAGCGCCCCTTTTTTGTTGATCAATTTAGGGATGAAATCCCTGATTACGATAAACGCCACCGTGTATTACCGGGACTAACCGGTTGGGCTCAGATCAATGGTCGAGCCGCGCTTTCAACCCGAACAGATGAAAAATTAATGTATGACCTGTATTATATTAATAACTGGTCTCTTGGGTTTGATGTTAAGATCATTATTAAGACGATCGTGGAGGTTATTCGATGGCGTGGCGCTTATTAATTATTCTTTGTTTTTTGACCTCTTGTTTGTACCCCTTTGATTATGAGGTCATTCGTAATCATGAGGGGGATCAAGATTCGCTTTCATTATATTTAAATAATCGAGAATATCTTTGTGTCTTGGGAAATGATCCCACGACGACCAAACGAGTCTATTCTTTTGTGGCCAAGCTTATCGAGCAGTCCGAACTGCGAAATGATCCGGAGAGTATTCTGGTTCGTTCAACGACGAAAGGTGGCTCTGAGATTGTTTGGCAAGACTCAACGTTGATGGTTCTTTCCTCAGCCGAAACACTGCTTAATGAAAAGAGACAAAATAGCCTTGCTCGACTCAAAGATTTTGCCAAATCGATACAGCTCGATAATGGCTCTCCCCCTATCGCGATTCCGATGCAAGCAAAAGTGAAATTCAAACCGATCAACCATGTCCAGCTGACAGATGTTGCAGGGCAGGCTTTCGGTGCTATTTTTCCTGCAAGCCACCCGTTTCTTCCTATAGGAACACGAATGAGAGTTCTGAATCCGCATAAAGACTGGAGCATCGTCGTTCAAGTGGTTCGGCACGATAAAGGGGTTTCGGATATCTCACTTGGGATAAATAGTAAAGCGATTCGTGCTTTGGGATTAGATGAGGCTGGGGCCGCCGTTAAGACCCAGTTTATATAATGACGCCGCAACTTATTCTAGGGGTTAATATCGATCATGTTGCTACGCTTCGTCAAGCCCGACGCGGTCGGATGCCGGATCCGCTCGAAGCCGCCCTGATCGCCGAGGAGACAGGCGCCGATCTCATCACCATTCATTTGAGAGAAGATCGTCGGCATATTCAAGATCATGATGTCTATCGGATCAAAGGATCGATCCATGTTCCCCTTAATCTCGAATTGGCTGTTTGTGAAGAAATTATTCAAATTGCTCTTCAGATCAAGCCCTACAAAGTGACGTTGGTTCCCGAGCGTCGAGAGGAAGTCACCACGGAGGGTGGACTTAATGTTGCTAGGATGATCCCAACTTTAGTGCCCATTTGTAAAGAGTTTGCTGATGCTGGCATATTGGTGAGTTTATTTATCGAGCCTGATCATCGACAAATTCAAGCCAGCGTTGAAGTGGGGGCCCCTTGTATCGAGATCCATACAGGCGCCTATTCCAATGCATCGGGTGATGATCAAGACCATGAATTGGAGCGAATACAAGAGGCCGTCCAGTTAGCCACTAGCCTAGGTCTCCGTGTTCATGCAGGTCATGGCCTAAATCGTGAAAATGTCCGAGCCATTGCTGTAATGGATGGAATAGAAGAATTAAATATTGGACATAGTATCATTTCTGATGCCGTATTATTAGGGCTTTCCTCCGCGATAAAAGGGATGAGAGAGGCGATCAATATATGATTTGTGAAGTTTGCAAACAGCGTCCAGCAAGCATCACCATTACTTCAAATATGAATGGGGTCAACAAAGTCCTCCATGTTTGTCCCGTTTGTGCTCAAGAGCAAAATCTAATGATCCTTCCGCCCCAGTTTCTCGATCAATTAGCGCAACAAAATTTACCGCCTATTATCGACTCCTTATTAAAGCAATTTAGTCAGCCTTCTTTTGATAAAATCTTTGAGATGTTTAGTGAACACGCAAAGCGAGTGCTTGTTCTCGCTCAAGAAGAAACCTCTCGTTTAGGGCATCAGCTTTTAGATACCGGCCATTTACTCCTAGCGTTAATCAAAGAAGAGGGTGTCGTTTATCGTCTATTCCTCGATCAGAATCTTGATATTGTAAATTTCTTTTCTGAGTTTGAAGCGATGATGGGCCGAGGTGAAGGGAATCATGAACCCCCTGAGAGTATAAAATTAAGTCCTCGCGCCAAAAAAGTCCTTGAATTGGCTTATTTCAGTGCTCGCGAACTCCGAAGTACCTATGTTGGGCCCGAGCATATTCTGATCGGACTGCTCCGCGAGGCTGAGGGACTTGCCGCCATCTATCTCAATAAAAAGAATATTACCCTCAGTATGATGATGGACCTGTTCCAAGCCACCGCTCAAAAGGCCGATCCAGATGATGAGATCCATCGTTTATTCGGCGGGGGGATGCAATCGGTACCCGTCCAAGAGGGGAGTGCCTCGAATGATGTGTTTACTCAATTTGGCCGCGATCTGACACGTTTAGCATCCGAGAACAAACTTGATCCCGTTATTGGTCGCGATCAAGAGGTCGAACGGATTATTCGTATATTATCCCGCCGAACGAAGAATAACCCTGTTCTTATTGGCGACCCTGGGGTCGGCAAGACGGCGATCGTTGAGGGGCTTGCCCAAGCGATCATCAGCGGCGAAGTGCCTGAGGATCTCAAGCATAAACGCGTGATCGAGTTACAATTATCGTCGGTATTAGCGGGGACCCGATTTAGAGGTGATTTCGAAGAACGCTTCAAGCGATTGATCGATGCGGCCACCTCAAAAAATAGCCAGATCATTTTGTTCATCGATGAATTACATACCGTTGTGGGGGCTGGGTCTGTGGGTGATAACGCGATGGACGCCGCCAATATTTTAAAACCTGCGTTGGCTCGTGGCGAGATACAATGTATCGGCGCCACAACCATCGATGAATACCGAAAATACATCGAAAAAGATGCGGCACTGGAACGTCGATTTCAGAAAATTGATGTTTCGGAACCGAGCAAGGACGAAGCAATCCTTATTCTTCAGGGTCTAAGAGATAAGTATGAGGCTTATCACCGCGTCGATATCGATGATGAGGTTATTCGAGTTGCTGTCGATATGTCCGCACGTTATATTACCGATCGATTTCTTCCCGATAAAGCGATCGATCTGATCGATGAAGCGGCTGCTATGGTTCGCATCCAATCGATTTCCTTGCCGGACAATATCAAAGACGCGCAAAAAGAATTACAGTCCGTAAAAAAAGATGAGATCGCGGCGGTACGCAATCAGGAATATGAAAAAGCGGCTCGATACCGTGACCGGATCGACCAACTCGAGAAATGGATCCGTGATGAACGAGAATCATGGATGGCCAAAAAAGGGGCTCATATCGTTAAGATCAGAAAAGAAGATATCCAGCGTGTTGTTGCCGATTGGACAAAAATGCCGGTGTCCGCACTCAAGGAAAATGAAACTCAGAAATACCTAGATATGGACGTTGTATTGCAACAGAAGATTATTGGACAACAGGAGGCCATTCAAGAAATATCCCGCGTTTTAAAACGGGCTCGTTCAGGTTTGAAAAACCCCGACCGTCCCATCGGGGCGTTTCTCTTTTCTGGCCCCACGGGTGTTGGCAAAACCGAACTTGCGAATGTCCTAACCGAATATATCTTGGGGGATCGTCACAAATTGATCCGCTTTGATATGAGTGAGTACATGGAGAAGTTCAATGTTTCAAAACTGCTCGGCGCTCCCCCTGGCTATGTGGGATATAATGAAGCCGGACAATTAACCGATAGAGTGAGACGCAATCCTTATTCGGTCATCCTTTTTGATGAGATCGAAAAAGCACATCCCGAGATCTTTAATGTTCTTCTTCAAATATTGGACTCAGGCATCATGACCGACAGTCAGGGCCGAAAGATCGACTTTAGAAATTGCTTAATTATCATGACGACCAATATGGGATCGGCTCAGCTCAAGAATTTAGGCTTTCGTTCATCGAATATCGACAGTGTTTATGAGACCCTTAAACAAAATGTCGTTGCTGAAGTGAAAAATCATTTCCGAGTTGAATTTATTAATCGCTTAAGTGGGATCGTGGTTTTTAAACCGCTTATAAAAGAGGATATGCTGGGGATCTTTAATTTGATGATCCGCAATATCGAAGAACGGTTAGCCGAACAAGCGCTTTCTCTCGATATCAGCCAACCCCTCAAAGCCAAGATCATCGCCGAATCCGATTTCGAGCAATATGGTGCACGTTCGTTGGGACGGATCATTGAACGGGATATTGAGGACTTTCTGGCCCAAGCTTTATTAACGAATGCCCCCCCAAAGGGGACGCGTTTAATGCTTAGTTTGAACAAGAAAAATGAAATGATCCTCAAGTCCTATGCTTCTCGTTGAGGCTTTTGCTCGTTTTGAGCAATTCCTTCATTATGAACGGGGCTATTCCCAAAACACCCAGTCCTCCTACTTAAGTGACTTAAGACAATTCGGAACATGGACCCAGATCAACACGGTAGAGTCGATTAACCTTGAGGCTGTAAACCGTTATTTTATCGCGATCAAAAAGCGAGCTTATCAAAAAACATCAGCGAATCGAAAATTAGCCGCATTGAGTGTGTTTATCCAATTTGCTTTGAGAGAAGGTTGGTTGAAAGACGATGTTAGTATTCATATTGAATACCCCAAATTCCAAAAACGTCTCCCCAAAATGGTTTCTGCAAAAGGGGTTCATCAGCTACTCGACGAAAAAGATCGAATCAATCGCTATCGAGATCAGGCGATGCTGGGGATGTTGTACTTCGCAGGGATGCGCGTTTCAGAAGTGGTTAGTCTCGAGCGATCTGCGCTTAATCTTTCGGAGGATTGGATCCGTGTTAAGGGAAAAGGGGGCAAAGAACGGATGATCCCTATGGTTCCGGCACTCAAATCATTGTTGTTGGACTATGAATCAAAACGTCCCCATGCTGACGCGATGGTCTTTTTTCAAAAAAGTTCAGGGGAATCGCTTACAAGACAACAAGTCTGGTCGATCCTTAAAAACGCTCAAAAAAGACTGGGTATTTCCGAGACGATGAGCCCTCATAAACTTCGCCATTCCTTTGCGACGCAGTTATTGGATCAGAATGTGGACCTTCGCTATATTCAAGAGTTGTTGGGGCATAGTAATATTGCTACAACAGAGATCTATACGTCAGTCAGCACGAAGCGTCTGCACGAGATCTTTGATCTATCACATCCGAGGGCATAATGATGATCTTAGGTTTAACGTTAATTGTCTTGATCCTTTCTGTTATGTTACATGAAGTTGCTCACGGCTTTGTTGCTTTTCTGGCCGGTGATGATACGGCTCGACGAAACGGTCGTTTGACGCTGAATCCGTTCCGACACATCGATTGGGTCGGTTCGGTGATCTTGCCTCTAATGCTCATGCTTTCTCATTCTCCGGTTCTATTCGGTTGGGCAAAACCGGTTCCCGTCAATGCCAGCCATATGCGTCATCCAAAATGGGATATCGTTTGGGTTTCATTGGCTGGCCCTTTGATGAACGCGGTTTTGGTCGTTTCGGCGATGTTTTGTTTGCATAGCTTGGTTTCGGTCATTGGTATCGACTTATATCACACGTTTATGACGCAGCATTCCCAAGTGAAAGAAAATCTTATCTTAACCAGTGAATCGGGTTCCGTTCTTCTGCTTATCGAGGCGATGATCCAAGTGATCGTGATCAATAGTGTGTTGGCCTTATTTAACCTTATTCCGATTCCTCCGTTAGACGGATCTCGGATCTTTATTCCGTTCCTTCCTAAATCATGGGAACCGACATTTCAACTCTTCGAGAAATATGGGGTTATCCTCATCTTCGTGTTGCTCTACTTTAACGTATTCGACAGTTGGTTCCGCGAGTGGATGATCTATATCATGGGCCTGATCTGGATGGTATAATAGCCCCGTGAAAACCGATATCACCATTCTTGGAGCCGGCCCAGCTGGCCTAACAGCCGCGATCTATGCTTGTCGAGCCGGTCGAAAAGTTGTCCTTGTCGAGCGCGCTGTTCCGGGTGGTCAACAGACGTTAACCGATAAAATCGAAAACTATCCTGGCACGGGGCCTGAAGGCACAAGTGGTGCGCAACTCAGCCGTCAAATGGAGGCGCAGGCCAAAGCGATGGGGGCTATCATCGTAACCGACAGGGTTAAATCGATCCAGTTAGCAGAAATATCCCAAACCGTGACGCTCTCCTATTTAGAGTCCATCGAGTCTGATGCCCTTATCATTGCGACGGGGCGTGATGCAAAACCCCTTGGTATCCAAGGTGAAGACGAGTATCGAGGTCGAGGGGTGTCTTATTGTGCCATTTGTGATGGGCCTTTTTTTAGAGATAAAGCGGTCGCGGTCATCGGTGGCGGTAACAGTGCGCTTGAGGAAGCCTTGTTCCTCACTAAAACCGCCAGTTCCGTGACGCTTATTCATCGTCGACAGGCCTTTCGTGCCGACAAACACGTCGTGGATCATGTGATGCACCACCCTAAGATCAGGGTTATTCTCGACCACACCCCCGTGTCTGTTTCTGGCGAAGGGATTATGCAAACTTTAACCATCGAACACGTGACAACAAAGGTTCAACAAGTCCTACCCATGTCCGCGATGTTTGTTTATGTCGGGCATCATCCCAATACGGCTTTTTTATCGGATCAGCTGATCCTCGATGGTGCAGGATATTTAATGACCAATGATCAGATGCAAACCAGTCGAAAAGGGGTTTTTGCGGCAGGGGATGTCCGACAAAAATCGCTCTATCAGATTGTGACAGCGACGGCAGATGGTGCGGTCGCGGCTATTTCGGCCGATAATTACCTCGATGAACAGGAGTCAATATGATAAAGATCGCGATAGGGTGTGATCATGCGGGGATCGATTATAAAGAAGCCATCAAAACCCATATATCAACAACCCTAAAGGCACAGATCCTCGATGTAGGAACGTATACAACCGAGTCGGTGGACTATCCTGATTTTGGGAAAAAAGTGGGGGAGACGGTCGCAACAGGTGAGGCCGATAAAGGGATCGTTATATGTGGCACGGGGATCGGGATTTCGATCGCAGCTAACAAAGTGAAAGGGATTCGTGCGGCGCTGTGTTATGACATATATACGGCCACGATGGCACGACAACATAACGATGCGAATGTATTAGCCCTTGGGGCCAGAACAACACCGATAGACATCGCCTATGCCATCGTTGATACCTTTTTTTCGACCCCCTTTGAAGGGGGCCGTCATCAACAACGGGTTAATAAATTATCTGTTTAGGGATGATCTTTCATATCGATTAGTTCAGCGATCACACGTTCATCAGCACCGAGTAATTTCATCAACTTGATCTCTGCATCAAAGCTTAGCGAATTTCTTTCGAACATATTCTTTGCCATGCCTGCCTCCTAAGTGATTGATAGAATGTTTATGCCCGATAATAAAATTAATAAACAGTTAAATAATCGAATGAGTATTGATTTATTGAAAACCTTTCATATAATAGGGACATTATGAATCCAACACTCCTTGAATTGACCGATGCGATCAAGGCCGGAAGCGGTTTTGATGCCATTTCAACCCTGAAAGATTTTAGTGGGGATGTCAACGGCCCTCTCATTCATGAATGGCCGCCCTTAATGCAGGCTATTTTCGAGTGTAATAAAGGTGTCGCGCAGCGATTGATCGAAAAAGGCGCGAAGCTTCAGATCACGGACCAATTTGGGTTTACCCCCCTTCACCTTGCGGTTTGGGTCGGTAATCGAGAGATCGTCAAAATGTTGCTAAGTAAAGGGGCAAATGTTCATGCCCTTGATCGTTATGGCCGTACGCCCTTGATGCTTGCTTGCAAGCGTGGACGACGTGGCGTTGCCCTTACCCTGATCCAAAAAGGGGCTAACGTCCTTGATAAAGATCGTTTTGGTCGGAATATGCTGATGTTCGCCGCATGGGGTGGGAATAAAAAACTTGTGGAACGTTTGTGGTCTGATCATGAATTCTCTGTCTATGACGCGGATGTTTATGGATGGACGGCCTTGGTGTTTGCCATTGTAGCCCGAAGTAAATCCACGATGGATTTCCTTGTAAAGCAAGATGCCAAATTAGATGTGCTCGATAAACAAGGATGGACACCGTTCTTCTTTGCGGTCAGTCGAGGAACTCCCGATATTATTAAAACATTGGTCAGTTTGGGCAGTGATGTCAACGCTTCAACACCAGCAGGGGTTACGCCCCTTATGCTAACCATTGCCGATGACCATATCAATCATACACGATTGCTTTTAAGGCTGGGCGCGAATATCAATCACCCGACCTTGCCTTTTGGCTTTACGGCTTTAATGTATGCCATAGCCGAGGGTAATCTGCCCATGATCCGATTCTTAATCAAAGAGGGTGCCGACGTTATCCTCCAAAGTCCAATGCTAGGCACGACCCCCCTTGCTATAGCGAAAGAAAAGGGTGATGCGAAGATCATCCGTTTCATCGAAAAGGAAATTGCCTCTAAGTCATAATGCCGATGGTGCTATACTTCGACAAGTCGCTCAGTATAACTAAGACTAGAATTGTTCGCAAAACAATTAAGTCTTAGTATATAATGCGGTCGTTATGTTCCGTCTTAAATCCGTACTGATTACTTGGTTTAGAAAATGGCTTCAACCAGACTGGGTCGTGAAGTCCGTCTATGAGATTGACCCTAATGATCTCGAGCGTTGGGGGGTCAAAACGCTTCTCATCGATATTGATAATACTTTGTGCGAACGGGCGAAGTCTGTGCCAGACTGGAAAGCCAAAAAACTGCTTCGAGAATGGAAAGAGCGCGGATTTAAGATCCTGCTGGTCTCCAATAGTTCAAAGACCAAGCGACTGATCAAAGTCGTCGAGTTTCTGGAAACATCCGCCATTATGCTTTCCGTCAAACCCTTGCCCTTTATTTATAAAAAGCTGGTCAAAGATCATGGTGTCAACTTGAAGGATACGGCGGTGATCGGGGATCAACTGTTTACGGACATTTTGGGTGGGAAATTAGCCGGCATCAGAACGATTTATACCTATCCCCTCGCTACCGAAATGAATGAATATCGACGACTCATGATCGGGTTCGAAAAATGGTTATTAAAGACGGCTCTGATTCCGAAGGATCAGGGTTATCGCCGATTCGACCGTGTGTCCCACCTGTAGTTCGCCCGAAAGGGATTGGATCATCCGTCGAATTTCCCCACCATTGTAGCCAAGCACGGTTAGTGCATCGGTAATATCATTGCTCAATTGTTGGTTAACGGACACTGATGGGGCTCCCTCTGTGGCAGAAAGTCCAATGAAGTTCATGTTCTTGAACTTGTCTCTCAATTCTAAGACCAGTCGCTCAGCTGTCTTTTTGCCAATGCCTTGTACCGAAATAATGAGGGGCAAGTTATTGCTAAGGACGGCTTGGATCAGTTGAGACGGTGAAAGTTCGGCCAGTAAGGTCAATGCTAATTTCGGCCCGATGCCACTGACATCTAAGAGCGTCAAAAAGACCTGTTTAGTTTCCGCCGTTAAAAACCCGAAGATCGTGTGAGAATCCTCTTTAATATTCAGAAATGTGTAAAGGCGAACCTCTTGATTCTGAAAGGGGACAAGTTCGGTGGCATCTCGCTTGGAGATAAAGAGTTCGTAGCCAACACCTGCCGCTTCGATGACCGCAACATTGTCGCTAAGCGCCGTTAAGTTTCCTTTGATATAGGCGAACATCTTTTTATTGTATCATATCTGTCTCAAATTTCTGATCTTCGCGGAATGGATATGACAGATCGCGATGGCGAGGGCATCGGCGGTGTCGTCGGGTTTAGGGATCTCGGTTAGATTGAGTAAACTTTTGACCATCTTTTGGACTTGAGATTTATCGGCAGCGCCCGATCCGGTGACGGCTAGTTTCACCTCGTTGGGGGTATATTCCTCGACGGTCATCTTCTTCTTTAGGCATTCAAGCAGTAACGTGCCTCGAACTTGGGCCACGTCGATAGCGGTTTTGACATTCTTAGCAAAGAATATCTTCTCGATAGAGAGCGCATCGGGTTGCCACGTTTCCAGCAAAGTCAGGAGTTCTTGATTGATGGCCAATAGCCGTTCGTGGTAAGTGTTCTTCGCGCTAGTGGCAATGTGGCCGTAGTGGATAGAGATCAGCTGATTGCCGCGCAGTTCAACGATGCCATAGCCAATAATGGCATAACCGGGATCAATACCCAAAACCCTCATGGTAGTTCTTTGTCTAAAATTTTGGCTAAACGTTTGGCGAGATTGGCTTTGCCCTTGACCCGCTTGATCTGTGTTTTTGACTTTATCAAAAGAAAAGTATGTTTTTTCTTGAACGGCAATTTATTGGCGATGATAAGGTTGGCCTGTGAGGCCCGTTTGCTCTTGAGGGCAATGCTCGTTAGCTTCCTGAGATTCTTTCGAGCCTCAAGTTTAAATTTGATGAGTTTGATTTGACGGTCCCACGTTTTGATCTTGTCCGCGATCTTGGGTGCTTTTGACAGCGAAAGTTTTAGCTTTTTCTTAGAGGAAATTTTGCCTTTGAGCGGTTTCTTAAGTAAAAAGTCTGAAATAGCGGCGGCATGAATGAGGGCGAGATATTTTTCTTTTTTGACTTCTTTTTTGACCGCTTTGTAAAAGTCTTTAAATAGGATAGCCCGAATAATATGAATCCGCTTATGTTTGAACGCAGCGAGATCAACTCGACAATCCGCTAAGATGACGGTTACGTCAAACCCTCGCTTAGCACACGCTTTTGCAATGCGTAGCCCTGTTTCCCCGGAGAAGATATTCGTTAGGACGCGGACATCATCGAGAGGCGCCCATGTGTTGCCAGCCGTGATGAGCAGATGTCGTTTTGTCATTGGCCTGCGTTTACCGCATCGACAAGGGTGTCGATCGTAGCCATAGCGCCCATGCCCGTTTCGCCACAGGCCAATACGCTTTCACGGGGTGCAATGATGGAGAGGTTCGGGTAGGTTTGTGACAGGGTTTGAAGGTGGCCTTTGACGAGGGGATTATCCCACATACGGGTGTTCATTGCGGGGGCAAGCATCAGCGGTGTCGTCGAGGGTAAGGCGAGAACACTGGTCGTTAGGAGATTGTCAGCAAGCCCTAAGGCTAATTTGGCTATCGTGTTAGCGGTAATCGGGGCGATCAAGAAAATATTGGCCCATAGGGCAAGCTCTATATGGGCGGTAGGGTCGCCAACATGCTCAGATGTATCGGTATAGGCAGGGAATGTCGATAAGGTTCGGACGCTTAGTTCGGTTACAAATTGGGTGGCTTTGGGCGTTAAGATGACTTTTACAACATGTCCGTTTTTATGGAGTTGATGAATGAGGTCGAGCGTTTTGTAAGCCGCGATCCCGCCGGTGATTCCAATGAGGATATTTTTAGTGGACATCATTAGATTTGAATGAGAACCCGCGATTGAAGACCTTCGGTCTTGGACCAAAGCATCTCTTTTTCCATGCGTTGACACCAACTTTTGACATCATCAAGAAATGTTGGAGCATCGGCGATGGCTTCTATCGTGTCACCGATCTGGCAGGTATTTAGTTCTAGGGTCAATCTTATGGTGGGTTGGGGACAGGGGAGTCCATTTAAATCCAGAATCTTTGTGGCCATGCCTCACCTGTTTTCGTTTGGTAGCGATGAGTGGGCTCGAACCACTGACACCACGGGTATGAGCCGTGTGCTCTAACCAACTGAGCTACATCGCCAACCTGATATGCATATTTTCACACATTTGACGGGTTGCTACAACATTGAAAATAGGGGTGAGGTATAAAATGTCGAAGAATTGATTAATTTTGATTTGATTTTAGGGTAAATATTGCTAGACATCGGTTTGACTTTCGGGCTAAATTTATGTAATATTGGGTTGATTTTAAGTTAGGCTGAAAACGATGAAACGAAAAATTGATCAATATCTTCTTGATTGGGCCACAAATAAACATCGAAAAGTCCTTGTCGTTCGTGGAGCGAGGCAAGTAGGGAAAACCTATTCTATTCGACAGCTCGGTTCGACTTTTCCTTATTTTTTAGAAGTTAATTTCGAAAAAGATAAAGACGTGGCCAAGTTTTTTGAAGGCAATCTAAACCCTCAAACGATTTGCGAGAAGCTATCAGCCTATTATCGAATGCCGATAGAATCAGGGAAAACGTTGCTATTCTTTGACGAAATCCAAGTTTGTCAAAACGCGATAAGTTCTTTGAGGTATTTCTATGAAGACCTCCCCTCCATTCATGTTGTTGCGGCGGGTTCTTTGTTGGAGTTTGTGCTTGAGGAGATTCCCTCTTTTGGGGTAGGGCGACTTACCTCGCTTTTTATGTATCCCCTAAGCTTTGAGGAGTTTATCGACGCCCTTGGAGAGACAAAATTAAATGTATTCATCGATGAGGCGAGCGCTGATTTCCCTGTGGACGAGGTATTCCATAAACGGATTCTTGAATACCTAAAAACATTCCTGATTATTGGAGGTATGCCGGATGTGGTCAAACATTATGTCGAGTTTCGCGACTTGTTGCTTTGCCAGAGATTGCTAGATGATATCCTCTTAACGTATAAACAGGATTTCTCGAAATATCGAAAGAATGCCCCTGTTGGACGCATTCAAGATGTCTTCGAATCCATCTCCTTTCAATCGGGGAATCGTTTTAAGTATGCAACGATCGATGCTACTGTCAAATCAACCCTTTTTAAAGATAGCCTTGAAATGCTCGTGAAATCTGGATTGGCCTATAAAATTTTTAATACATCGGCGTCTGGTATACCCTTGGGAGCTCAGATAAAGGCAGATCAATTTAAGGTTATCCTGTTCGATGTGGGCGCTCAACAACGGGAGCAAAATAATAATATTGGTGAAATGCTTGTCTCCGATGACTATCCTATGGTTAATAAGGGAAGTATCGCCGAAGTCTTTGCCGGGTTAGAGCTTATTAAGGATGGGAATCCTCATTTGCCACCTGCTCAATATTATTGGCAACGTGAGGCTCGAAGTAGTCAAGCAGAGGTCGACTACGTTATTCAAATCGGTGATCAAATTGTTCCTGTTGAGGTGAAATCGGGAACGAAGGGTCAAATGCAGAGTATGCATCTTTTCCTGAGCGAAAAGAAACAGTCCAGAGGTATTCGGTTGTCCTTAGAGAATTTTGGCAAGATGGGCGATATTGAAATAATTCCCTTGTACGCGATCCGGCATATTCATCAATGAAGCTAATACGCTGTCACATTCTCGGTATTTTTCTGATCTCGTCGTTAGGTTTCTCGACGCAGGTCTTTTTTAGTCCCAATGGGGGCGCACGAGCCGAGCTGGTTCGGCTGATCCAACAATCGAGCGCCAATATTGACATAGCGATCTATAGCTTTACCTCCAAAGAGCTGGGCCTTGCTGTCTCAGCAGCAGCCAAATCGGGTCGAAAGGTAAGGGTGTTGGCTGATCGCGATCAAAACAAAGGCAAATCTTCGGTGATCCCGTGGATCTCAAAATATGTAGAGGTTCGCATCCTGCCCGAGCCCGGTGTTCGGGGGATCATGCACGATAAATTTATGTTGATAGGGAGCCGCATCTTAACAACCGGGTCCTATAATTGGACTAATAACGCCGAGTATTTTAATCAGGAAAACCTGCTCGTCATCACCGATACTGAAATGATCAAGGCCTATCATCGAGAATTCGAGAAATTATGGAGTCAAGCCAACCCCTACAAGGCCTACGATAATGATCCGTCCTTCTGACCTCGATCCAACCCTTTAACGTAATCTTCGGCAGTCATGACAGGGAGCCGACCTTTTTTATAGTCTTTAATATTGCGCGTTAGGATCACTGGGATTTGGTGTTGAATGGCACAATAGTGCTGAATAGCATCTTCAAAGTCATTGAAAGCTGAAGAGAGGGCCAAGTCAATGACGCGAGCATCAACACTAAGAACAGAAACGAGGAGTTTTAGTCGTTGAAGGATTTGTCGAGAAACAGGCTTAGATAGCTGTCGAGAAAGAATATAATCTAAGTTTGAGAAGATTAATGAAGAAACATAGAGAGAGACAAGGCCCTGTTCGGCAAGTCCAAACACAATCTTAGCAAACTCGACATGAGGTTCTCGTGCCAAAAATAGATCAAGAATGATGTCGGAATCAACAAACAGCTTAGGTTTCATGAGTATTTATTTAGAAGGTGTTTAGCGTAAGCCTCGTTTGTTGTGTCATTGGTTAGACGAAGTATGCCCGTTAGCTCCTGAGTGATGGGGGTATTAGACATAGCATCGGGCGTCGATGTTGAAAGCCTAGCTAGGAAAGTCTGAACAAGGCCAGAAATACTCCTTTTATGGAATCCCGAATATTGTTTAGCGCTTTCCAAAACTTTTTCATCAATACTGAGTGTTAATTTTCTATTCATACGTACATTATTATTCCACGCAATACGTATTGTCAAACATGGTATAATTTTTTTCTATGATACAACTCACTGACCTCGACTGGATTTTGCCGCAGATCGAGGTGCTGACTCAGGATATGCCGCCACTGTATATTTCCCATAGGCTCCATGACATTCCCGACCCCGAAGAACGGGCGTTTAAGATATTGGTATCCTCTATTATCAGTTTGCGCACCAAAGAGAAGGCCACATGGGAGGTGTCAGAGCGGCTCTATGCTCGAATTTCTAGCCTTGAAGAGCTTTTGGCCTTGCCGATAGAGGAAATGGAGGCGCTGCTGTTCTCCTGCGGCTTTTATAAACAAAAATCGCGTCAGATCAAAGCCGTCTGTCAAATCCTCAAAGATCAATTCAATGGACACGTGCCCCATACGATCGATGACCTATTAACCTTGCCCGGTGTGGGGCGAAAAGTCGCCAATCTGGTGGTGACGGAGGCCTTCGAGAAAGAGGGGATTTGTGTCGACATTCATGTCCATCGCATCAGCAATCGGTGGGGCATCGTCAGCACCAAGGACCCCGATGCCACCGAAATGGCGCTTCGCCAGATCCTCCCAGCAAAACATTGGCGCGCCTACAATCAACGCCTCGTTGTTTTTGGCCAAAACATTTGCCTTCCTGTCAAACCAAAATGTGTCGAGTGTTTCTTAAGGGAACAATGCCCCTCGGCTAGCAGAATTACCTTGAAACGACAACTTGATGAGGAATTGCCAAAAATCAAGTCACTATTTGAATGATTAGTGTATAATTGTATCAAATGCCTACAGTGATAAACGTTCATGGATGGCGCTTCTTCTTTTATTCAAATGAAGGCTGTGAGCCGATGCATATTCATTGTAAGAATGGCGATAAACAATGCAAATACTGGTTCGATTTAGACTATTATGATTTAAAAGAAGCGTATTCTTACAAAATGTCCGCAGCAGATACTCGATTTGTTCGAAAGATATTGTTCGATAATTTTGAGTTTTTCAAAAAAGCTTGGAATGCTTTTCTTAAAACTAAACTAGGGAGCTAACATGAAACATCATCATATACAAAATGTTGGGTTTACAGATGACACCATGCATCTAGCTGTAGACAATAAAGAATATTCTTTCGACTTAAAGTCCATTTCAAAGCCTCTATTTCAAGCTAGTGCTGAAAAAAGAATTGCCTTCGAATATGATTCTTTTGGTTATGGCATTCATTGGCCTGAACTAGACGAAGACCTTTCTATCGATGGGCTTCTTGGTTCTCTACGTAAAATTGATAACACGAAAGAATTTATATCCGTTTAGGAATAGCTTAACATCGCTACTAAGACTTAATTGTTTTCTGCAGGAACAATGCCCTGCGGCTAGTCATACGAAGAAGAAATAGAAAAGTTCTTTCACTAAGAAATCCAAAGTTCCTGAATCGCCATAAAATCGGGGTGTAAACGCGACACAAAATAATATTTACGCGAAAAGCTTGATTTTTAGAAATCTTGCGTATATAATGTATTTTGTACGCAATACGAGCAAAATTGATGGCAATGGGGGCTGTATGACGAAAACACCGGAGTGGCTGAGTCAATGTCGTGGCGAGCTTGTGGCACTAAGAAAACAGCAGGACGCGCTTTATCAGCGACTGATGAATCCGCCACCGGACATGAAGGCAGGGTCGTTGAGTTTGCAATATAAGCGGTGCGGAAAAGCCACCTGTAAATGCATGCGGGCAGAGAACCCCGAGAAGCATGGGCCCTACTATTATCTGATTACGCATAAATCGGGCAAAACCGTTCTACGTTATGTGAAGAATCAGGAGGATCGAGAGGCTATCCAACGCTACGAGGCCTATGAATCCCAGATCAAAGAGTACCAAGCCCTTCAGAAAAAGATGATTGAGCTTTTTACGTCAATCCAAGAGAGGCGTAGTCATGGACGATAAGGTCTGGTCGTTAGACAAAAAGAAAACGATGGAGGCCTACGAGGCACTCAAGCCCTTTTTTCTATCGGAAGGGGGCGTGGGCAAGTCCGATTACATGATTGCTTTTCTGAAGACAGCTGGGCTTTGGGATACGCT